>AP025179.1:5109290-5418580 GCA_021654635.1 Mycobacterium kiyosense
CTACGGAACGAATCCGTATGGGCAGCAACCTTATTGGAGTGGACAGCCGCCGGAATGGAGCGGACAGCCGGCTGAACCCACCCAGGCCGCCCCCTACCCCTACCAGCAGCCCGCCGCCCCATACGGCACCGACCCCTACGGCAACCCCGGCTACCCTCCGCAACAATTCACCCAGCCCGGCCAACAGCCGCCCGGCTGGCCGGGCGGACCCGTCGGACCGGGTGGCCCGGGTGGCCCGGGTGGGCCCTACCCGCCGGGGCCGCCGCCGAAGAACTCCAAGCTGCCCTGGCTGATCGTCGGCGGCATCGCGGTGCTGGGCGCGATCATCCTGGTAGTGGTCCTGGTCGTCTCCCTCAACAGCGGCAAGAGCTCAACGTCCGCGACATCCTCGCCGAGCACCACTACCGAGACCTCAGGTCCGGGCAGCGGCCAGCAGACGGCCACCGATTGCACCCCGAACGTGTCCGGTGGCGCCATGCCCACCGGCGACACGGTGACCGCCGGCACGCTGTCCTTCCCGGCCAGCGTGGCGTCCGGGTGGCAGCCCTACATCGACGACCAGAACCCGAACCTGATCGACGGAGCGGGCCTGGCCAAAGAGGTGGCCGGCGGCAACCAGTGGATGATGCAGGTCGAAGTGGCCGTGACCAACTTCGTGACCAGCATGGACGTCAGCGCCCAAGCGTCCAAACTGCTGGACTGCGTCGCCGCCGGACCCGGCTACAACCAGGTTTCGCCCTCGCTGGGCCCCAAGAACACGTCGTCTATCACCGTCGACGGCGTCAAGGCCGCCAAGGTGCAGGCCGACGTCGCCATCGGTGACGCCTCGCGCGGGGTCAAGGGCGACACCGTCACCATCGTCGCGGTGAACACCAAACCGGTGACCATCTTCCTGGGTGCGGTGCCGATCGGCGACTCGGCGTCGCAGGCCATCGTCGACGGCGCCATCGCGGCGCTGAAGGTCACCAAGAAGTAGCGCAGCCGGGCAGGCTCAGTCGTCGCCCACCGGCGCCGAGACGTGGGTGGGTTCGGAGCGGCCGCGCAGCACCGTGGAATAGCGCTCGCTCCAGCGTTTGCGCTCGGCCGTTTCGGCGCGTTCGATCGCGGCGCCCGAGCACAGGATTCGCCGATCCGAGGTCTTGGCCAGGTCGGCCAACCGCGCGGCTTCGTTGACGGCGTCGCCGATCACGGTGTACTCGTAGCGGTTCTCCGCACCGATGTTGCCCGCGAACACGCGGCCGGCGGAGACACCGATCCCGAAGTCCACCAACGGAAGTCGGCGCAGCTTGGCCGCCAGCGCACGCGCCGTGGCCAGCGCGTCGGAGGCCGGCTGTTCGGAGCGCAAGGGCGCGCCGAAGATCACCAGGGCGGCGTCGCCCTCGAATTTGTTGATCAAACCCCGGAATTCGTGCACGGTGTCGACGACGATCCGGAAGAAGTCGTTGAGCACCTCGGCAACCTCTTGCGGCGGAAGGCTTTCGGCGAGCCCGGTGGATCCGACCAGGTCGATGTAGAGGACCGCCGCCTCCACCACGTCGCCGGAGAGCGAGGAGCCTTCCTCCAAAGCGCGCCGGGCCACATCGGTCCCGACGTGCCGGCCGAACAAGTCACGGATCCGCTCGCGTTCCTCCAAACCGGTGACCATCCGGTTGAATCCGCTTTGCAGACGCCCGATTTGGGAACGTTCGTACACCCCGACATAGGTGCCCATGTGGCCGTGCTCGATTTCGGCCATCGCGTCGGCGACTTCGCCCACCGGGTCGGAGATCGACCGCGACGTCAGGATCATCGTCGGCAGCCCCAGAACCAGCGCGGCCAGCGACACCACCAGCACCGGCACGTCCAGGGCCGCGGACCGGTCGATGAGCCAACCGGCGGACCGCAAACCCACGAAGGTCGCGATGACGCCGATGGGCAACGCGCTGCACAGAAACCACAGCAGGACCAGCCGGGCGAGCACCCCCGGCACCACCAGTCGCGGTTCGCAACCCCGGGTCGCGACGCCCATGATCGGCCGCAGCGTGCGCTGCGCCAGCAACAGACCCGTGCCGGCAGCCGCCGCGCCGCCCAATGCCACTCCCAGCAGGATCGGCACCAGCAGCGCCCCACCGCCGGCACGGTTGACCAGCAACAGGATCGCGCCGCTGCCGATCCAGACCCCCGCCAGCAACGCCGACTGCTTGCCGGCGATTTTCATTGCGGCATCGCGTTGTTCGGCGGTGGGCTCGGCACCGGCCACATACCAGCGCAGCGTGGGCGCCAGGATCAGCGGCCCGGCGACCGCCACTGTCACGGTGCTCAACACCACCAGCAGCGCCACCAAAGCCGTGTTCCGCTCGGCGAAGTCGGCGTCGGCCACGCCGAGAGTGTGCCCGCGCAGCGGGATCAGAATGGCGGCAGCGTCGATCACGGCCAGCACGTAGGCCAGGCTCAGGTCGGCTGCATACTGCAGCGACAAGCGCAGGGCCGACTTGGGTCCCGAGTCGTCAGGCACCGTTGTTCGGTCCGCCGGAGTTCTGCCCCGGAATATCGGTGATCGGGAAGTTCGGCATCGGCTTCGGCGACGGCGTGTTGGGCAACGCCGGTATCTGCGCGGCCGGGATGTCGTGCAACTGGTTGGCGGGCGGACCGTTTTCCCGGCTGCCGTAGCTGCTGCCCGGCGCGCGGGGGCCGAGCAGCTCACTGACCGTGACCAGGTGATAGCCGTTGGCCTTGAGCACCGGGATGAACTGGTAGACCAGGTCGACGGTGCTGGAGTAGGTGTCGTGGAACAGCACCACCGACCCCGGTTTGATCTGAGTCATCAGCACCTGCCGCGTCGCCGCGGTGTTGGCGTCGTTGGCCCAGTCGAACGGGATGACGTCCCACAGGATCTCGGCCAGGCCGAACGTGGCGGCGGTCTGGCGCACCGCCGGGTTGGACAGCCCGCCCGCGGGCCGATACAGCACCGGTGTTCGTCCGGTCGCGGCGGTGATGGCGTCGTTGGCGCGGGCGAACTGGGCGGCGATGTCCTCGGGCGGGATCGTCGTCATGTTGGGGTGTTCCCAGGTGTGGCTGCCGATCTCCATGCCCGCGTCGGCGATCCGCTTGGCGCCCGACGGGTTGGCGGCCACCTTGTTGCCGATCAGGAAGAACGTGGCCTTGGCGTCGTTGTCCCGCAGGATCTGCAGTAACCGGTCCGTGTAGGGACCGGGACCGTCGTCGAAGGTCAGCGCGATGCACTTGACCACCGCACAGTTCGCGTCGTCGGCCCGGGTGACGTGGCCGGTCAGGCCACCGATCACCAGGACGGCCGCGGCCACGACCACACCGAAGACCATGCGCCCGTAGCGCCAGGCCTGGTTGTCGGGTCGTTTCGGCACCGGGAAAGTTTACCGAAACGCCGTCCCGGCCGGCCGAGCGCTCAGTTCGGACCGGCGATTTCCTCGAGCATCTCGGTGACCAGCGCCGCGATCGGCGACCGCTCGCTGCGCAGCAGCGTGATGTGCGCGAACAGCGGATGACCCTTGAGCTTCTCGATCACCGCGGCCACCCCGTCGTGCCGGCCCACCCGCAGGTTGTCGCGCTGCGCGATGTCGTGGGTGAGTACCACCCGGGATCCGGTGCCCAGCCTGGACAGCACGGTGAGCAGCACGTTGCGTTCCAGCGACTGCGCCTCGTCGACGATCACGAACGAGTCGTGCAGCGACCGGCCGCGGATGTGGGTCAGCGGCAGCACCTCGAGCATGCCGCGGGACAGCACCTCCTCGAGGACGGCCGGGCTGGCCAGCCCTTCCAGCGTGTCGAACACCGCCTGCGCCCACGGGCCCATCTTGTCGCTCTCGCTGCCGGGCAGGTAGCCCAGCTCCTGGCCGCCGACGGCGTACAGGGGCCGGAACACCACCACCTTGCGCTGGGTGCGCCGCTCCAACACGGCTTCCAGCCCGGCACACAAGGCCAGCGCCGACTTTCCAGTGCCGGCTTTGCCGCCGAGCGAGACGATGCCCACCGACTCGTCCAGCAGCAGGTCCAGCGCAACGCGCTGCTCGGCGGAGCGGCCCCGCAGGCCGAACACCTCCCGGTCACCGCGGACCAGTTGGACGCGTTTGGCAGGGGTCACCCGGCCCAGCGCGTGCGAGCTACCGCCGAGCAGCCGAACCCCGGTGTGGCACGGCATATCCCGGGCCTCGGCCAGGTCGATCTCGCCGTCGGCGAACAACTCGCCGATGTCCTCGGCGGCCACCTCGATCTCGCGCATCCCCGACCAGCCGGACACCACCACGTCCTGTGCGTGGTACTCGTCGGCCGGCAACCCGACCGCGGCGGCCTTGACCCGCAGCGGAATGTCCTTGCTCACCAACGTGACCCGCTTGCCCTCGGCGGCCAGGTTGGCGGCACAGCTCAGGATCCGCGAGTCGTTGCTGTCGGTCCGGAACCCTGCCGGCAGCACCGACGGGTCGGTGTGGTTGAGCTCGACGTGCAGCGAACCGCCCTGCGCGCCAACCGGAATCGGCTGATCCAACCGGCCGTGCTCAAGACGCAGGTCGTCGAACAACCGCAACGCCTGGCGGGCGAACCATCCCAGCTCGTGGTGGTGACGTTTGGCTTCCAGTTCGCTGATCACAACCAGCGGAACCACCACCTCGTGCTCGGCAAACCGACTGCAAGCCCAGGGGTCGGACAGCAGTACGGAGGTGTCGAGCACGTACGTCCGGGTTTCGGTCACGGGGCGCTCCTCGAGCGGATAGCGCTCGGGCGGACCCACGCGAGCGTGTCGGCGGGGGCCGCGGCACCAGGACCGGGTCCGGTCCTGCCTTTCCTACGACCGGTGTGGTTACCGGTGCAGAAACCGGGAGTGCCGCCCTGGCAGCAGAGCAAGTCGCTGGCCATCGAGGGGGACGCTACTCCGGTGGCCGCACCCCCGCAGCGCAGGCGCGCCGAGACAAAACCGTGACACGCAAAATGCAATACGCCGATCGGCGAGATCGGGTCAGTCGGTGACGAACTGCTTGAGCGCCGGCTCGTCGGCCAGCCCCCAGGCGGTGATCCGCTCGGAGATCACCTGCTGCAGCTGCGCCGCGTCGAAGATGCCGGCGTCGGCGACGTTTTGCAGCTTGTCGGCGTAGGCCTCGATGTCGGCGCCGGGCACCTCGAGGTCGGCCGCGCGGGCGGCGATCGCCGCGATCGTCTCGTCGTGGGTGTAGTCGAGCAGATGGGCGACCAGGTTGGCGAAGAACTCCTCGTGCCGCGCTTCGTCCCGGGCGATCCGGTCGATCAGCCCGGCCAGGATCGGCTCTTCGATCCGGGCGGCGAGGTTGCGGCAGAAGGTGCCGTACGAACGCTCCGACAGGGCCATGTAGACCAGGGTCTCGACCTGCGAGTAGTGCTCGGCACGGTAGCCCTTCATCACGTACTGGACGCGGGCCTGTTCGTTGGCGGTCGGGTCGACCTCGCGGGTCACCACCAGGTACTCGCGCAGGGCGATCGCATGCAGGTGCTCTTCGGCGGTCCAGCGGCCGATCCAGCGTCCCCAGTAGTCCTCGAGGATGAAGTGCTCGACGAACTCGCGGTGATGCGCGGCCAGGTTGTCCTTGAGCAGCAGCAGGATCTCGCAGGCGTCGGTGATCGAGCGCGGCAGGGTCGCCTGGGAGGGATCCCAGTCCCGTCCGCCGAGGAACGCGAAGTTCTCGCCGCGGTCGAACGGCACGTAATCGTGGGCGAACCAGATGTCCTCGGTGCGCAGGTGGCGGTCCACGTTGGCTTCCACCACAGGCTCGAGTTCCAGAGTGAGCGCGTTAGCGACAGGTTTCTGTGCCATGCGGTAACTGTAACCCGCTGACACAGGTTCTTTCAACTCTGCGCGCGCCGTGTCGCGTCACAGTTAGGTGAAGCCGAACAGGCTGGAATTGCAGACCGGAGACGGTTGCTCCGGCGCCAGCTAGCGCCCGACCAGGCTCCAGTCCTCGAGCCCGTCGTAGAGCGGGAACTCCCTGGCCAGGCGGGTCACCCGGGCGCGCAGGCCGGACACATCGGCGGAGGCGCCCGCCGCCAGCGCGGTGGCGATGACGTCGGCCACCTCGGTGAACTCGGCGTCGCCGAAACCGCGGGTGGCCAGTGCGGGCGTCCCGATCCGCAGCCCCGAAGTGACCATCGGTGGCCGCGGGTCGTTGGGCACGGCGTTGCGGTTGACCGTGATGCCGACCTCGTGCAACAGATCTTCGGCAGCCTGCCCGTCCAGCGGCGAATCACGCAGGTCGACCAGCACCAAGTGGACGTCGGTGCCGCCGCTGACCACCGATACACCGGCCTTGGCGACGTCGTCGGCCAGCAGCCGGTCCGCCAGGATCCGGGCCCCGCTGAGGGTTCGCTGCTGGCGCTCGGCGAACTCGGGCGTACCGGCGATCTTCAGCGCCACCGCCTTGCCGGCGATGATGTGCATCAGCGGGCCGCCTTGCTGGCCGGGGAACACCGCCGAGTTGATCGCCTTGGCGTACTCCTGCTTGCCGATGATCATTCCGGAACGCCCACCGCCCAGCGTCTTGTGGATGGTGGTGGACACCACGTCGGCATGCGGCACCGGCGACGGATGCAGCCCCGCGGCGACCAGGCCGGCGAAATGCGCCATGTCGACCCACAATTTGGCGCCCACCTCGTCGGCGATGGACCGGAACGCCGCGAAGTCCAGAATCCGCGGGTAGGCCGACCAGCCCGCGATGATCACCTGGGGACGGAACTGCAGCGCCTGGGCCCGCACCACGTCCATGTCGACCCGATGCGAGGTGGGGTCGACGCCGTAAAAGGCGTTCTCGTACAACTTCCCGGAGAAGTTCAGCCGCATCCCGTGGGTCAGGTGCCCGCCGTTGGCCAGATCCAGGCCCAGCAGCCGCTCCCCCGGCGACATCAGCGCGGCCAGCACCGCGGCGTTGGCCTGGGCGCCCGAATGCGGCTGCACATTGGCGAAGTCGGCGCCGAACAGCGCCTTGGCCCGGTCGCGGGCGATGTTCTCCACCACGTCGACGTACTCGCAGCCGCCGTAGTAGCGCCGGCCCGGCAGACCCTCGGCGTACTTGTTGGTCAGCACGCTGCCCTGCGCCTGCAGCACCGATCGCGGCACGAAATTCTCCGACGCGATCATCTCCAGGGTGTCGCGCTGGCGCCCCAGTTCCTTGCCCAACAGCTCGGCGATATCGGGGTCGACCTCGTCGAGCGGCGACGACATCAACGAGGCGGTATCACGGGCGGAAACGTGGGCATCGGGTGCGGCAGTCACGTGCGTCAGTCTATCCAGCGTGCCTTTTGCCGGCTCAGGCACGGTTTGACCGGCCCAACGGTCAGCGCCGCTTACGGTCCTGCAAAAATGGCCCAATGCCGCGGCCGAGCGAGCCGAGCCCATACGTCGAGTTCGACCGAAAACAATGGCGGTCGCTCCGTATGGCGACCCCGCTGGCCCTGACCGAAGAGGAACTGATCGGCCTTCGTGGTCTCGGCGAACAGATCGACCTGTTGGAGGTCGAGGAGGTCTACCTGCCGCTGGCCCGGCTCATCCACCTGCAGGTCGCCGCGCGACAGCGGTTGTTCGCCGCCACCGCGGAATTCCTCGGCGAGCCGCAACAGAACCCCGACCGGCCGGTGCCGTTCATCATCGGCGTGGCGGGCAGCGTGGCCGTCGGCAAATCGACGACGGCCCGTGTGCTGCAGGCGCTGCTGGCCCGCTGGGATCACCACCCGCGGGTAGATCTGGTGACCACCGACGGCTTCCTGTATCCCAACGCCGAACTCAACCGGCGAAATCTGATGCACCGCAAAGGTTTTCCGGAAAGCTACAACCGCCGCGCGTTGATGCGCTTCGTCACGTCGGTGAAATCCGGGTCGGAATATGCGTGCGCACCGGTGTATTCACACCTGCATTACGACATCATCCCCGGCGCCAAACACGTCGTTCGTCATCCCGACATCTTGATTCTGGAAGGACTCAACGTATTGCAGACCGGTCCGACGCTGATGGTGTCGGACCTGTTCGACTTCTCGCTGTACGTCGACGCCCGGATCGAGGACATCGAACAGTGGTACGTGTCGCGGTTCCTGGCCATGCGCAGCACCTCGTTCGCCAACCCGGAATCGCACTTCCACCACTACTCGGATCTGTCGGACCCGCAGGCCGTCGTCGCGGCCAAGGAAATCTGGCGGTCGATCAACCGGCCCAACCTGGTGGAGAACATCCTGCCCACCCGGCCGCGGGCCACTCTGGTGCTACGCAAGGACGCCGACCACTCCATCAACCGGCTGCGGCTGCGCAAGCTGTAACTTTCCCCAGCTCGAATGCCGATGCGGGGCCACAACCACAACGCTCGGGCGGTGGCGACCCCGCATCGGTTCATGAGGGGAGTTACGCCGTGACGCGGCGCACTCCCAGGTACTGCAGTCCCGCGAACGCCGCGGTGTAGACGCCGGAGGCCAGCGTCGCGGCCACGCCGACCGCCGTCATCGGCACCAGCTCGGCCGCGACGATCGCCGCCACGGTGTAGGCCAGGTTGGCCACCACGACGCCGATCCCGGCACGGCGCAGGTCGGGCAGCGCGGCCAGACTGAACACGGCCAGCCCGTAGAGCACGAAGAAGCCGCCCATGCTGTACTCCTGGCCGGAAGTCAGGCCGGTCAGCCGCGAGATCGGGTCGGCGGCGGCGGCCACCACCAGGCCCATCAGGCCGGTCAGGGTGGCGTCGGCGCGCATGGCGAACCGCAGCAGCGAGTCCGTCGAGTCGTTGAGGGGCCGGGTGGCGGGGCCTGGGATGGCGGTCATGGGGTGCTCCTAGCTGTCTTGCACGGTCGGTTCGGACAGCTTCGACGGTGCCGTTCGGGCACTGCCAGATCGACGCATGACGCTGCCATCTACTGCCAGCTGCGCCGCGACCAGGAGTTTTGTGCCGCGGGCCTCAGACCGCTCGGGCCTCGAGCACGCTGAACGGCGACGCCGTCTCCACCACCCGCTGCAATTGGAAGCCGGCCCGGTCGAACAATCGCTCGAACTCGGCGGCGGTACGTTCGCGTGCGTCCAGGGCGATCAACATCTCCAGGTCCAGCCAGTTGCCCACGAATTCCCGGTGGTGCTTGGGAATCACGAACTCGACCAGTAGTAGGTGGCAGCCGGCCTCGGCCGCCGCCCGCACATTGCGCAGGATCCGCACGGCGTCGTCGTCAGGCCAGTCGTGGATCACGCTCTTGAGGATGTACGCGTCGCCGCCGGCCGGCACGGACTCGAAGAAGGACCCCTCGGCAATCCGGGTGCGCTCGGCGACGCCGCGTTCGGCCAGGACGGCCGGGGCCCCGGCAACCACCTGGGGCTGGTCGAACAGCACGCCGCGCGCCGCCGGGGTGGCCGCCAGGATCTCGGCCAGCAGCCGGCCGTGGCCGCCGCCGACGTCGACGATGGTGGCGAACCGGCTGAAGTCGTAGGCGGCGATCACCGGTCCGATCGACAAGGCGGATCCGCCCGTCATGGCCTGGTTGAAGATCTCGCCGAGCTCGGGCTCGGCGGCCAGGTACTCGAAGGCCGGTTTGCCGCGCAGCGCGGGTATGACGGACCGGCCGGTGCGGATGGCATCGGTGAGATGGCTCCAATGCTCGCGGTGTTGCGGGGAGCCCAGCCACCGCGCCCATCCGGTGAGCGGGATCTCCGCGTCGCGGCGCAGCGTGCCGGCAAGTGGCGTGAGGTCGTAACGCCCGTCGCGGCGCTGCCGGAAAATGCCTCTGCTGATCAGCGCCCTGAGCAGTCGGCGCAGCGCATCGGCGTCCGCGTTGACGGCGGTCGCCAATTCCTGGGCCGATAACGGGCCGCCGGCGAGCGCGTCGGCGATGCCGAGCTCGGCGGCCGCGACGATCGCCTGGGACACCCACGCGTTGGAGACCATCTCCATCATCGCGACCGGCGGGGGCACCATGCGGCGGTGCAACTGGGCCAAGTGATGACGCGCGGCGTCGATCATCTGCACGACCTTGGGCGGTGGAAGTTTGCTCGGCACAGCTGTTCTCCGTCTGTCGGTAGGCGCCTGGGAAACCGCGACTCTAGTCGCTGGTAACCGCGACCCGGCCGCGCAGGTCGGCGGCGATCAACTTCGCCGCCGCATTCTGCCAGTTGTGCAGCGAGCGCTGCGGCACCTCGGTCACCAGCCATTGCCATGCCTGCCGCGCGGTCGGATCCAGGCCGGCCGCGGTGGCGTTTTGCGCATACGCGCGTACCCCGACCACGTAGGGGAAGTACAGCGAGTTGTAGTAACGCCATTCCTCGGTGGTGCCGAAGTCGCCGCTGTCGCGGGGCTTGAGCCGCCCGATGCCGTCGGCCAGCACGGCCTTGAGTTCGTTGGCCCGCTCCACCGGGTGGTCGGGCGCCCCACGGGCGGCCAGCCGCTCGTCGATCACCGGCAGCGCGGTCAGCGGGCTGGCAACCAACTTGGTCAGATCGCCATAGTGGCCCAGCGCCCGTCGGGTGAGCCGCACGAAGGTGTCGTCGTCGACGTCGACGAGGGGGTCTTGCGACCGCAGCGGCAACGCGGCACCGGCGTCGCGCAGCGCGGCCCGGCTGGCCCGCAGCTCGGGTGACCGCGAGAACGCCAGCCGGTCCAGCAGTCCGGCCAGTGGGTCGGCCAGCACCTGGACCGTGATCGAGATCGCCAGGCTGGTGAACAGCAGCACGGTCAACGCCGTCTGCGCACCCGGCTCACCGCGCGTCACCGCCAGGCCGATCAGTGCCTGGCCGCCGAACAGCGTCGCCACCGCCGTGCAGCCGGCGAACGAGCGCGCCATGTCGGCACGCAGCGCCTGACCCTCGTCGAAGGCGTCCCACAGCGCCACCGCACCACCGAGCAACAACACGTCGACACCCGTCGACGCCAGCGCCAGCCAACTGGGCACCAGACCCAGCGGAATGATCAGAATCGCATTGGCCAGCGCGAAGAACAGAGTCGCCACCACGACGGCCCCGGTGACCGAAGCCGGCCGGGTGGGCCGCACGGCGTTGACCGCCATCGCGCCCAGCGTGGACAGTGAGATCACCGCGCACATCAGCCAGTGCCCGAGTCTTAATGGAGCGTCGACGTTGCCCGCCATCGCCGCTCCCAGCAGCGTCAGCGCGGCAACCCCGGTGACCAACACGATCTCCCGGTTGCGGCCCCGGGCGCTATCGGACGGTCGGGCCAGCTCGAGGAGCACCGCGAACCACGCCACGCCCGGGACGGCGACAAGGTAGACCTCGAGCTGGCTGAGCAGGTGCGCGTGCCGAACGCTGATGGTCCGCACCGCGTCCAGCGCCACCACCGACGCGAAGCCGCACAAGCCGACCGCGGCCAGCACGAGCACCGGCTTGCGCGGATCGCGGGCCAGCAGATACAGCCCGAGCCAACCGCTCAGCGTGAACACCACCGCCGACAGCGCAGCCATGCATCCAGTCTGTCACGCGGCAGATGCCCCCAGCAGCTGCTATCCGACCTCGGTGTTGAAGTGGAAGGGAGAGATGTTCTGTGCCCACTGCGAGAACAGCTGTGTCTGGCCCTGCAGGATGCCGGAGAGATGGTTGCCGATGTTGCCGATGCCGGACATCAACGCGGCCCCGGCCACGTCGCTGGTGTTTGCGATGCCCGAAATCGCATTGCCCAGGTTCTGGAACCCGGAGACCAGCGAGCCGTTGTTGTACCAGCCCGACGTCAACGCCCCGTTGGCGTTGGCGAAGCCCGAACTCAGGTTGCTCGAGTTGAAGAACCCGGAGGTCCCGTTGGCATCTCCGTTGAAGTAGCCCGAAGATACGGATCCGCCCGAGTTCCCGATGCCGAGCAGACCCGGTACACCCAGGTTGAGTCGGCCGAGCAGTGTCAGATCGACGGGGATCTGGATGTTCGCCCCGACGGAGAGGTTGTTGAAGACGATCGGGTTGATGACGATGGGGTCGATCACCGGGGACGCGAGGGTTCCAGCGAAAGTGAAGGTAAGCAGCACTGAAATCTGCGCACGGACCGGGATGCCGAAAGTTGGGATCGGTTGGATGGTGATCGGGTGGATGTAACCGGTGACCGGGATCGCCACGTCAGTGTGGGCCACCAGGTCGATCGGAATCCCCGGCAAATCGATCGGGATGCTGTAGCCGTCCAGCCCCTGGCTGTCGGCCAGTTGGAACGAACCCAGGTTCATGCTGCCGGTGTTGAACGAGCCGGTGTTGAGGTCGCCGGCGTTGGCGAAGCCGGTGTTGATGCTGCCGCCGTTGAAGCTGCCGGTGTTCAGATCGCCCGGGTTGGCATCGCCGGTGTTGAAGCTGCCGACGTTGAAACTGCCCGTGTTGTGGTTGCCGGTGTTGCCGATGCCGGTGTTGTAGCTGCCGGTGTTGCCGATACCGGTGTTGGCGATGCTGGTGTTGCCGATACCGGTGTTGTAGTCACCGGCATTGCCGATACCGGTGTTTCCGGTGCCGGAGTTGAAGAAGCCGCGGTTACCGGTACCGGAGTTGAACAACCCGATGTTGTCGGTGCCCGCATTCAACCCACCGAAGCCGACATTGCCGCTACCCAGCAGGCCAATCCCGGAGTTGTTGTTACCCCAGTTGGCCAAGCCGGTGTTGCCGTCACCCCAGTTGCCGAAGCCGATGTTGCCGTTACCGGTGTTACCGAAGCCGATGTTGCCGCTACCGGAGTTACCGAACCCGATGTTGCCGTCACCGAGGTTGCCGAACCCGAAGTTGTGGCTGCCCAGATCACCGAACCCGAAGTTCAGATCGCCCAGGTTGCCGCCGCCGAAGTTGCTGCCACCGACATTGCCGAAGCCGAAGTTCAGCGCCCCGATATTGCCCCCACCCACGTTCAGGCCACCCTGGTTGCCGATCCCCAGGCTGAAAGTGGTGAAGTCGGTGACGGCGTCGTGGAACAAACCCGACACCTGACTGCCCGCGTTGCCGAGACCGGAGACCACCGCAGCCTGCGCGGCGTCCAGCGAGCTCACGTTGAACCAGCCCGACATCGAGTTGCCCAGGTTGCGCATGCCCGAGAGCATGTTGCCCACGTTGCCCACACCCGAGGCACTCAGCCCCATGTTCTGCAGCCCCGAACTGCCGGCACCCAGGTTGAAGAAGCCCGACGAACTACCCGAGCCGCTGTTGAAGAATCCCGACGACGGGGTGGCCGTGGTGTTGCCCAAACCCGGACCCGCCGGGATCCCAAACGGGATATCGATCGGGCCGACAGTGCCGGTGATGCCGCCGAACAGTGTGTATCCCGGGCCGCCGACGACCAGGCTCAGCTGTGGTCCGCTGACCGTGATGACCGGGACGTTGATCGGACCGACGTAGCCGCCGCTCAGCAGGCCGCTGACAGTGAGCGGGAATTGGGGAATGGTGAACGGCTGGGTAGTGATGTCGAAGGTGCCGCCGGAAATGGTCAGGTTCAACGGGATTCGCATCCCGAAGTCCACCGGAATCGCGTCGATGTGGGCGGTGTAGGTAAACCCGGGCATGCCCTGAGCGTCGCCCCGGATGAACATCCCGTTGTTCATGTTGCCGGAGTTGCCGATACCGGTGTTGATGTTGCCCGAGTTGCCGATACCGGTGTTGAGGTTGCCGCTGTTGAACCAGCCGGTGTTGGTGTCACCACCGTTGAAGTCACCGCTGTTGAAGCTGCCCTGGTTGAAGCTGCCGGTGTTATAGCTGCCGCGGTTACCGATGCCGGTGTTGAAGCTGCCCGGATTGAACAACCCCGTATTGGCGATACCGGAGTTGCCGATACCGGTGTTGTAACTACCGGTGTTGAACAACCCCGAGTTACCCACCCCGGAATTCAGGATCCCGTTCAGATCGAACCCGTTATTGCCGATGCCGATGTTGCCGTTACCGGTATTGCCGAACCCGATGTTGTTGTCACCGGTATTACCGAACCCGATATTGCCGGTACCGGTGTTGCCGAAGGCATCGGTGACGGCGGCTGTCGCGGCCGCGGGGTTCACGTGCTGCGACAAGAAGCTGCTCAGATTCCCGGAGTCCAGCAGGCTGGTCAGGGTCTTGCCGCTGAGCAGACTGCTCAACGTCTTACCGTTGAGCAGGTTACTCACGGCGGGGCTGCTCAACAGGTTGGACACCACCGGGCTGCTCAACAAGTTGGTGACCGTGCTCGGGCTGCTCAGCAGGCTGGTCACCGTGGTGACCGCCGGGCTGCTCAGCAGCGTGTTCACCGCGGGGCTGTTCAACTGGGCGGCTAATGCCCCGGAATCCACCCAGTTGGTGAACGCCGGCGAACTCGACAGACTGGTCACCACGGCCTGCAACCCACCATGGGTGTCGATGAACCGCGTGATCTGACTCAACGAGAAGTTGCCCCACGGCGTCGACAACACCGACGCCGCCGCACCCGCACTACCGCTGCTACCCAACTGGGACAACAGGTTGCTCAGGCTGCTGCCGTTGGTCAGGTGCACATGACTGAGCAGGCTACTCACCGAGGTGTTGCTCAACAGGCCGCTCAGCGCCGGACTGCTCAACAAACTGCCCACCGACGGGCTGGCCAGCAGGCCGCTCACCATCGGGCTGCTCAACAAACTGCTCACCGGGGGGCTGTTCACCAGGGTAGTGACGGCCGGACTACTCAGCAGATTGGTCACCGCGGGACTGCTCAGCTGGCTGGCCAACGCCCCGGAGTTCACCCAGTTGGTAAAAGCCGGCGAACTCGACAAGTTGTTCAGCACCGTCTGCAGGCCACCGTGGGTCTCGACGAAGTTCGTGATCTGGTTCAGCGAGAAATTGCCCCACGGGGTCGACAGCGTCGAAGCGGCACTAGGCCCGCCCGAACCGGTGGCGCCCACGCCCAGCTGAGTCAGCAGGTTGCTCAGGCTGCTTCCGTTGCTCAGGTGCAGACTGCCGATCAGGCTGCTGACCGTCTTGCTGCTCAGCAGGCTGCTCACGGTCGGGCTGCTGAGCAGGCTGCTCACCGTCGGGCTGCTCAGCAAGCTGGTGACGGTGGTGCTGCTGAGCAGGGTGTTGACCGCGGAGCTGTTCAGCAGACCGGTCACCGACGTGCCGCTCAACAGCGCGCTCACGCTGCCACTGCTGATCGCGTTGGACACGAAGTCGGTGTTCAGGAGGCCGGTCAGGAAGCCCAGGCCGCGGCCGGCGCCACCGAAGTCGCCGAAACCGTGACCCCACGCGCCGTGATGACCCCAACCTGCGGCTGCCGTACCAGCGCCCGAGACACCTAGCTGGTTGAGCACGCTGGTCACGTCGCCGGTGCTGACGTGCAGACTGGCCAGCAAGCTGCTCACCGACTTGCTGCTCAACAGGTTGGCCAGGCTCTTGCCGCTCAACAGGCTGCTCACGGCCGGGCTGCTCAACAGGTTGCTCACCGTCGGGCTGCTCAGCAGGCCGGTCAGGCTGCCGGTGCTCAGCACACTGCCGATGACACCGCTGCTCAGGACGTTGCTCAGAGCGCCGCCGGACAGACTCGACATCAGCAGGTTCGAGCCGCCGAAGTGACCCCACGAGCCGAAGTGGCGGCCGAACCCGCCGCCGAACCCGGCGGCAGCCGCGCCGCCGGTGCCGATGCCTCCCAGACCCAGGTTGTGCAGGTTCAGGTTGGCCAGGTTGCCGGTGCCCAGGTGCAAACTGCTCAGCACACCGCTGAGGTTGAATCCGCCCAGCAGGCTGCCCAGTTTCAGGCCACTCAGATTCCCGGAACCCAGGCTTGCGACGACGGCTTTGACATTGCCGCCGGCCAAGCCGGACAGTTGCGTGACTGCGGACTGGATGATTCCGCTGGCGCCGGCCAACTGACCCAACGGCCCCTTGGCAAACGGGGTCAATCCCGCCGCGGCCGCCGCGGCCCCGCCGTAGTAGTCGACCATCGCGACCACATCCTGGGCCCAGAACTGCTCGTAAATCTCTTCGGCGGCTGCGATCGCCGGCGCGTTCTGGCCGAACAGGTTCGACACCACCAACGACACCAACGAATTACGGTTGCCCGCGATCAACGCCGGATGCACGATCATCGACCGCGCCGTCTCATAGGCCGAGACCACCGCACGCGCTTGGGCGGCCGAGGCCTCGGCCGCCGTGCCCGCGGCGCTGAGCCACGCGGTGTAGGGTGTCGCCGCTGCGGCCATCGCCGTTGACGCCGGGCCCTGCCAGGCGTCGTTGATCAGCCCGGAGGTCACCGCCTCGAAAAACGACGACGCCGAGCCGAGCTCGGACGCCAAACCGTCCCAGGCCGCGGCCACCGACGCCATCGGCGCCGATCCCGCACCGATCAACATGTTCAGCGAGTTGATCTCGGGTGGCAAAGTCAGGAAACTCACCGGCTCAGTCCTCTTCCTTACATTGCAGGAAAGCTTCTCGGGGGTAGTTGCGGAAGCACGTCATCAGGGAGTCACCCAGTCCGCCAGCGTCTGCTGCAGCGCACCCATCTGGCCGTGCAAGAAGCCGGAGAGCTGGCTGCCGATGTTGCCGATGCCGGAGATCAGCGCGTTCCCGGCCACGGTGCTGGTGTTGGCGAGGCCCGACATCGCGTTGCCCAGGTTCTGCCAGCCCGACAGCAGCGAGCCGGAGTTGTACCAGCCCGAAGTCAGCGCGCCGTTGGCGTTGGAGAAGCCCGAAGTCAGATCGCTCGTGTTGAAGAATCCGGAAGTCCCGCTGGAGCTTCCGTTGAAGAAGCCCGACGACACTGGCACGCCGGAGTTCCCGATACCGGTCAGGCCCGGTAGCGACAGGTTGAGCCGGCCGAGCACCGTGAGGTCGATGGGCACCTGGACGTTCACCCCGACCGCGAGGTCCTTCAGGACGATCGGGTTGACGACGATTGGGGGTAGCGCTGGGCCCATCTGGGTGCCAGTGAAGTTGAGAGTGATCAGGAAGCTGGCCGAGACATTGACCGGGATGCCGAACTGCGGGACGTAGACGGTGATCGGGTCAATCTGACCGGTGATCGGGATCGTCGTGTTGGTGCCCGCCACCAGGTCGATCGGAATCGCCGGCAGTTCGATCGGGATGGAGATTCCCCCCAGACCTTGGCTATCGGCCAGCTGGAACGAACCGATGTTCATGCTGCCGGTGTTGAACGAGCCGGTGTTGAGGTCGCCGGCGTTGGCGAAGCCGGTGTTGGTGTTTCCGCCGTTGAAGCTGCCGGTGTTGACGTTGCCGGGGTTGGCGTCGCCGGTGTTGAAGCTGCCGACGTTGAAACTGCCGGTGTTGTGGTTGCCGGTGTTGCCGATGCCGGTGTTGAAGCTGCCGGTGTTACCGATACCGGTGTTGGCGATACTCGTGTTGCCGATACCGGTGTTGTAATCCCCGGCGTTGCCGATACCGGTGTTACCCGTGCCGGAGTTGAAGAAGCCACGGTTACCGGTACCGGAGTTGAACAACCCGATGTTGTCGGTGCCCGCGTTCAAGCCACCGAAGCCGATATTGCCGTTACCGAGCAGGCCGATACCGGAGTTGTTGTTACCCCAGTTGGCCAAGCCGGTGTTGCCGTTACCCCAGTTGCCGAAGCCGATGTTGCCGTTACCGGTGTTGCCGAACCCGATGTTGCCGCTACCGGAGTTACCGAACCCGATGTTGCCGTCGCCGAGGTTGCCGAACCCGAAGTTGTGGCTGCCCAGATCACCGAACCCGAAGTTCAGATCGCCCAGGTTGCCGCCGCCGAAGTTGCTGCCACCGACATTGCCGAAGCCGAAGTTCAGCGCCCCGATATTGCCGCCACCCACATTCAGGCCACCCTGGTTGCCCAGGCCCAGGCTGAAAGTGGTGAAGTCGGTCACCGCATTGTGGAACAGACCCGACACCTGGCTGCCGACGTTGCCGATACCGGACACGACCGCAGCCTGCGCCGCATCCAGCGAGCTCAGGTTGGCCATCCCCGAGATGCTGTTGCCAAGGTTGTGCATGCCCGACACCAGATTGCCGACGTTGCCCACACCCGAGGCATAGGAGGCCAGGTTCTGCAACCCCGAACTGCCGGCGCCCATGTTGAAGAAGCCCGAGGAGCTGCCCGAGCCGCTGTTGAAGAATCCCGACGACGGGCTGGTCGTGGTGTTGCCCAAACCCGGACCAGCCGGAATCGAGAACGGGATGTCGATCGGACCGACGGTGCCGAAGATGCCGCCGAACACCGTGTAGTTGGGCCCGCCGACCAGGAGGTGCAACCGCGGGCCGCTGACCGTGATGGACGGGACGTTGATGGGACCGACTGTCGAGCCGTCGTTGATGGTGCTCAGCGAGCTGAGATTGATCGTGCCGATGGTGTACGGCTGCGTGGTGATGTCGAAGGTGCCACCGGAGATGGTCATGCTCAACGGGATTCGCATGCCAAAGCTCACGGGAATCGCGTCGATGTGGGCGGTGTAGGTAAACCCGGGCATGCCCTGAGCGTCGCCCCGGAAGAACATCCCGTTGTTCATGTTGCCGGAGTTGCCGATACCGGTGTTGATGTTGCCCGAGTTGCCGATACCGGTGTTGAGGTTGCCGCTGTTGAACCAGCCGGTGTTGGTGTCACCACCGTTGAAGTCACCGCTGTTGAAGCTGCCCTGGTTGAAGCTGCCGGTGTTATAGCTGCCGCGGTTACCGATGCCGGTGTTGAAATTGCCCGGATTGAACAACCCGGTGTTGGCGATGCCGGAGTTGCCGATACCGGTGTTGTAGCTACCGGTGTTGAACAACCCCGAGTTACCGACCCCGGAATTCAGGATGCCCCGAAGATCGAAGCCGGAGTTGCCGATACCGATATTGCCGTTACCGGTATTGCCGAACCCGATGTTGTTGTCACCGGTATTACCGAACCCGATATTGCCGGTCCCGGTATTACCGAACAGATCGGTCACGGCCGCTTCGGCCGAGCCCGGGTGCAGGGTCTGCGACAACAGGCTGCTCAGATTCCCGGAGTCCAGCAGGCTGGTCAGGGTCTTGCCGCTGAGCAGACTGCTCAACGTCTTACCGTTGAGCAGGTTACTCACGGCGGGGCTGCTCAACAGGTTGGACACCACCGGGCTGCTCAGCAAGTTGCTGACCGTCGCCGGGCTGCTCAGCACGGCGCTCACACTTGGGCTGCTCAGCAGGGTGTTCACCGCGGGGCTGTTCAACTGGGCAGCCAACGCCCCGGAGTTGATCCAGTTGGTGAATGCCGGCGAACTCGACAGGTTGTTCACCACGCTCTGCAGACCACCGTGGGTGTCGACGAAGCGCGTGATCTGGCTCAACGAGAAGTTGACCCACGGCGTCGACAACGTCGACGCCGCCGCACTGCCGGTGCCGGTGGTACCCAGCTGCGACAACAGGTTGCTCAGACTGCTGCCGTTGGTCAGGTGCAACCCACTGAGCAGGCTGCTCACCGAAGAATTGCTCAGCAGGCCGCTCAGCGCCGGACTGCTCAACAAGCTGCTGACCGATGGGCTGGCCAACAAGTTGCTCACCATGGGGCTGCTCAACAGTGTGCTGACCGTCGGGCTGCTGACCAGGGTGGCCAGGTTGGCACTGCTCAGGATGCTGCTCACGCTGCTGCTACTGACCAGGTTGGCGACGAAGTCGGAGTTCAGCAGCCCGCTCAACGACGACAGACCCCGGAACGAGCCGCCACCGAAGTGGCCCCACGAACCGCCGTGGCCCCACCCGGCCGCAGCCGTACCGACGCCAGAGGCGTTCAGCTGGTTGAGCACGCTGGTCACGTCGCCGCCGGTGACATGCAGGCTGCTCAACAGGCTGCTCACCGACTTGCTGCTCAACAACCCGGCCAGGCTCTTGCCGCTCAGCAGACTGCTGATCGAAGGGCTGGCCAACAGATTGGACACCACCGGGCTGCTCAACAGGCTGCCTACCGTCGGGCTGCTCAGCAGGCTCGTCAAGCTGCCGCTACTCAGCACGCTGGTCAGCACACCCGAGTTGGACACGTTCGAGACCAGCGCCTGCAGGCCACCGAAGGATCCCCAGCCGCCCGAGAAGTGCCGACCGTAAGACCCCCACCGCCCGGCCGCCGCCGCCCCGTACCCGCCTCGGCCAACCCCAGGCTGTGCAGATTCAGATTCGCCAGGTTGCCGGTGCCCAGCTGCAAACTGCTCAGCACATTGCTCAGGTTGAATCCGCCCAGCAGGCTGCCCAACCTGCCCACACCCAGCCCCGCCACATTGACCTTGACGTTGCCGATCTGCAGGCCGCCCACCCCGGCCGCCAACTGACCCACCACAGCCTTGACCGCACCCCGGCCCCCGCCAACTGAGCCAACGGCCCCTTGGCAAACGGCGTCAACCCCGCAGCCGCCGCCGCGCCGTAGTAGTCGACCATCGCGACCACATCCTGAGCCCAGAACTGCTCGTAGATCTCCTCCGCCGCCGCGATCGCCGGCGCGTTCTGGCCGAACAGGTTCGACACCACCAACGACACCAACGAATTACGGTTGCCCGCGATCAACGCCGGGTGCACGATCATCGACCGCGCCGTCTCATAGGCCGACACCACCGCACGCGCCTGAGCCGCCGACTCCTCAGCCGCCGTGCCCGCCGCACTCAACCACGCCGCATACGGCGACGCCGCCGAGGCCATCGCCGCCGCAGCCGGACCCTGCCAGGCATCATTGACCAACCCCGAGGTCACCGCCTCGAAAAACGACGACGCCGAACCCAGCTCGGACGCCAAACCGTCCCAGGCCGCGGCCACCGACGCCATCGGCGCCGAACCCGCGCCCAGCAGCATGTTCAGGGAATTGATCTCGGGTGGCAAGGTCAGGAAACTCACCGGCTCAGTCCTCTTCCTTACATTGCAGGAAAGCTTCTCGGGGGTAGTTGCGGAAGCACGTCATCAGGGAGTCACCCAGTCCGTCAGCGTCTGCTGCAGCGCACTCATCTGGCCGTGCAAGAAGCCGGAGATTTGGCTGCCGATGTTGCCGATGCCGGATATCACCGCGTCCCCGGCCACGGTGCTGGTATTGACGAAGCCCGAGATCGCGTCGCCCAGATTCTGCGAGCCCGTCAACAGCGAACCGGCGTTTAACCAGCCCGAGGTCAGCGCGCCGTTGGCGTTGACGAAGCCCGAACTCAGGTCGCTCGTGTTGAGGAAGCCGGACGTCCCGTTCGAAACTCCGTTGAAGAAGCCCGACGCCAACGACCCGAGCGAGTTACCGATACCGAGCACTCCCGGCAGCGACAGATCGAGTCGGCCCAGCAGCGTCATCTGGATGGGTATCTGTACGTCCGCTCCGTACACGACGTCCATCAGGCGAATTGGGTTGATGACGATGGGGTCGACGATTGCGGACGGGACGGTTCCACTGATGGTGGCGAGACCGAGACCTGTCACGTTGACCGGAACGTCGACGATGATCGGGTAGATGGTGATCGGGTCGAACTGGCCGGTGATCGGGATCGCCACATTGGTACCAGCCACCAGGTCGATCGGAATCGCTGGGAAATCGATGGAGATGTTGAAGCCGTCGAGCACCTGGCTGTCGGCCAGCTGGAAGGACCCGACGTTCATGCTGCCGGTGTTGAACGAGCCGGTGTTGAGGTCGCCGGCGTTGGCGAAGCCGGTGTTGGTGTTGCCGCCGTTGAAGCTGCCGGTGTTCTGGCTCCCGGGGTTGGCATCGCCGGTGTTGAAGCTGCCGACGTTGAAACTGCCCGTGTTGTGGTTGCCGGTGTTACCGATCCCGGTGTTAAAGCTGCCGGTGTTACCGATCCCGGTGTTGGCGATACTCGTGTTGCCGATACCGGTGTTGTAATCCCCGGCGTTGCCGATACCGGTGTTACCCGTGCCGGAGTTGAAGAAGCCACGGTTACCGGTACCGGAGTTGAACAACCCGATGTTGTCGGTGCCCGCATTGAACCCGCCGAAACCGATATTGCCGTTACCGAGCAACCCGATACCGGAGTTGTGATTACCCCAGTTGGCCAACCCGCTGTTGCCATCACCCCAGTTGCCGAAGCCGATGTTGCCGTTACCGGTGTTACCGAAGCCGATGTTGCCGCTACCGGAGTTACCGAACCCGATATTGCCGTCACCGAGGTTGCCGAACCCGAAGTTGTGGCTGCCCAGATCCCCGAACCCGAAGTTCAGATCGCCCAGGTTGCCGCCGCCGAAGTTGCTGCCACCGACATTGCCGAAGCCGAAGTTCAGCGCCCCGATATTGCCCCCGCCCACATTCAGACCACCCTGGTTGCCCAGACCGAGGCTGAAGGTGGTGAAGTCGGTCACCGAGCTGTGGAACAACCCCGACACCTGACTGCCGACGTTGCCGAAACCGGAGACGACCGCGGCCTGTGCGGCGTCCAGCGAGCTCACGTTGAACCAGCCCGACATGCTGTCGCCCAGGTTGCGCATCCCCGACACCAGGTTGCCGACGTTGCCCACACCCGAGGCATTCAGACCCATGTTCTGCAGTCCGGAACTGCCCGCACCCAGGTTGAAGAAGCCCGACGAGCTGCCCGAGCCGCTGTTGAAGAAACCCGACGACGGCGCACCCGTGGTGTTGCCGACGCCCGGACCCGTCGGGATCGAGAACAGCGGGATGTCGATCGGACCGATGGTGCCGGAGATACTGCCGTACGTGGTGTATCCCGGACCGCCGAGGGTGAAGGTCAGTTGTGGTCCACTGATCCTGATGGTCGGAACGCTGATCGGACCGATGGTGCCGGACGTGCTGCTCAGCGCGCTCATGTCGATCGCCCCGATGTTGAACGGCAGTGTGGTGATGTCGAAGGTGCCACCGGAAATCACGGTGTTCACCGGGAATCGCATGCCGTAGTCGACAGGAATCTGGTCGATGCGGATCGAGTAGGAGATACGGGTGATGCCCTGGGCGTCGCCTCGGATGAACATCCCGTTGTTCATGTTGCCGGAGTTGCCGATACCGGTGTTGATGTTGCCCGAGTTGCCGATACCGGTGTTGAGGTTGCCGCTGTTGAACCAGCCGGTGTTGGTGTCCCCACCATTGAAGTCACCGCTGTTGAAGCTGCCCTGGTTGAAACTGCCGGTGTTGTAGCTGCCCCGGTTACCGATGCCGGTGTTGAAGCTGCCCGGATTGAACAACCCGGTGTTGGCGACACCGGAGTTGCCGATACCGGTGTTGTAACTGCCGGTGTTGAACAACCCCGAGTTACCGACCCCGGAGTTCAGGATGCCGTTGAGATCGAACCCGTTGTTCCCGATACCGATATTGCCGTTACCGGTATTGCCGAACCCGATGTTGTTGTCACCGGTATTACCGAACCCGATATTGCCCGTGCCGGTATTACCGAACAGATCGGTCACCGCCGCCTCGGCCGACCCCGGATGCAGGCTCTGCGACAACAGACTGCTCAAGGTCTTGCCGCTGAGCAGGCCGCTGAGGGTCTTGCCATTGAGCAGGTTGCTGATGGACGGGCTGCTCAACAGGTTGGTTACCACCGGGCTGCTCAACAGATTGCCCACCGACGAACTGCCCAACAGACTGCTCACCGACGAACTGCTCAACACGTTGGCGACCGTGGTCGGGCTGCTCAACAGGCTGGCCACGGCAGGGTTACCCAGCACCGCGGTCACATTGGCGCTGCTCAACGCGCTGTTCAGCTGGCCCGCCAGCGCATCGGAATGCAGCCACGCGTTGAACGCCGGCGAACCCGACAAATTGCCCAGCACGGCCTCGAAGCCACCGTGAGAGTTCACGTAATTGGTGATCTGGTTCAGCGAGAAACTGCCCCACGGCGTCGACAACATCGACGCCGCCGCACTCGCACCGCCGGAACCGGTGGCACCCAACTGGGACAACAGGGCGCTCAAGCTGCTGCCGTTGCTCAGGTGCACACCACCGAGCAGGCTGCTCACCGAAGAGTTACCCAACAAACCACTCAACGCCGGACTGCTCAACAGACTGCCGACGGTCGGGCTGGCCAACAGGTTGCTCACCACCGGGCTGCTCACCAGATTGGTGACCGCCGGACTGCTCAGCAGGCTGGTCACCGCCGGGCTGCTCAACACACTGCCCACCGCCGAGCTGGTCCACTGACTGGTGAACGCCTCAGACTGCACCCAACTGGTGAACACCGGCGAACTCGACAAAGTGTTCAACACACTCTGCAACCCACCGTGGGTCTCGACGAAACGCGTGATCTGGCTCAGCGAGAAATTGCCCCACGGCGTCGACACCGTCGCCGCCGCACTCGCCCCACCCGAACCCGTGCCACCCACACCCAACTGCGTCAACAAACTGCTCAAGCTGCTGCCGTTACTCAGATGCAGACCGCTGACCAAACTGCTTACAGCCTTGCTGCCGAACAAGCTGCTCACCGCCGGGCTACTCAACAAGCTGCTAACCGTCGGGCTGCTCAACAAACTGCTCACCGTGGAGCTGCTGAGCAGAGCATTGACGGTGGAGCTGGTCAGCAGGCTGCTCACCGCGGGACTGCTCAGCAAGGTGCTGACGCTGCCGCTGGTCACCAAGCTGGACACGACCTCGGAGTTCAGCAGGCCGGACAGGAAGCCCAGGCCGCGACCCGAACCGCCGAAGCCCACGTGTCCCCAGCCACCCCAGTGATGACCCCAACCCGCGGCGGCCGACGCCCCACCAGTGACGGTGGCACCCAGACCAAGCTGGTTCAGCACGCCACTAAGGGCGCCGGTCTTCAGGTGCAAACTGCTCAGCAGACTACTCACGGACTTGCTGCTCAGCAGGCCGGAGATGGCGGGGCTACTCAGCAGGCTGCTGACCGAGGGGCTGCTCAACAGCGCGCCGACGGCGGGACTGCTCAACAAAGTGCCGACGGCGGGGCTGCTCAACAAAGTGGTCAGCGTGCTGCTGCTGACCACACTGCTCAGCCCGCCCGAGCTGGACAGGCCGCTGACCAGCGCCTGCAGACCCGAGCCAGCAAAACTCCCCCACGAGCCAGTCGGCAAACCATGACGACCGTACGACCCCCAAGGCCCGGCGGCCGCCGCACCGGTGCCGATCCCGCCCAGCCCCAGATTGTGCAAGTTCAGATTGGCCAGGTTCCCGGTACCCAGTTGCAGGCTGCTCAACAACCCGCTGAGGTTGAAACCACCCAACAGCCCGCCCAACCGCACATTCACCGCGCCCAGCACCGCCCCAGCGCCGCCCTTGGTGAAAGTGCCGGCCAACCCGGCAAGCTCGGTTGCCGCGGCGTTGACCAAACCACCCGCCCCAGCCAAACCCAGCGGCAACTTCGCAAACGGCGTCAACGCCGCCGCTGCCGCCGATGCCCCACCGTGATAGCCCAACATCGCCGCCACGTCCTGGGCCCAGAACTCCTCGTAGGCCGCCTCCGCCGCCGCAATCGCCGGCCAGTTCTGGCCGAACAGGTTCGAAATCGCCAGCCTCACCAGCGCATTGCGATTACCCGCGATCAGCGCCGGATGCACGATCATCGACCGCGCCGACTCGAACGCCGACACCACCACCCGCGCCTGCGCGGCAGCCTGCTCCGCCACCGCACCCGCAGCACTCAACCACGCCGCATACGGCGAAGCCGCCGACGCCATCGCCGACGCAGCCGGCCCCTGCCACGCATCATTGACCAACCCCGAGGTCACCGCCTCGAAAAACGACGACGCCGAACCCAACTCAGCAGCCAAACCATCCCAGGCCGACGCCACCGACGCCATCGGCGCCGAACCCGCGCCCAGCAGCATATTCAGCGAGTTGATCTCAGGTGGCAAGGTCAGAAAACTCACCGGCTCAATCCTCTTCCTTACAGTGCAAGCGTTCGCTGTTCGACGTGTGTGGAGTAATACCAGGGGAGGCCGGTCTAGCGTGGCCGATTCGGTGAGTTCCTAGGTGCCGTTGGCGCCGTTGCTGCCGTTGGCACCGCTGGCCGCCTGCGTGCCGGTTCCGTTGAGTCCAAAGCCACCCACGGCGCCTGCGCTGCCGGCACCGCCGGTGCCGGGGGTGCCATTTGCGCCGGAAGCACCGGTCGTCGCGCCGCCCAGTCCGGCGCCGCCGCCACCGCCGTTGGCCTTGTTGGCGCCAGTACCGCCGTTACCGCCGGCGCCACCCGTGCCGCCGGTGGTGCCCGTGCCGGAGTTGCCGCCCTTGCCGGGTGTACCGGCTGCGCCGCCGCCACCGGAGTTGCCGGCCGCCCCGCCGGTACCCCCGGTCGGGGTGCCGCCACCGGAGGTACCCGCGCCACCGGTGCCGCCGACGCCGCCGCTTGCACCAGCACCGCCGGTGCCGACGGCGCCGCCCTTACCGCCGGCGCCCGAGCTGGAAGTGTTGCCGCCGGCGCCACCGTTACCGGAAGCCCCACCGGTGCCGCCGGTGCCACCTTGGCCACCGGTGCCACCCGGGGTGGTGGCGGTGCCCGCACCGCCCGTGCCGCCGGCACCACCGGCGCCCGCGACACCGCCGTTGTTGGAGGCACCACCGGTACCGCCGGTACCGGTGGTGCCCGTACCACCGTTACCGCCGTTTCCGGACGCCCCGCCGTTACCGCCGGCGCCACCGTTGCCGCCGGCGCTGGCGGCACCCGCGGTGCCCGCACCGATCGCCGAGCCACCGGATGCGCCGTTACCGCCGGTACCACCAGCGGCACCGGCACCACCGGTACCACCCGCACCACCGGCCGGGCCGGTCGTGGTGCTGCCACCGTTACCACCGTTACCGCCGGCACCACCGGTACCGCCGCCGCCGCCGTTACCGGCCGCACCTGCCGCGCCACCGGAGCTGCCCGCACCGCCGGCGCCCGCCGTCCCACCGTTACCGCCCGCGCCAGCAGTACCACCAGCACCACCCGTGCCGCCCGCGCCGGTTGTGGAGTTGTTGTTGCCGTTACCACCGGTGCCACCGTTGGCGCCGAGGCCACCCTGACCGCCGTTACCGCCGGTGCCACCCGGGGTCGTCGTGGTGCCGGCACCGCCCGCGCCACCGGCACCGGCGTTACCGCCCGCGCCGCCCTTGCCGCCGGTCGCACCGGTGCCGCCCGAGGTCGTGGCGCTGAAGCCGTTACCGGCCGTACCGCCGGCGCCGCCGTTGCCGCCGTTACCGCCCTTGCCCGCGCTGCCCGAGTTGCCATTGGTAGCGGTGCCCGCGGCACCACCGGTACCGCCCGCCGCACCGGTGCCGCCGGCTCCACCGGCGCCGCCGGCGGTGGCCGAAGCGGTGGAGGCCGAGCCGGAACCGCCCTGGCCGCCCGCGCCACCGTTACCGGCCAGGCCGCCGTTACCACCGTTGCCGGAGATGGAACCGCCGGCACCGCCGGCGCCACCGTTACCGCCGATACCACCGGTGCCGCCGCCACCACCGGCCACACCGTTGCCGCTGCCGTTGCTGCCCGCAGTGCCGGTCGCGCCACCACCACCGGTGCCGCCGTTACCACCATTGCCGACCGCGCCGCCGGCGCCGCCGTTACCGCCGTTGCCGCCGGCCGAGCCGTTGGTGAGCGCGCTGGCGTTGAAGCCGTTACCGCCCCTGCCGCCGTTGCCGCCGCTGGTCGCCGCGGCCCCGTTGCCGCCGGTCAGGCCGGTGCTAGAACCGTTGCCACCCTGTCCGCCAGTCCCGACGGCACCTGGATCGCCGCCCTTGCCGCCGTTGCTGCCGGCGATGCTGGTCGAGGTACCGTCGGAGCCCCTGCCTCCGTTTCCGGCGATGCCCGCCGCGCCACCAGCGCCGCCGTTACCACCGGCACCCTGGTTACCGGCGAGGGCAGCACCACCGTTACCACCCTGGCCACCGGTACCGCCGGCGCCGCCATTACCACCGGTACCACCGGCCTGGGACGGGTTCGTCGAGGGAGCGCCGACACCACCGGTACCACCCTGGCCGCCGGCACCACCCGTGCCACCGGCCCCACCGTTACCGGAATCGGAGCCACCGGCCCCACCGTTACCGCCGGTGCCACCGTTACCACCGACGACACCGACACCGCCGGCTGCGCCGGAGGTCGCCCCCGCCGCACCCGTGCCCCCGAGCAAGCCGGCACCACCGGCACCACCGGCGCCACCGTCGCCGTTCGCACCGGCGTCACCACCGTTACCGCCGAGGCCGCCGCTGACCTTGCCCGCGCCGCCTGTGCCGCCCGCGCCACCGTTACCCGAGGTCGCGCCGCCGGCGCCACCGTCACCACCGATACCGCCCACACCGACCGACGACTGCCCGATGCCGCCGGTCCCACCGGCGCCACCGTTTCCGGTGTCGCCGCCGGCCCCGCCGTGTCCGCCGTGTCCGCCCTGACCACCAACCGTTCCGCTGGCGCCGCCCATACCGCCGTCGCCACCGTTCCCAGAGCCGTCGCCGGCCCCGCCGTTGCCACCCGTGCCGCCAGTTCCGACTGCGCCACCCGCACCGCCGGCGCCGCCCTTGCCGCCGGCCAGGTTTGAACCCTCCGCGGCGTTGAAGCCGGCGCCACCGTTTCCGCCGTCACCACCACTGGTGACCGCGGCGCCGGAACCGCCATTTCCGCCGGCAACGGAGCCGGTTCCACCATTGCCACCCAGGCCTCCGGTGCCCGGGTCGCCGCCCTTACCGCCAGCGCTGCCGTCCAGGTTGGTAGCAGTGCCGGCAGCGCCGTCGCCGCCCTTACCGCCGAATCCGGCAACGCCGCCCGTCCCGCCGGCGCCCCCGGTGCCGACGGTGCCCTTGGCCGACGCACCGCCGTTGCCGCCGACACCGCCCTGGCCGCCGACCCCGCCGTTCCCCGCATCGGTGCCGTTGACAGTCGGGTCGGTGGAGTCGACGCCCTCCGAGCCGGTGCCACCTTGACCGCCGGTGCCTGCCGCGCCGCCGGCGCCCCCGTTACCGGCCTGGCTTCCGGCGGCGCCACCGGCACCACCGTTACCGCCGATACCGCCGGTGCCACCGGTGGCCTGCGCGCCCAACGCGCCCGTGACGCCCGTGGCACCGTTACCACCGGCGCCGCCCGCGCCACCGTTGCCGAGATTCCCGCCGGCGCCGCCCGCGCCGCCGTTACCGCCGTTGAGGCCGCTCGCGGTCGGGTCGGTGTAACCATTACCGCCCGCACCACCGTTACCGCCACTGGTGGCCGCAGCACCGTTACCGCCGCTCGAGCCGACATTGAGGCCGACGCCGCCCTGTCCACCGCCACCGGCGCTGCCCGCGTTACCGCCGATCCCGCCGGCGCTGGCGTTGAAGTTGGCGGCGGTTCCATCGGCACCCCGGCCGCCGTTACCGCCGAGCCCGGCCGCACCGCCGTTACCGCCGTTACCGGCGAGGCCGATCGGACCGGTCGGGTTTGGCGCCGCGCCACCGTTACCGCCGTTGCCGCCCTGACCACCGACACCGCCGACCCCGCCGGTGCCACCGATCTGGGTGGGGTCGGCCGCGTCGGCGCCGACCGCGCCGGTGCCACCCTGGCCACCGACACCGCCCTGGCCGCCGGCGCCACCGACACCCGCAGCCGTCCCGGCGGAACCACCGTCACCGCCGTTACCACCGTTGCCGCCGAGCCCTCCGGCACCACCGGTCTGGGTCGGGTTGGTGCCGGTGGCGCCCTGTGCGCCACTGCCGCCGGCCCCGCCCGCGCCACCGTTGCCGACCAGGCCGCCGGCGCCGCCGCGACCACCGTTACCGCCGTTGGCCCCCGGAGTGGTGGCGTTCCAGCCCGCGCCGCCGGCACCGCCGTTGCCACCACTCGTCGCGCCAGTGCCGGTAGCACCAGTTGCCGCGATCGCGGTGCCGGCGCCGTTCACGCCGCCGAGGCCGCCGGCACCGCCGGCGCCGGGGTTGCCGCCCTGACCGCCGGTTCCGCCGTTGGGATTTGTTGCGGTGCCGGCTCCACCGATCCCGCCGTCACCGCCGATGCCGGCCGCGCCGCCGGTACCGCCGCCACCGCCGGCGCCGGTGACACCGCCGGTTCCAGAGCCCAGGGCGTAGCCCGCGGCACCGCCGGCGCCGCCGTGACCGCCGGCACCACCCGATCCGCCTAACCCGCCGGTGCCGCCGGTGGCACCGGCCACGGTGGCGTTGGCCCCGGTAGCGCCGGCACCGCCGCCACCACCCTGGCCGCCGAGGCCACCCGCACCGCCGTTGCCGCCATTGCCCGATATCGCACCGCCGCGTCCACCGGCTCCACCCACGCCACCGGTGCCGCCGACGGCGCCGGTGCCGCCAGCTGCACCTGCGCTGGCTCCGGCTGCGCCGGCGGCGCCCACCGCGCCTGCGCCGCCGGTACCACCGTTGCCGCCGTTACCGGTCACGCCGCCGTCGCCGCCGGCGCCGCCTTGGCCACCGACCACTCCGATGCCGCCGGCGCCACCGTTGCCACCTGCGCCGGAACCGTCGCCGTTACCGCCGCTACCGCCGGCACCGCCGTGACCGACCACCCCGGCGTTGCCGCCGGTTCCGCCATTACCGCCGGTCAGACCGGAGCCGCCGGGGGGCGGTGAGACCCATACCGCCGACACCGCCGTTGCCGCCGCTGGTCGCCGCGGCCCCGGTAGCGCCGTTCGGCGCGCCGAGTGAGCCCGCACCACCCGCGCCGCCGATACCCGGGTTACCACCCAGACCGCCGGTCCCGCCGTGGATGAACGTGCTGTCGCCGTTGCCGCCGGCACCGCCGTTACCACCGAGTCCCGCCGCACCGCCGGCGCCACCCGCGGCGCCGGCACCGAACATGCCGGTGCTGCCGGCCGCGCCACCGGCGCCACCATTGCCGCCCTGGCCACCGGCGCTGCCCGTCGTGCCCCCGCCCGTGGCGTCGGCGCCGTTACCGCCGTATCCACCCGCGCCGCCGACGCCACCGGCGCCGGCCGTGCTGAACACGGTCCCGCCGTTACCGCCGTGGCCACCGACACCTCCGGTGCCGCCGGCGATGCTCAGTGACGGGTCGCCGGCACCGCCCGCCCCACCGGCGCCGCCCACACCGCCCGCGCCGAAGAAGCCGGCATTTCCGCCCATACCGCCGGCACCACCGGTCAGACCCGCAGCGGCGCCAACACCGCCGGTACCACCGATGCCGCCGTTGCCGAACAGGATGCCGCCGGAACCGCCGTTACCGCCGGTGGCACCGGCGCCGCCGGTACCGCCCCGGCCACCGTTACCGAACAGCCCGGCGGCACCCCCGTTGCCGCCGACCTGGCCGTCCGCACCGGATCCACCCGCACCGCCGTTGCCCCACAACAACCCGCCCGCGCCACCGTTGGCGCTGGTTCCGGCTGCCCCATCGGCGCCATTGCCGAACAACGGACGCTGAAAGAGCGCCTGGGAGGGCGCATTGATCAGGTCCGACACCGCCTGCAGTGGGTTGGCGTTGACCGACTCGGCGAGCGAGTAGGCGTTGCCCGCCGAGCTGAGGGCCTGCACAAACTGCTGGTGGAAGGCTTGCGCCTCCTGGCTGAGCGCCTGGTAACTCTGGGCGTGCGTTCCGAACAACGCGGCGATGGCGGCCGAGACCTCGTCCTGAGCCGCCGGCAGCAGCGAGCTGATGGGGCCAGCCCATGCCCCATTGGCCTCGCTGATCGACGTGCCCAGACTGTTCAGGTTCGCCGTCGCAGCAGCAAACAGGTCCGGGGCAGCCACCAAATACGACATCGCGGAAACTCCTGTGGTTCATGGCCGATGGGGTCACTCGAGTTGGGAATGTACATGCTCGCGAGCCGGAAACACCAGAAGTTGAAACAAGAATTTTCAGATTTTCTGAAACAGCACCGCGGTGGAGCAGATACCGCTCCTGCATCCACTCCCCGCCCAAGTTTGCGGAGGGTCAGTTGAATTCATCAGGTCGTTCTCCTGAGAAGCTCTGACCTAGCGATACACCTTTTCAAACGAACCATATTTCGTTGTACCACAACGTATTACAGCGGCTATTGCAGGCCTGTGGAATAGGGCGTAGCGTACTGACAGAAGTTGAATACGTGGCCCGTTCCAGGGGCAAAAATCCCTAACTAACGGGCCCGTCAAACGGTCACGACGCACCGGTATTTTGTTTGCTAGAGCCCATAGCGAGGACACCGAGGCGGGTAGCCGCCGTTGACACTTCCCGTCCGGAGTGTCACGGGGACGACGCGCCAGCGGTTCCTGTGCTGATGGGTATTTCAATCCAGCAGACGGCGCCGCACCAACCGTCAGTTAACGATCGCGGTGGCTACTTGCCGTAGCGCCGATGCCGCATGCTGTAGTCCCGCAACGCACGCAGAAAATCGACGCGCCGGAACGCCGGCCAGTGCGCCTCGGTGAACCACATCTCCGAGTAGGCGCTCTGCCAGAGCAGAAACCCGGATAGCCGCTGCTCTCCCGAGGTGCGGATCACCAGATCGGGGTCGGGCTGTCCGGAGGTGTACAGATTTTCCGAGATTCCTTCGACGGTGACCGCGTCCACCAGTTCCTCGGCGGTCGCGCCGTTGGCGAGCGCCTTGTTCAACAAGGCGCGTACCGCGCCCACGATCTCCTGGCGGCCGCCGTAGCCCACCGCGACGTTGACGTGGAACGCCGCGTTCTGCGGCGTGGAGTCCACCGCGTCGCGCAGTCGTCGGGCCGGCTCCTCACCAAGCAACTCCAGATCGCCGACGGTGCGGACGCTCCAATGGTTGGCCGGCGCGCAGATCTCCTCGACGACGTCGGTGATGATCTCGATCAGCGCGCCGAGTTCCTCGGGATCGCGCTGCAGGTTCTCGGTGGACAGCAGGTAGACGGTGGTCATCTCGATGCCGGCGTCCTGGCACCACCGCAACATCTCGGCGATCTTCACCGCTCCCATGCGGTACCCGACGCTGACGTCGTCGTAGCCCAGGCTGCGCGCCCAGCGACGGTTCCCGTCGCACAGAACCGCGATGTGACGCGGCAGTTCGGATTTGGTGGCGGCCAGTCCCTGCCGTAGTCGCAGCTCGTAAAGCCGGTACAGCGGCTCCTTGAGCCGTGGCGGGATGATCTCCACGAGGATCCACAGTACTGTGACCGACGCCCTTTTCCCGGTGTCATCTCCGGCAATCTCACGTGGCGTCATACGGGCCTCTGACAGATGGTTTCGCTAACCTGATCGGTAACCCTCAACCGCCATCAAAAGACGGGGCACAAGCACAGATGAGCAGCCAGACCAGCACGCTCACCGACAACCAGCCGCAGTCGCAGCCTGAGCCGGACGGCCACTCGCCGATCGACGCCGCGCAGAAGGCCGCGCACCACCTCGTCGAGGGCGTCGCCCGGGTGTTGACCAAGCCGCGCTTCCGGGGCTGGATCCACGTCTACTCGGCGGCCACCGCCGTATTCGCCGGCGCGTCCCTGGTCGCGGTGTCGTGGGCGGTGGGCTCCACCAGGGCCGGCCTGGCCACACTGCTGTACACCTTCGCCACGATCATCATGTTCACCGTCAGCGCCACCTACCACCGGGTCAACTGGAAGTCGGACACCACCCGGATGTGGATGAAGCGGGCCGATCACTCGATGATCTTCGTGTTCATCGCGGGCAGTTACACCCCGTTCGCGCTGCTGGCGCTGTCCGGCCACGACGGGCATGTGGTGCTGGCGATCGTCTGGGGCGGGGCGGCGGCCGGCATCATGCTCAAGATGCTGTGGCCCTCAGCACCGCGCTGGGTCGGTGTGCCGCTGTACATCCTGCTGGGTTGGGTCGCGGTGTGGTACACCGCGTCGATCCTGCACAACGCCGGGGTGACGGCCATGGTGCTGCTGTTCGTCGGCGGCGCCCTCTACAGCATCGGCGGCATTCTGTACGCACTGAAGTGGCCCGACCCGTGGCCGACGACATTCGGCTATCACGAGTTCTTTCACGCCTGCACCGCGGTCGCGGCCATCTGCCACTACATCGCGATGTGGTTCGTAGTGTTCTGAAGCCCGTTACAGCCGGGTCACGTCGGCCGGCGACCAGTAGGCCTTCATCGCGGTGACCTTGCCGCTGCCGTCGAACACCATGGTCTCGATCGGCTCGATGCGCATCCTGCTGTCGCCGGCACCGACGATCAACCGGAAGTGAAACGCCGCCTCGTTTCCCGACACCCGCAGCGTCACCAGCTCGCATTCGCGCGCCACGCCCTCCACTGCCGAGTAGAAGCCGCGGATGGCGCTCTTGCCGATGTGGACCTCACCGCCGCCCACCGGGTCCTCGAGCGTCGCGTCGTCGGCGAAGAAGGCGGCCAGCTCGTCGGCGGTCCCGTTCGACACCGTCTCGATGTAGCGGTGAACCGTCTCGGTGATGGCTTGGGTCCGGTCGGCGGTGTTCGGCATGTGACGCACGCTACTACCCAGGTACAGCCAACGCCGTAGCGAGTGCCTGCGCACTGGTCACCGGCAAGTCGCAGACCCGGCCCCGGCAGACGTACGCGGCGTCGGCTCCGGCCACGCGGTCGCGTCCGGCCAGCAACGGCGACGAGTCCACCGCGCCACCGACCACGACGGCCCCGCCCGGCGCCAGCCGGCGGGCGTCGGCCAGCAGCGGCGACGCGTCCCCGGCGCAGGCGACCGCGATCTGCAACGGCCCGCGCACCGCGGCTTCGGCGACCGCCAGCCAGTGCCCCGCCGACCGCGGGGCGCGGGCCAGCAGCACCGAATGCGCGCCCAGCGTCTCACCGGCCAGCCGCAGATACCATTCGGCGCGCTCGTCGATCAGGTGAGCGCCCATCAGCAGCGCCTCGGCGAGCGCCGACGCGCCCGACGGAGTGGCACCATCCAGCGGGTCGGCTGGTCGCAGCACCAGCTGCTCGGCGTCGTCGGCGGTGTCGAACCAACGGCCCTGCGGGCCGCCGAAATGCTCGACGGCCGTGTCGAGCAGGCCGGTGGCCGCGTCCAGCCAACGCGCATCGGAATCCAGCTGGTACAGCGTCAGCAGGCCGGTGGCCAGCATCGCGTAATCCTCCAGGATCGCCGCGCTGTCCCCGACCGTCCCGCCCAGGCTGGCGCGGCGCAGCCGCCCGGCCACCAGGTGCAGGTCCAGCAGCGCGGCCGCGCATCGCCGTGCGGCGCGCACCAGCGCCGGCTGCCCCAGCGCCACGCCCGCTTCGGCGAGCGCGGTGATGGCCAGCCCGTTCCAGGAGGTCACCACCTTGTCGTCGCGGCCGGGCTGTACGCGGCGCGCCCGGGCTGCCAACAGCTCGGCACGAACCCGCTCCAGCCGGTGCAAATCCTCGGGGTCGTGCCGCAACTGCAGCACCGATGCCCCGTGTTCGAACGTCCCGGACGCGGTGACGTCGAAAACCTGCGCCGCCCACAAGCCGTCGTCGGCCCCGAGCACCTCGGTCAGCTGCGCGGGCGTCCAGACGTAGCTCGAGCCCTCGACGCCGCCGGCGTCGGCGTCCAGCGACGAGACGAACATGTCGCCGGCGGCGAGGTCGGTGAGCAGGAACTGAGCCGTCTGCGCGGCCACCCGGTGCGCGAGCGGGTCAGCGGTCCGGCGGGCCCAGTGCGCGTAGCACCGCAGCAGCAGCGCGTTGTCGTAAAGCATCTTTTCGAAGTGCGGGACCACCCAGGCGGCGTCCACGCTGTAGCGGGCGAACCCGCCGGCCAGTTGGTCGTAGATGCCGCCGCGGGCCATTGCGCTGCCGGTGCGCTGCACCGCCATCAGCACCTCCGGCGACCCGGTGCGCTCGTAGTGCCGCAACAGCGCCTCCAGCAGCGCCGACGGGGGGAAACTTGGGTGCGCCACCGAAGCCGCCGTGGGCGGTGTCCTGGTCTTGCAGCACCGCGGCGACGGCCTGGTCGCACAGCTCGGGGACTAGCTCCGGGCCGCCGCCGGGCAGCCCCGAGCTCATCGCCCGCAACTCGCCGGCGATGTGTTCCGAGGCCTGCTCCACCTCGTCGCGGCGTTCCCGCCACGTTTCGGTGATGGCCGAAAGTAGTTGCAGGAAGCCTTCTTTCGGGTAGTAGGTGCCGCAGAAGAAGGGGCGGCCGTCGGGGGCGAGGAAACAGGTCATCGGCCAGCCGCCCTGACCGGTGAGCGCGACAGTGGCGTTCATGTAGACCGCGTCGATGTCGGGACGTTCCTCGCGGTCCACCTTGATGCAGACGAATCCTGCGTTCATGACGGCCGCCACGCCGGGGTCCTCGAACGACTCGTGCGCCATCACGTGACACCAGTGGCAGGCGGCGTAGCCGATGGACAACAGGATCGGCACGTCGCGCGCCGCCGCCTCGGCCAGCGCCTGCGGCGTCCACTGCTGCCAGTGCACCGGGTTGTCGGCGTGCTGTCGCAGATAGGGGCTGGTGGCCTGGGCGAGGGTGTTGGTGCCCGACTCAGCCGGGGTCATGAGCGGATCCCGACGGTCGCGCGGAGCCGTCGCCCTCAGGCGGGCCGGGCCCATCCGCGTCGACTGCGTCGGTGCCCTCGTCGGCGGCCTGGTCGGGCTCGGGGTGCTGCGGGTCGAAGGACGGCGGAACCTTTCTGAGCTGACGGTTCATCGACCGCACTAGGAACACGGTGGCGACCACCAGCAGCACGACGATCAGCAACCCCAGCGGGCTGGCCTTGCCGAAGTCGGGACCGTTGTTGCGAGTTCCCCCGGCAGCAATCACGGTGAGCAGAAGATGGTTCACCAGTCCTCGATCCCCGCGAAAAGATCCGTCTCCGGTAGGACCGCCGGGACCCGCGAGCGCGCCAACTCGAACTCCTCGGTCGGCCAGAGCCGCTCCTGCCAGGAGATCGGTGCGGCGAAGAATTCCGCGTTCGGGTCGATCTGGGTCGCGTGGGCCAGCAGCGCGTCGTCGCGCCGGCCGAAGTACGCCGAGCATTCGACGCGGGTGGTCACCCGCTTCTCGAAATGATCGTGCTCGGGCAGCCAGTGCTTGAGCCACTTCGCGAACGGGCCTTCCTGGCCGTGCTTGGCGAACTCGTCCTGCAGCAGTTGCATCCGGGCCCGTAGGAAGCCGTGCACGTAGTACAGCTTGGACACCGCCCACGGCTCGCCGGCGTCGGGGAATCGCCGGTGATCGGCGGCCGCCTCGTAGGCACTGACCGATACCTCGTGGCAGCGGATGTGATCGGGGTGCGGGTAGCCGCCGTTCTCGTCGTAGGTGATCATCACGTGCGGCCGGAAGTCACGGACCACGCGGACCAGCGCTTCGGTGGACTCCTCGAGCGGCACCAGCGCGAAGCAGCCGTCCGGTAGCGGCGGTGGCGGGTCGCCCTTGGGCAGGCCGGAGTCGACGAATCCCAGCCAGGTGTGCTCGACGCCGAGGATCTCGGCGGCCTTGGCCATCTCGTCGCGACGGATCTCGGAGATGTGTCCGTGCACGTCGGGCAGGTCCATCGCCGGGTTGAGGATCTCCCCGCGCTCGCCGCCGGTCAGCGTGACCACCAGCACCTGATGTCCCTCGTCGGCGTATCGGGCCAGGGTGGCGGCACCCTTGCTGGATTCGTCGTCGGGGTGGGCGTGCACCGCCATCAACCGCAGCTTGCTCACGTGCTCCCTCGTGTCGTGTTGATTCGAGTCGGTCTCGCCGGCCGCCCACCGGCCCGCTCGGATGCCCATATAATTCCAGTTCTCCTGTACCCCACAAATCCCGAGGGCATGACTGAAGGCTTGACTGACGGTTCCGATTCGCGTCCCGCGGCGCGTTATGGCCGTCCTCGACTGGCACCGAAATCGCGGCGACGGGTGATCGTGGGGCTCACCGCGGCGGTGCTGGCGGCGGGCGTGGTGGTTGCCGTCGTCGGCTACCAGCGCATCGGGACCGCAGACGTCACCGGCACCTTGGCGGGCTATCAGGTGATCGACGACGAGACGGCTTCGGTCATCATCAGCGTGACCCGCAAGGACCCCTCCCGGCCGGTGGACTGCATCGTGCGGGTGCGGTCCCGGGACGGCAGCGAGACGGGCCGGCGAGAGGTGTTGGTGCCGCCCGCCGACCAGACCACCGTGCAGGTGACCACCACGCTGAAATCCAGCAAGCCGCCGCTGATGGCCGACGTATACGGGTGCGGCACAGACGTACCCGCGTATCTGCGGCCGTCATAACCGCAGAAAAATCGCCGAACTGCGGATATGTCGGTCATTCATCGTTAGCACGGTGGTAACGTAGGTGAATGCACGGTCCTGCTTGGGACCGTGTATTGCTGCATTAGAGGCCGTGGGCAGGACGGAGCGGCAGCGCCGGGGGTGGGACCTGAAGACGTCCGACCGGTTGCCGTTACCTGGCCCAGGGCTCACATACTTGCGCAACTGCGCGGAACGACAACACGAGGAGCAGGACCAGATGACGGACACTCAGGTGACCTGGTTGACCCAGGAGTCACATGACCGACTCAAGGCCGAGCTCGATCAGCTGATCGCGAATCGTCCGGTCATCGCAGCCGAGATCAACGACCGGCGCGAGGAGGGGGATCTGCGCGAGAACGGCGGATACCACGCCGCGCGCGAGGAGCAGGGCCAGCAGGAGGCCCGGATCCGCCAGCTGCAGGACCTGCTCAACAACGCCAAGGTCGGCGAGGCGCCCAAGCAGTCCGGCGTCGCGCTGCCCGGTTCGGTGGTGAAGGTCTACTACAACGGCGACAAGTCGGACAGCGAGACGTTCCTGATCGCCACCCGCCAGGAGGGCGTCAACGACGGCAAGCTCGAGGTGTACTCGCCGAACTCACCGTTGGGCGGCGCCCTGATCGACGCGAAGGTCGGCGAGACCCGCAGCTACAAGGTGCCCAGCGGCAGCACGGTGGAAGTGACCCTGGTCAGCGCGGAGCCGTACCACTCCTGACCTTCTCCGCCGAGCGTGAACGGCGCGCGCTTCGCGTCGTCGAATTCACCGTCGGCGAGGAATTAACCCGGGATTCAGGCCAGCGCTTGCTCGAGGTCGGCCAGCAGGTCGGCGATGTCCTCGATCCCGACCGACAACCGCACCAGGTCGTCGGGAACTTCCAGCTGCGACCCGGCCGTCGAGGCGTGCGTCATGGCGGCGGGGTGCTCGATCAGCGACTCCACGCCGCCCAGCGACTCGGCCAGGATGAACACCCCGGTGGCGGCGCACAGCTTCTCGGCGGCTTGCCGTCCGCCCCGCATCCGCACCGAGACCATGCCGCCGAAGCCACGCATCTGGCGCGCGGCGATCTCATGGCCGGGGTGCCCGGGCAAGCCCGGGTACAGCACCGCGCTGACCGACGGCTGCCCGGCCAGGAATTCGGCGACGGCCAACGCGTTCTCGCTGTGCCGCTGCATGCGCAACGGGAGCGTCTTGAGCCCGCGCATCGTCAGGTAGGCGTCGAACGGGCCCGGCACCGCGCCCGCGCCGTTCTGCAGAAACGCGAACGCCTGATCCAGCTCCTCGTCATTGGTGACCAGGGCGCCGCCCACCACGTCCGAGTGCCCGCCGATGTACTTGGTTGTCGAGTGCAACACGATGTCGGCGCCCAAGGTCAGCGGCTGCTGCAGCGCCGGCGAGGCAAAAGTGTTGTCCACCAGAACTTTTGCCGAAGCCTCGGCGCCCAGCGCAGCGATACCCGCGATGTCGGCGATCGACAGCAGCGGGTTGGTCGGCGTTTCCACCCAGATCAGCCGCGTGCGCGCGGTGATCGCCGAACGCACCGCGTCCAGGTCGGACAGCGGCACCGGCGTGTATTCGACACCCCACTGGGTGAAGACCTTGTCGATCAGCCGGAAGGTGCCGCCGTAGGCGTCGTCGGGAATGACCAGATGGTCCCCGGGACGCAGCACCGCCCGCAGCACACAGTCGCTGGCGGCCATCCCGGAGCTGAACGCGCGGCCGAATGCGCCGTCTTCGACGGCTGCCAGTGCGGCCTCCAGCACGGCCCGGGTCGGGTTGCCGGTGCGCGCGTACTCGAAGCCGCCGCGCAGGCCGCCGACGCCGTCCTGGGCGAAGGTGCTGCTGGCATAGATCGGGGCGTTGACGGCTCCGGTGGCCGGGTCCGGTCGGTAACCGGCGTGGATCGCTTTGGTCGCCAACCCGGCGAACCGGGTCACGTCGTGGTCGTCGCTCATCGACCGTCAGCCTAATCGGACGACGGCGCGGGTCAGGTCAGAGCGGCAGGCAGACCGTGGTCATGATCTTGTCGGCCAGGGTCTGGCGCTTTTTGTCCCACAACGGAAACAGGAACCCGATGTAGCAGATGATCGCGTCGACCAGGTGCGCGATCTGGCGCACCAGCGACATGCCGAAGCCCAGGGGTTGGCCGCTGACCTCGCTGACGACCTTGAACTTCATGATCGACTTGCCGATGCTCGATCCGGTGGTGCCCTGTTTGTAGCCGTAGTTCCAGATCACGTAGGCGGCGATCGCCAGATATGCCAGCCAGTTGGCCAGGACGCCGATCATCGATTCCTGGCGCCAGCAGGTCGCGGCGACACCCGGGTACCCGCATTTCTCCTCTTCGGTCACCTTCGAGATCGCAAACGCGACGGCGTACACGATCAACACCGGCGCGTAGTCGATCAGGAACGCCACGGCCCGGGTGGCCCACGGGGTGTAGGACTCCGACGGCAGTTCGCGGATGGCGGGTCCCGGCGGCGGCGGCGCGACCGCACCGGCCGCTGGAGGCGGCGGCGGGTAGCCCCCGGTGGCGGCGGGGGTGGCGGGGGCGGCGAGGACGGCGGAGTCGGGGGTCGAGCCGCCGACCGTCGCTGAGCCACCGACCGGGGGCGGGTCGAAACTCACCTCCCCGCGGGGTGCCGGAGGCGGCGCCGAGGGCGTCAAGAATCCACCCGACGGAGCTTCACCTGCTGATTCGGGCGGCGGGTACGACCCGCCTGGCGGCTGATCGGTCATTGGGCACCCTTCCGGTACGGATTTGCTGAACTAAGCCGGATAGCGTACCCGAGCGGGGAGAGCCAGGTCACAGCCGTCAGCGTCGCCGCGTCCCCTCGGACAGGAATCCCAGCAGGTCATACCGGGTTATCACGCCGACCGGCTTGCCCTCCTCGACGACCATCAGCGCATCCCAGTCGCGCAACGCCTTGCCGGCCGCACTGACCAGTTCGCCGGCGCCGATCAGCCGCAGCGGTGGGCTCATGTGCTGCGATACCGCGTCGGCCAGCTTGGCGCGGCCCTCGAAGACCGCCGAGAGCAGCTCCCGTTCCGAGACACTGCCGGCGACCTCCCCCGCCATCACCGGCGGCTCGGCGCCCACCACCGGCATCTGCGACACCCCGTACTCGCGCAGGATGCCGATGGCGTCCCGCACGGTCTCCGACGGGTGCGTGTGCACCAGGTCGGGCAGCGCTCCGGACTTGCGTCGCAGCACGTCCCCGACGGTGGCCTCGGCGGTGGAGCCGTCCAGCGGGCTGCGCAGGAATCCGTACGACGACATCCACGCGTCGTTGAAGATCTTCGCCATGTAGCCGCGACCGCCGTCCGGCAGCAGGACGACCACCAGCGACTCGGGGCCCGCTTCTTCGGCGACCTTCAGTGCGGCGACGACGGCCATCCCGCACGACCCGCCGACCAGCATGGCTTCCTCGCGGGCCAACCGCCTGGTCATGTCGAAGGAGTCGGAATCGGAGACCGCGATGATCTGGTCGGGGATGGACGGGTCGTAGGCCGCCGGCCAGAAGTCCTCGCCGACGCCTTCGACCAGATAGGGCCGACCGGTGCCGCCGGAGTACACCGACCCTTCGGGGTCCGCGCCGATGACCCGGACCCGACCGTCGGAGACTTCCTTGAGGTAGCGGCCTGCGCCGGTGATGGTGCCGCCGGTGCCGATGCCGGCGACGAAGTGGGTGATCTTGCCGTCGGTGTCGGCCCAGATCTCGGGACCGGTGGTGGCGTAGTGGCTGGCCGGCCCCTCCGGGTTGGAGTACTGGTCGGGTTTCCAGGCGCCCGGAGTCTCCCGGACCAACCGGTCGGACACGCTGTAGTAGCTGGCGGGGTCCTCGGGCGGCACTGCCGTCGGGCACACGACAACTTCGGCGCCGTAGGCGCGCAACACATTTCGTTTGTCCTCCCCGACCTTGTCGGGGCAGACGAACACGCACTTGTCGCCGCGCCGCTGGGCCACCAGGGCCAGTCCGACACCGGTGTTGCCCGAGGTGGGTTCGACGATGGTGCCGCCCGGCTGCAGCGCCCCGCTGGCTTCCGCGGCATCGATCATCCGCTCGGCGATGCGGTCCTTGGAACTGCCGCCGGGGTTGAGGTATTCGACTTTGGCGGCCACGACGCCGGACCCCTCCGGGACCACGGAGTTCAGCTGCACCAGAGGGGTACCGCCGATCAGGTCACTGATGTGCTGCGCGATTCGCATGTGCCTATGGTCTCAGGCGATTTCGCGCCGCGCACTCGGGCTTGGGCTTACCCGGTCGCCTCGCGGATGTACTCCCCGATCTGGCGCAGCGAGCGTTCGGCTTCCGGCAGGATCGGGCCGGCGACCTGGAAGTCGTGCACCTGCCCGGGCCAGACCCGCAGCTCGGCCGGAACCCCGGCCGCCGCCAGTTTGCGGGCCGCCAGCCTCGCGTCGTGCAGCAGCACCTCGGACCCCGACACGTGGATCAGGGTGCGCGGCAGGCCCGGCTCGATGTGATCGAGGGGTTCGTAGATCTCTTCGGGCTGGCCGTCCACGATGTTCTTCGCCGCACACCTAGCAACCAATTCTCCGAGCGCGTCGAAGGCGTTCGACGGGAACATCGCATCCGTTTTGATGTTCGGGTGGGCCTGCTTTTCTTCCTTTGCTAGCTGCAGCAGCGGTGAGATTGCCACCAGCGCGGCGGGCTCCTCACCGGCGCGCTGCAAACGCTGCGCGAGGGACAGCGCGAGGTAGCCGCCGGCGGAGTCGCCGGCCAGCACAATCTGGTCCGGTTCATGCCCGAGCAGGCGTAGCCACTGATAGCCGTCGTGGCAGTCGTCGAGGGCCATCCCGATTGAGTGCTTGGGCATCAGCCGGTAATTGACCACGAGAATCGGCGAGTCAGCAAACTTGGAGAGTGCTTCAACCAGTCGGCCGTGCGAGTTTGCGCCACAGGTCAGGAAGGCGCCGCCGTGCAAGTAGAGGATGACCCGTCTGGTGCCGTCCGCCGGCAGCACGCCGGGCGCGCGAACCAGCTGTGCGGAGGCGTTTGGCAAGTTCACGTCGGCCCGGACGGTATTGGTCGCGGGGAGCAGCACGCGGGCGGCGTGGTCCAGCAGCCCCCACGGCCAAGGGAAATGCGGGACGTTGCTGCCGACAGCCAGAACCGGCCGAATGGTTACGCGCGATGCAAGCGTAGCTAACCGCGCAGCGACGCTGGGACCAGACTCGACAACCTCGACGGGGGCGCCGTCGCTGATCGCGAATCTGCGTGCTTCGAGTCTACGAGCCTTCAACGCGTCGCGCGGGCGAATGGCGACTCTAGGTGCGCCAGAAACCTTGTTGGGTGCGGTCATGCTCAACACTTCCTACGCCGTTGTAGTCCGATACAGCATGTGACGAGGAGGCGGAGCGCTTGGTTCAGCCAACCTCGCAGACTTAGCTTGACAGTCGTTTACCCGTTCAACATCCAATGAATCAGTTTCGATACCACATGTGTTCCACACCGTAACCGGTTTGTTCGTCAGCTACTCACGAAATCAGCACAACCGTCCTAAAATGACTGCCGTGAGCATGCGCGTGCCACGACGGTCGACGATCGCCTGGGCCACCGCGGGTGCACTTGCCTCGACGGGCTCGGCCTATCTGGGTGCACGCAACCTGCTGGTGGGTCAGGCGATGCATGTGCGCACCGTGATCCCGAAGTCCTGGGATGCGCCGCCCCGGGCCGACGGTGTCTACAGCGCCGGCGGCGGACCCGTCCAACGCTGGGAGCGCGGGCTGCCCGTCGACCTGCACCTGATGGTGTTCGGCGACTCCACGGCGGCCGGGTATGGGTGTCTGACCGCTGAGGAAGTGCCGGGTGTGCTCATCGCTCGCCAGCTCGCCGAGCAGACCGGCCTCCGGATCCGGCTCAGCACCAAGGCGATCGTCGGGGCCACGTCCAAGGGCGTCCGCGGTCAGGTCGACGCGATGTTCGTGGCCGGGCCACCGCCGGATGCGGCGGTGATCATCCTGGGCGCCAACGACGTCACCGCGCTCAACGGCGTGGGGCCGTCGGCCCAGCGGCTGGGATTGTCGGTGCGCAAGCTGCGCGACCGCGGCGCGGCCGTGGTGGTGGGTACCTGCCCGGACTTCGGCCTCATCACGCCGATCCCGCAGCCGCTGCGGTCGCTGGCACGGACCCGCGGGTTGCAGCTGGCGCGGGCTCAGGCGGCGGCGGTCACGGCGGCCGGCGGGGTGCCGGTGCCGCTGGCCCATCTGCTGGCTCCCAAGTTCCGGGAGATGCCCGAGCTGATGTTCTCCGCGGACCAGTACCACCCGTCGGCGGCGGGATACGCGGTGGCGGCCGAGCAGCTGTTCGTGGCGCTGCGGGAGGCGCTGAGCGACAGGCTCGGTCCGCCTCCGGCGTCGGATCCGGTGCCGGTGGCACCCGTGACGGTGCCGGGCGAGATCGTCGTCGCACGACGAACCCGGGTGTCACGGTTGTGGACGCGGGGACTGGTTGCCGGGCCGCCGGACGAGGGCGCGGCTGTCGCCGCCCCCTGACCCAGGCCGTCCTTCGGACGCGCGTCGTCGCCCGGATAGGCTCGGCGCTGCCAGGCTCGAATGGCCACAGCCCACCGGAGGAATCTCATGCCCGAAGCCGTCATCGTCTCAACTGCCCGCTCTCCGATCGGCCGCGCCATGAAGGGCTCCCTGGTCAGCATGCGGCCCGACGACCTGGCGACCCAGATGGTGCGTGCGGCGCTGGACAAGGTGCCGGCGCTCAACCCGCACCAGATCGACGACCTGATGCTGGGTTGCGGTCAGCCGGGCGGCGAGTCCGGCTTCAACATGGCCCGGGTGGTCGCGGTCGAACTCGGTTACGACTTCCTGCCCGGCACCACGGTCAACCGTTACTGCTCGTCGTCGCTGCAGACCACGCGCATGGCGTTCCACGCAATCAAGGCCGGCGAGGGCAACGCCTTCATCTCCGCCGGCGTGGAGACGGTGTCCCGGTTCGCCAAAGGCAGCGCCGACTCGTGGCCCGACACCAAGAACCCGCTGTTCGACGAGGGGCAACAACGCAGCGCCGCCGCGGCCGCCGGCGCCGACGAGTGGCACGACCCCCGCGCCGACGGGAACCTGCCGGACGTCTACATCGCGATGGGTCAGACGGCTGAGAACGTCGCCGTGCTGACCGGTATCAGCCGCGAGGACCAAGACCACTGGGGTGTGCGCAGCCAGAACCGCGCCGAGGAGGCGATCAAGAGCGGCTTCTTCGCCCGCGAGATCGTCCCGGTCACGCTGCCGGACGGCAGCACCGTCAGTACCGACGACGGGCCGCGGGCCGGAACCACCTACGAGAAGATCAGCGAGCTCAAGCCCGTCTTCCGGCCCAACGGCACCATCACCGCGGGCAATGCCTGCCCGCTCAACGACGGCGCCGCGGCGGTGATCATCACCAGCGACACCAAGGCCAAGGAACTCGGCCTGACGCCGCTGGCGCGCATCGTGTCCACCGGAGTCAGCGGGCTGTCCCCGGAGATCATCGGTCTGGGGCCGATCGAGGCGACCAAGCAAGCGCTGCAGCGGGCCGGCATGTCGGTCAATGACATCGACCTGTTCGAGATCAACGAGGCGTTCGCGGTGCAGGTCCTGGGCTCGGCGCGCGAGCTGGGGATCGACGAGGACAAGCTGAACGTCTCCGGTGGAGCGATCGCCCTGGGGCACCCGTTCGGCATGACGGGCGCGCGCATCACCACCACGTTGCTGAACAACCTGCAGACGCACGACAAGACGTTCGGCGTGGAGACCATGTGCGTCGGCGGTGGTCAGGGCATGGCGATGGTGATCGAGCGGCTGTAGAGAAAGCCGGCACGCCGCGAGGCGTGCCGGCTTTGCCCGTTCAGGGACTAGCCGCCGCTAGTCGTTCTGTAGATAGCTGAGCAGACGCAGGATCTCGATGTACAGCCACACCAGGGTCACGGTCAGGCCGAGGGCGATGCCCCATGCGGCCTTCTCCGGCGCCCCGGCGCGGATCATCTGGTCAGCGGCGTCGAAGTCGATCAGGAAGCTGAAGGCCGCGATACCGATGCAGACCAGCGAGAAGATGATCCCGACGGGCCCGGCGCTGCGCAGGCCCAGGCCCTCACCGCCGCCGACGTGGAACATCGACAGCACCAGGTTGCCCAGCATCAGCACGACCACGCCGATCAACGCCGCGAACAGCATCCGGGTGAACTTCGGAGTGACGCGGATGGCCCCGGTCTTGTAGACCACGAGCATGCCGAAGAACACGCCGAGGGTGCCCAGGATCGCCTCGCCGATCAGCACCCCCGCGTTGGCGGAGCCCACCGAGAAGTGCGCCAGCACGAACGAGATGGCGCCGAGGAACAACCCCTCGAGCGCCGCGTAGGTGAGCACGATCGCCGGGTTGTCCTGCTTGCGCCCGAAGGTCGCGATCATGACCAGCGCGAAGCCACCGAATGCGCCGATCATGGCCAGCGGCATCGCCAGGCCCACGTTGGTCGCGGTCAAGAAGTAGGACACGACCGCCGTCGCCGACAGCAGGGCCAGCGTCAGGCCGGTCTTGGTGACGACGTCATCGATGGTGACCGGCCGCGAAACTTGTGCCGGCTGCTGGTGTAGGGGCGTAAGGGTCGGGCTGGTAGCCCGGCGTTACGCCCGGGCCGAATTGCGCGTACCCGCCCTGCTGCTTGGGCAGCGAACGGAATACCGGGTTGCTTGTCTCCCGCACCGTCGGATCCTCTCTCAAAAGTGCTGTTGGCTTCGAGCGTGCGAACAACTACCCAACGAGTGGTGGTCCGCTCGAGTTCCCAGCGGAGCTGCTGTTTTCTCGGTCGTCCGGGACCTGCGTCCGCGGTCCGGATGATGGTCCGGATAAGCCTAAACCTTAGCCCCGCGGGCATCGCCGAGCGAGTAACGATCTAGATTGCTGGTCAAACTCTATGGCGGCGGCCGAGTCGCAGCTGAGTCGTGGCGAAGCGGCCGGGTCTGACAAGGATTCCGACGAGGGGAGACGTGGCGTGACTGGGGCCGTGACTGGGGAATCCGACGAGGTCCTGACCCGCGTCGACGGCGGGGTCGGCTTTGTCACCCTCAACCGTCCCAAGGCGATCAACTCGCTGAACCAGACGATGGTGGAGTTGCTCAGCACGGTGCTGACCCGCTGGGAGCGCGACGACGCGGTACGCGCGGTGGTGCTCACCGGCGCCGGCGAACGTGGGCTGTGCGCCGGCGGCGACGTGGTGGCGATCTATCACAGCGCCCGCAAGGACGGCGTCGAGGCGCGGAAATTCTGGCGTGACGAGTATCTGCTCAACGGTCAGATCGGCCGGTTCGCCAAGCCCTATGTGGCGGTGATGGACGGCATCGTGATGGGTGGCGGGGTGGGCGTCAGCGCACACGGGAACACCCGGGTGGTCACCGACACCTCCAAGGTTGCGATGCCCGAAGTCGGCATCGGGTTCATCCCGGACGTCGGCGGCGTCTACCTGCTGTCCCGCGCGCCGGGCAAGCTGGGCCTGCACGCCGCGCTGACCGGGGCGCCGTTCGACGGCGCCGACGCCATCGCCCTGGGCTTCGCCGACCACTACGTGCCGCACGGCCAACTCGACGCGTTCACCTCGGCGATCGCCACCGACGGCGTCGAGGGCGCGCTGGCCGGCTACGCCATCGAGCCGCCGCCGAGTAAGCTTGCCGCACAACGTGAATGGGTCGACGAGTGCTATTCTAAGGACACCGTCGCAGACATCGTCGCCGCCCTGCGCGACCACGACGCGGGACCGGCCCACGACGCCGCCGACCTGATCGCCACCCGCTCCCCCATCGCGCTGTCGGTCACCTTCGAGGCGGTGCGCCGCGCAGCTGAGCTGCAGACGCTGGAAGACGTTCTGGTGCAGGATTATCGGGTGTCGTCAGCGTCGTTGCGATCACACGATCTGGTGGAGGGCATCCGCGCGCAACTGGTCGACAAAGACCGCAATCCGAAGTGGTCGCCGGCGAGGTTGGACGACGTCACCGTCGCCGACGTCGCCGCGTATTTCGCTCCGGCCGACGACGACCTGACGTTCTAGAAAGGCGAACCATGACTTACGAGACCATCCTGGTCGAGCGCGACGAGCGGGTCGGCACCATCACCCTGAACCGACCCAAGGCCCTGAACGCCCTCAACACCCAGGTGATGAACGAAGTCACCAGCGCGGCAACCGAATTGGACAATGACCCGGGTATCGGCGCAATCATCATCACCGGCTCGGCCAAGGCGTTCGCCGCCGGCGCGGACATCAAGGAGATGGCCGGGCTGTCGTTCGCCGACGCATTCGGCGCCGACTTCTTCGCCACCTGGGGCCGGCTGGCCGCGGTGCGCACCCCGACGATCGCCGCGGTCGCCGGCTACGCCCTGGGCGGCGGCTGCGAGCTGGCGATGATGTGTGACCTGCTGATCGCCGCCGACACCGCGAAGTTCGGCCAGCCGGAGATCAAACTCGGCGTGATCCCGGGCATGGGCGGTTCACAGCGGCTGACCCGCGCGATCGGCAAGGCCAAGGCGATGGACCTGATCCTGACCGGGCGCACCATCGACGCCGCGGAAGCCGAACGCAGCGGCCTGGTTTCGCGCGTGGTCCCCGCCGACGACCTGCTGACCGAGGCCAAGGCGGTCGCCACCACCATCTCCCAGATGTCGCTGCCGGCCGCCCAAATGGCCAAGGAAGCTGTCAACCGTGCGTTCGAATCCACGCTGGCCGAGGGGCTGCTGTACGAACGCCGGCTGTTCCACTCGACATTCGCCACCGACGACCAGACTGAAGGCATGACCGCCTTCGTCGAGAAACGACCGCCGGACTTCACCCACCGATGAGCGATTCCGCGACCACCACCGCGGCCGAGAAGCCGGCCGGGGACGAGCCCGCTGAGGGCCCGGATCCCGCTGCGGCACAACCGATTCAGGGTCATTGGTGGGTTCGCAACTACACCTACACCGGCACCATGGTGGGCCTGATCTTCGTCTGGCTGTCGCTGACTCCCTCGCTGCTGCCCCGCGGACCGCTGTTTCAGGGCGCGGTCAGCGGGTGTTCGGGCGCCATCGGTTACGGGCTGGGGGTGTTCACCGTCTGGCTGGTCCGCTACATGCGCTCGCAGACCACCAGCCCCCCGGCGCCGGCCTGGGCGTGGGCGCCGCTGATCGCCGTCGGGGCGATCGGGATCGTGGTGATGGCGATCCGGTTCCACGTCTGGCAGGACCGGGTGCGCGACATCATGGGCGTGGAACACCTGAAGTGGTACGACTATCCGCTGACCGGGGTGTTGTCGGTGATCGTGCTGTTCACCCTGGTCGAGGTCGGCAAGTTGATCCGCTGGCTGGTGATTCTCCTGGTGGCGCAAGTGGATCGGGTTGCGCCGTTCCGGCTTTCGGCGACCATCGTGGTGGTGGGGCTGGTGGTGTTGTCGATCACCCTGGTCAACGGTGTGGTGCTCAAGTTCGCCATGCGTTCCATGAACGACACGTTCGCCTCGGTCAACAACGAGATGGATCCTGACTTCGCACCGCCGAATACGAAGCTGCGTTCGGGGGGACCGGAGTCGGCGGTGACGTGGCAGTCGTTGGGCCACCAGGGCCGGATCTTCGTCGGCGGTGGCCCTTCGGTGCGGCAGCTCACCGCCTTCAGCGACACGCCGGCCATCGAGCCGATCCGCGCCTATGCTGGCCTGGATTCGGCGAAGGGCATCGAGGCGACCGCGGAGATGGCCGCCCGCGAACTGGCCCGCACCGGCGGGCTGCAACGTGCGGTGGTCGCGGTGGCCACCACCACCGGCACCGGCTGGATCAACGAGGCGGAAGCCTCGGCGCTGGAGTACATGTACAACGGCAACACCGCGATCGTCAGCATGCAGTATTCGTTTCTGCCCAGCTGGCTGTCGTTCCTGGTGGACCGGGAACGCGCGCGTCAGGCCGGGCAGGCGTTGTTCGAGGCGGTCGACAAGCTGGTCCGGCAGATGCCGGAGGGCAGCCGTCCCAAGCTGGTGGTGTTCGGGGAGAGCCTGGGATCGTTCGGCGGCGAGGCACCGTTCATGAGCCTCAACAACATCCTGGCCCGCACCGACGGCGCGTTGTTCAGCGGTCCGACGTTCAACAACACCATCTGGACCCAGCTGACCGCGACGCGGGATCGTGGCTCGCCGGAGTGGTTGCCGATCTTCGATGACGGGCACCATGTCCGGTTCGTGGCGCGGCCCGAGGATCTGAACCGTCCGTCACCCGAGTGGGGCCGGCCGCGGGTGGTGTATCTGCAGCACGCCTCCGACCCGATCGCGTGGTGGCGGCCCGACCTGGCGTTCAGCCAGCCGGACTGGTTACGCGAGAAGCGCGGCTACGACGTGCTTCCCGAGATGCGCTGGATTCCGCTGGTGACGTTCCTGCAGGTCTCCGCCGACATGGCGGTCGCGGTCGACGTGCCCGACGGGCACGGTCACCGCTACGTGGCCAACGCCGCCGACAGCTGGGCGGCGGTGCTCTCGCCGCCGGGCTGGACGCCGGAGAAGACCAAGAAGCTGCGGCCGCTGCTGCACGCCGAGTCGATGCCGCTGGGCACCGGCGAGGGCTCGGACGGCTAGCTCAGCGAGGCGAGCACCCCGGCGGCGGCCAGCGCCTGATAGCCGCCGATCACGTCGGTGGCGCGGTGCAGTCCCAGGTCCAGCAGTGCGGCGGCGGCCAGGCTGGAGGTGTAGCCCTGCGAGCAGAGGATCACCCATTCGACGTCGTCGCCGGCGGCTTCGGGCAGCCGGGCGTCGCTGGTGGGGTCGCAGCGCCATTCCAGGACGTTGCGTTCGATCGGCAGCGCCCCGGGGATCTCGCCCTCGCGGGCGCGTTGGGCCTGCGGACGGATGTCGACCAGCACCGCTCCCCGCGCCACCGCCTCGGGCACCTGTTCGGCGGGCAGCCGCCGGTACCGGCTGCGGGCCGCCTCCAGCACGTCGTCGATGCGGCTCATCCGGGCCCTTCGGGTTGGTCGGTCAGTTCGGTGCGCTGCCGCCGCAGCGAGTTGCGCTCGGTGACTTCGTAGTACGACATCGCGGTCAGCGGCGGCGAGTACGCGTGCACGCTCAGCGTGGGCTCCAACGTGCGAGCAGCCAAGCCGGTCACCGGCGTCGGGCCGGGGATGGGCCTGGGCGCCCACACCACGTCGTGCACCCAGCCCAGCGGAAACCCGGCCTGATCGCCGGCGTCGAGCCGACGGCGACGCAGTTTCCTTCCGTCCCAGCGGAATTCGTTGAGCGAGCCGGAGAGCACCGTCAACGCGCCCAGTGAACCGCCGTGGTCGTGCAGTTCGGTGGCGTGTCCGGGAACCCAGCTGATCAGCCAGATATCGAGTTCCTCGTCGCCGTGGATGCGGGTGAACCAGCGTTCGGTCTGCGGGACGCCGCCCGGGGGCAGCAGGTGGTCGCAGCGTCCGCTGAGCACGTCGTCGGCGGCCTGATCGGTGGCGTGCAGCAGGTCGGGCACCCGCAGCCGGGTGGGCCCGGGATAGGGGCGGTCAGCGCGGCGGACAGGGTCGGGTAGGGCCGGGACAGCGGTTTGGCGAGTGGCTTGGCAAGTGGCATGGCCATGGGAGAACTCCGGGTTGGGAACGTTTGGAGGCAGGCGGTGTCAGGGCCGACAACACTCGCAAAATCCGAACCGGGCCATCACGGGAGGAAGTTTTGCATAGATTGAGACGGTGCGTCGGTGCCGTCGTCTCCCGCTGCGGTGGTCAGTGCTGTGGAAAACGACTGTTGCGATCGTGGTTAGCGGGTGCGCGTTGACGGGCTGCTCGGCCGGCGGCGACGGCGGCAAGGCACCCTCGTCGTCGGTGTCGACGACGACGGCGACGAGTTCGCTGCCGCCCGGTGCCATCGGGGTCTCCCCCGCCGGTGTGACGACGCGGGTCGACGCTCCGGCGGAGTCGACCGAGGAAGAGTATTTCCAGGCCTGCCATGCCGCCCGGGTGTGGATGGACGGTCAGGGCGCCGCCGGCGACGCCGCGATCGAGCCGTATCTGGCGATGGTTCAGGGGTCCGCATCGGGCGTTGCCGGCAGCTGGAACAAGCGGTGGGCGGATTTGGGTCCGGCGCGGCAGGCGGGAGTGATCGTCGCGGCGCAGGCGGCGGCCCGGGGCGAGTGCGGCTAGCCGGCCCGGCAGCGGCTTCGGCGAATTGCGATCAGGGGTAGGCGAACTGCCGGCCGGGTCGGCGGAGCGGCCTGGCGCCAAGCAGAATGGCGGGATGGCCGAACCGACTGCCGTGCACCCGCGCCGGTCCCGCGTCGCGCTGGCCCTGGGCAGCGGCGGCGCCCGCGGGTACGCGCACATCGGCGTGATCCAGGTGCTGCAGGAACGCGGCTACCAGGTGGTCGGGATCGCCGGCTCGTCGATGGGCGCGCTGGTGGGCGGAGTCAGCGCGGCCGGCCATCTCGACGAGCTCGCCGAGTGGGCCCAGTCCCTGACTCAGCGCACCATTCTGCGGCTGCTGGATCCGTCGTTGACCGCGGCGGGCGTGCTGCGGGCCGAGAAGATCCTGGACGCGGTGCGCGACATTCTCGGGCCGGTCGACATCGAGGAGCTGTCCATACCGTTTACCGCGGTGGCCACCGATCTGCTGACCGGCAAGTCGGTGTGGTTTCAGCGCGGACCCATCGACGAGGCGATTCGCGCGTCCATCGCGATACCCGGGGTGATCGCTCCGCATGAGATCGACGGGCGTCTGTTGGCCGACGGCGGCATCCTGGATCCGCTGCCGATGGCGCCGATCGCCGCCACCAACGCCGACCTGACCATTGCGGTGAGCCTCAACGGCAGCGAACCGGGCGCCACGCGGGACGCCGAACCGGGTATGACGGCCGAGTGGCTGAACCGCATGGTGCGCAGTACCACAGCGCTTTTCGACATCAGCTCGGCCAAGGCCCTGCTGGATCGGCCGACGGCGCGCGCGGTGCTGAGCCGGTTCGGCGCGACCACACCGGAGCTCGAGGAATCCGAATCCGACCCGGAAAACGTTGCTGGACAACACCACAACGACGACGACGTCGAGGTGCCGGAGATTCCCAAGCTCGGCGGTTTCGACGTGATGAACAGAACTATCGACATCGCGCAATCGGCGCTGGCCCGCCACACCCTGGCCGCCTACCCGCCCGACCTGCTCATCGAGGTGCCGCGCACCACCTGCCGCAGCCTGGAGTTCCACCGCGCTGCCGAGGTGATCGGGACCGGCCGCGACCTCGCCACCCGCGCGCTGGATGCGTTCGAGGACACCGGCCAGACCCGCCAGCCGGCGATCGAAGGCTGAATCAGACACCCAGAAACGTTGCGACGGAACGAGCTTCGCGACGGCCCTGGGCGCGACCGGCCGTCGCCGACCCGATCCGGCAGCGTGGGTCCAGCGGGTTGGCCCCGAATGCCGCCAGCGACTGCTCGTCGGCGAACACGGTGATCGTCTCGCCCGGGAACGCCGCGATCTCGGCGGCCGGCCCGGCGCCGAACGGCGACGGGGTGTCCGCACCCGCGGGCACCAGCACCACCGCGACGTCGCAGTCGTCGACGACGCCGATGTTGACGGAGCTGTTGACCCCGCCGTCCATGTAGCGCCGGCCGGCGATGGTCACCGGTGGCCAGGCGCCGGGCACCGCGCAACTGGCGGCTACCGCGTCGACCAGGTCGACTCCCCAGTCGCGGTCGAACACCACCAATTCGCCGGTGGCAGTGTCGATTGCGGTGATCCTCAGGTCCCGCTCCGGCCACTGGTGCGACGGCAGACGCGCGGCGATGATCTGGCGCCGCACCGACTCGGGCACGGTTTCGGTGGCCAGCGCCACCGACCCGATGCGCTGCAGCCGTCCCCGCGTGCGGTCAAATCCGTCGGTGCGGGGCTCGCGCAGGGCATCCAGGAAGAGCTCGGTGATGGTCTCGATGTCGACGCCGGGATCGATCTCGGCGGAGGTCTCGGCGATCTGCCGGCCGAACAGCGCCTCCAGTGGGCTGCCGCTGCCGATCTGCGCGGAAACCGCCGAGCCCGCCGAGGTGCCGAGCAGCACGTCGGAGTCCAGCAACAGCCGCGCCGCCTCCGGCGATTCGTCGGCGATACCTTGCAGAACCCCGGTCTCCCAGGCGATTCCGGCGACTCCGCCACCGGCCAGGACAAGTGCGCGCCGGGTCATCTACGTTTCTCCGCGGGGCGCGGGGTGCCGCGTGCCCGGCAGCGCATGCTGGGCGCGAAACACCGGCTGAGCCAGATCATCTCGGCGTAGCAGCTGGCGGGGCGGGTCGGGCAGCACCAGGGTGCGCGTGACGTGCAGATCGGTGTCGACGTGTACCAACTCCCCCGCCTCGAGCAGACACCAGCGCGGGTCGTCGTCCATCGGCTCGGTGGCGAACAGCACCGACGACCTTTCGGCCAATGTGTCGCTCTGCGCATGAATCCGCACCGTGGACATGTCGAAATCGGGGTCGCCGTCCACGTGCCGATCCAGCATGAACAGCTGATGCGTGTCCGGGTAGCGCAGCGCCCACATCTGAGTTCCCATGCACAGCAATATATTGACGGCGTAGATCGGCACGTTGGCGGCAAGCCAGCCGACGGCGTCGGCGATACCGGTCGACACCTCACCGTGGGCACGGATGCTTGCGGTGATGAGTGCGAACACCCGCTCGGAATCGGTCTGACCCAAAACCAGGTCGTACGTGCCTAATTCGCGTAGTCGTTCGTCGAGGACGTCGAGACCTTCGATCATCCCGTTGTGCGCGAAGATCCGGCCGTCCTGCAGGAACGGGTGGGTGTTGAGCACATCTCTGGAGCCGGTCGTGGAATACCGGACATGGGCGATGAAGGTGGTTCCGGTCAGTCGGTGCGCCTCGGTGGCGAAGTCGTGGTCACGCCAGGCCGCGATCGGCTCTTTGAACAGTTGGGCGCGGCCGTGCTCGTCGAAGACGCCGATGCCGCTGCCGTCCGGGTTCTGCCGGCTCTGCCGGGCCAGGCTGTCCGGCGCGTCCAGCAGCCAAAAAGTTGCTGTCACAACCTCTGTCCCGGCATGCAGGCCGAATAGCCGACACACGTTTCAATCCACCAGCTGGGCGGACAGTTTTTCCAGCACCACGCGGGCGTAGCCCTTCCACATCTTGGCGAACACCGGCGTCACTGCCGCCGCCGCAGGTGATTTGGGGTGCAGCGTCCACTGCCAGCTCACCCGGGTGCCGGTGCCGGCGGGGGTGAACGACCAGAGGCCGTCGACCGAGGTGACCAGGGCTGCCAGCGGGCCGCTGAGTCCGGACAGTGTGTACCCGAACGAGTTTGGCGGTTCAACGCTGGTCAGCGTCTCGCGTGCGCGGCCGCCGCCGACCATCAGCAGCACGCGAGTCTGGCCGACGGCATCCCAGGCGCCGGTTTGCTCGCGCACCTCTTTGATCGGCGGGATCACGCCGTACCACTGCGAGAAGATCCGCGGCAGCGGTATCGGCATCGTTGCGGTGAATGCATCCTCGACCGAGACCGGGATGGCCCGCGACTGTTCCACTACGACAGGTCGTGGCATGCCTATCCTTCTTTTCGCGAAAGTTGCGGCGCCGCACGGCCGGTGATCAGCGGCAGGTCGAAGAAGCTCTGGATGCCGGCCGGGGCCGCGCACGTCGCGGGTACGGCGTTGACGCAGTGCGCCGCGGTCGCGACGATGCCGGGATTGCTGATCAGTCCGGCTGCCACGCTTTCCGGCTGCCAGCCCTTGACGGTGACGAAGGTGTCCGGGTTGCCCCGCACCTCGATCTCGTAGCGTTCCCCGGCCGGCCCGAAAGACCAAGGCGGATCCAGGTTTTCCTCGCCCATCAGCCAGTTCACCGTGATCTGGACGACGGGCGTGTCACCGACCAGGGCCTCCCAGTGGAATCGGCGGCCGGCGACCTGGCCGGGCTCGATCACCCCGATCGGGGAATCGATCGGGGCGCTGGCCACGGCCACTTCCTGGGAAGGGCGGATCTCGGGTTCGGCGGCGAAGCCGAGTTTGTCGACGATCAGCCGAACCGATTGGAAGAAGCCGCCGTTGAGCAGCTTCTGCATGGGGCCGGTCAGCGCACTGTCCGGGGTGCCGCCGAAACCCATCACGTAGCGCAGCACGTCCGGCGCCCCGTAGGTGCGCAGGTCGGAGAACTCTTCGGCGCGAACGAATGTCACGCCCGTCGACATCACCGACAGCAGCAGCGGGAACAGCTCGGTGGCCGCGCCGGGGCCGATGCCGGCGCCGTGCAGCGTGGCGTTGCCGGCCTGCGCGGCGACTTCGAGTGGGGCGGCCTCTTTTTCGGTCGGGTAGTACCAGCCGAGCGGGGTGATCACGTTCTTGCCGGAGCGCAGCAGCGCGGCGACCTCGTCGACGCTGGGCAGCAGCGGCGCGTAGATCACCGCGTCGGCGTCGAGCGTGAGGATGTCGTCGATGTTGTTGGTGGCGGTCACGCCCAGCGGTGCGGTGCAGATGATGTCGCCGACGTCCTTGCCGCTCTTGGCTTCCGAATGTACCCAGCACCCGGCGAGTTCAAGTTCGGGGTGTTCGAGCACCCCCTTGATGGCGGCTACGCCGACCCCTCCGGTGGCCCACTGCACGACCTTGAGGCTCATGGTTACCTTTCTACCGCGAGCCTAGTCGTGCGCTTCGGCGACGTCGTATTCACCGTCGGCGTACCGCGCCCGGATCGTCTTCTTGTCGTATTTGCCGACGCTGGTGCGCGGGATCTCGTCGACGAACGCCCACCGTTCCGGCAGCCACCATCGAACGACCTTGTCGGCCAGAAACTTTCGCAGGCCATGCGCGTCGACCTCGGTCCCTTCGCGGGCGACGACGACGGCCAACGGCCGTTCTTGCCAGCGCTCGTCGGGAACCGCGACCACGGCGGCCTCCTTGACGTCGGGGTGCGCGATCAGGCAGTTCTCCAGCTCGACGGAGGAGATCCATTCGCCGCCGGATTTGATCACGTCCTTGGCGCGGTCGGTCAGGGTGATGAAGCCCCGCTCGTCGATGCGACCGACGTCGCCGGTGCGTAGCCACCCGGAGTCGAACTTGGACTCGTCCTGCCCCAGGTAGTACGAGCCGGTGATCCACGGCCCGCGGACCTCCAATTCACCAACTGCCACACCGTCTTTGGGCAGTACCGCGCCGTCGTCGTCGACGATGCGGGCTTCCACCCCGAACACCGGCTGGCCCTGCGTGACCCGGTAAGCCCAGTGCTGGTCGTCCGGGCTTCCCGGCGGCGGCCACGCCATGGACGCCAGCGGCGACGTCTCGGTCATGCCCCACAACTGCCGGATCTGGACGTTGTGCTTGTCCTCGAAGGTGCGCATCAACGACTCCGGAACCGCCGAACCACCGCAGGCGACCATGCGCAGCGAGGACATGTCGTGGCCGGGGTCTTTCTCGAGGTGGTGCATGACGTCGTTCCAGATGGTCGGTACCGCGCCGGCCAGGGTGGGTCGCAGCTTCTCCACCATGTCGATCAGCGAGGGCGCGTCGAGGTGGCGGTCGGGCAGCACCAGGTCGGCGCCGGCGGCCAGCGCGGCGTACGGCAGCCCCCACGCGTTGGCGTGGAACATCGGGACGATCGGCAGCACGCGGTCGCTGGACCCGACGCCGATGCCGTTGGTGCTGCACGCCGCCATGGTGTGCAGGAAGCTCGAACGGTGGCTGTAGACAACGCCTTTGGGGTGGCCGGTGGTGCCGCTGGTGTAGCACATGGCGGCAGCGGATTTCTCGTCGATGTCCGGCCACTCGAATTCGGTCGACTCGCCGTCGAGCACGTCGGCGTAGCGGACCACCGTCTTGCCGGATTCCGCCAATGCCGCGGTGTCGCCGTCACCGACCGCGATGACGGTGTGCACGGTGTCGAATTCGCCGAGTACCGGCGCCAGCAGCCGGGCCAGCGACAGGTCGACCAGCACCACCTGATCTTCGGCCTCGTTGGCCACGTAGACGAGTTGTTCGGCGAACAGCCGGATGTTCAGCGTGTGCAGCACCGCGCCCATCGAGGGCACCGCGAGGTAGGTGGTGAGGTGTTCGGTGTTGTTCCACATGAACGTGGCGACCCGCTGGTCGCCGGTGATGCCGAGGCGGCGCAACGCGTTGGCCAGCCGCGCGGCCTGTTGGCCCACTTCGCGATACGTGGTGCTGCGGTAGCCGTCCTCGGTTGCGGTGACGACCTCCCGCAGGCCGTGTACGCCGCAGCCGTGCCGCATGATCGCGGTGATGGTCAGCGGGAAGTCCTGCATTGTGCTGTACATCGACGTACCGCCTCCCGCGTCTCGGCGCACCCTACGTGGGCGAATGCTATCGCCGCACCACGAGCGGGGATACGCCGGGCGTCAGACGAGCGCGGCGTCGTATCGCAGCAAGTCGGGCACGAACAGATCCGCCGACCGGTTGGCTTCCAGCGCCGCCTGTTCGATCCCGGCCGCGCCCGCGCCGACCGGGACCACGGTGATCACGCCCGAATAGTCGGCGATGTACAGGTTGGTGCCGTCGCGGCTCTCGACCACGCAGGACGGCTGGGTGCCGACGTTGATGGAGTCGACGACGTCCTGGGTGAGCGTGCACAGCACGGTCACGCTGTCGTCGCTGACCAGATACGCGCGGTCGCCGTCGGCGCTGAGCGTGAGCCGGGTGAGCAGGCCGGTGAGCTCGGGGATCTTGCGGGTGGCGGTGACCTTGTTGGCGCTGGTGTCGACGACGTCGATCGCCACGAAGTCCGGTCCGCTGCTGGCGACGTAGACCAGCGCGCCGTTGGGGCTGACGGCGACGTCGCGAACGGGCAGCCCGATGTCGATTGTGCCGATCACCGCGGGTCCGTTGACCCGCACCTTGGGCCGCGGCTTGGTGTTGGTGCGGCGCCACCGTGTACGGCCGCCGGTTTCCTCGGTGGCCAGCCCGGTGTCGACGACGACGACCTGGCCACCGGACGGGCCGTTGACGCCGACGTAGGCGCGGTCGCCGTCGGGGCTGACGCGGACACACTCGGTGACGGTGCCGGCGGTGGTGGCGACGTCGACCACCCGCAGCTGCCCGGATTCGGTGTCCAGGACGGCGAGGTCGGCGTTGCGGGCACCGTTGCGGGCGATGTAGACGTGCTTCCCGTCGGCGCTGACCGCCAGGTCGCTGACGCTGAGCGCGACCGGATGGGTCGCGACGACGACTCCGGCCACGCAGTCGACGACCTGGATCGCGTCGTAGGCGGGCGACACGCTGCTCACATACGCGCGGTCGGCGGCGGCCAGGGCGATCGCGAAAGGCTCGTCGACGCCGGGGATGGTTTCGGCGACCCGGCAGGCACGGGTGTCGACGATGGAGACGCTGTCGCCGCCGTGGTTGGTCACCACCAGGCGCCGCCCGTCGGGGCTGATGGCGATGCCGCTGATGGCGCCGTTGTGCACGGGAATCTGAACGGCCACCGGGCCGCCGTCGAGGACCTCGACATCCCGGCTTACCCGGCTGTTGTGGTTGTTCCCGAGGCTCATGCTGGCACCGCCTTCACTCTTGTCGGTCCCCGGGAATTGGGTGGGTGTGCGTGGCGCGGAGCTGTGCGACGCCCGGTTCCCGGGGCGGGCACGAAACAGCACGAAAATAACCGTTTCGATGCGTATGACTCGATATTCTAGTCGCATAATTGCCGGTAATTGATTGCCGAATCTGCGCTGTTATGCAGATCACGACCGGGGTTCGGGTCAAAATCAGGCGGGGAAAACCATCGGCCTCATCTGCCCCAACGCAGCGAATGCCATCAAGGTTGTTGAAATGCCCATAGCGCAATCGTGGCTAATTTACGCCCCGTTAAGCCGCCCACGGCATCAATTTAAGAAAATCTTAATTTCATGCGTGAAAACGAGGCGCACATCACAGTCCCCAATAGGCGAGTCGAGTCGATTATTCCCGAATCGCCTGCTCAGCTGAACTGCGTACGTGGCCGCGGCAACCGCACGCCGTCGACGGTCAGGTCCAGTTTCTCGTTGTAGAAGGCCACCAATCCCGCGATCGGGGCCACTGCGGGCAGCGGATAGTGGTAGGTCCAGGCCAGATCGGGTTGCACCGCCCGGCCCGTTCGCACCGACCAGTAGCCCGACGTCACCCCCTTGTAGGGACACAGCGTCTGACTGGACGACGGTTCCAGGTGCTCGAAGAAGACATCCGCCGGATCGAGGTAATACCTGGTGGGCAGTCCGGTCTCGAACAGCAGCACCGGGCAGCGGGTGTCGGCGAGCAGGATGCCGTCCAACTCGACCCGGACGTGACGGTGCGAGCGCAGCGCGTCGACCCGTGCGTACGGGTTGCGGGGGTGCCCGTAGATCTGCTCGTCCTCCTCCAACCAGCGCAGCGGAGCCCAGTCGAATCGCACCAGGCCCGCGACCGGGCTGTCGCTGCCCTCGTCGAACACCCGCGCCGCCGACGGGTGGCTCTGGCCGCCGCCGGTCAGGGTGTGCAGCCGCGAAGGGCCCAATTGCACGCGCTGCGGATGGTTCTCGTCGTGCAGGAATTCGGTATGCACGTCGGCCAGCGGGATGTAGTACTGCGGGTAGTACGGCAGCTCCCACACGTAGCGCGCCGCGGTGGTGTCGAACACCAAATCATGGCCGAGAAAGCCGCGCACCCGGCGCGGTGCCGACTCGATTCGCCCACGCGCAGCGGCACTTTCGGGGTAGTCACGCATCTGGTGGCTACTGATCCCGGGAGGCCAGCCCGACGGGCGCATGACCGATCGCCTTGTGGATCGCCTCGGCCAGGGCCAGCGCGCTTTCCTCGGTGAGTTCCAGGGCGACCCGGGCCGACGGGCCCAGGTCCGGGTTGAGCACGTCGATGTTGACGGTGTGGCCGTAGGGCGCGTGTACGGGATGGTCGACGTACACCGTGGCCCGGCTGGCGCCGAACCATCCAGTGGCGCCTTTGCCGCTGCCGTCGATCTGGACATGTTCGGTGAGATAAGTGCACATTGCCTGGCAGACCTAGCCTTTCAGGTGGGTGGCGAAGAATTCGTCGATGCGGCGCCAACCGTCGACCGCGGCCTCCGGGCGGTAGGCCGGACGGTCGACGGAGAAGAAACTGTGGCCGGCCCCCTCATAGGTGTGGAATTCGTGCGGCTTGCCCAGCCGCGTCAGCTCGGCGTCCAGCGCGGCCACCCCGTCGGGCGCCGGGAAACGGTCCTGCGCGCCGAACAGGCCGAGCAGCGGGGCACTCAGGTTGGCGGCCAGCCCGAGAATGGGTTTCATCGTCTTGGGCATGCCCTCCGGTGCGTCCTCCACGATGAAGGCGCCGTAACAGTCCACCGCGGCGTGCAGCGGCAGCGAACAGGCCGCGAGAAAGGCGTGCCGGCCACCCGAGCAGTGCCCGATGACACCGAATTTGCCGTTGGCGCCCGGCAATTCACGCAGATGTTCGACGGCGCCGGCAACGTCGCCGACCAACCGGTCGTCGGGCACGCCGCCGGCCGCTCGGGCGGCCGCGGCCGCGTCGTCGGGCGCGGCACCGGGAGCTTCGCGCGAATACAGGTTCGGCGCTATGGTGTGGAACCCGCTGACCGCCAGCCTGCGAACGAATTCTTTTGTCTCCCGGTCATATCCGGGCATGTGGTGGATCCAGACGATGCCGCCGCGTGGTCCGCCGGCCAGCGGCATGGCGCGGTAGGCTTCGATCTCGTCGCCGCCGTGCCCGGTGATGGTGACGGTTTCGGCGCGGATGGCGTCGGGGCTGATGTCGCTCACCGGTCCAGCTTGCCACTCGCGCGGGGTCCGCGGTCGCGCGCCGGGTCAGCCGACCCTGACCGAGATCTTGACCTGTTCGGTCGTGGCGGGCAGCTTGGTGGTGTCCACGACCAGGAACTCCCCGCTGTCCTGGGCGCCGTTGGGCAGCGTCTTGGGTTTGAGCCGAAACGGCGGGGTGTCCGACGCCAGGCCGGCCAGCCCGAAGTCGCTGTCGTTGGCGATGATCAGCGTGTTCCCGCCGTCGGGGGTGATCAGGCCTTCGACCTTGTTGTGACCGAAGAAGTCCCCGGCGGGCGACAGCGAGCGCACCAAGCCGCCCAGGTCGAGCTTGAGTTGCTTTGTGACGACCGAGATTCCGGCCGCCTTGAGTTTGCCGACGGCGTCGCTGTCGGTGCTGACGCCGACCATCGTCTCGATCGGCGCCCGGTTGATCAGTAGCCCGCCGGCGTCGGCCTGATACACGGCGCCGGGCAGTGTCGACAGCGGGCCGACGTCGGTGGCCCCGGCGATGTCGATCTGGTAGATCTTCTTGTCGGCGTTCGGCGCGAACTTGGTGTCGCTCTCGTCGACCAGGAACTGGGTGGCGCTCAGGGCGGTGATCTCCGAGACCCCGACGCGCGTCTGCTGCGGGTTGGCCAGCGGGTAGAGGTATTCGTGCACGATACTGCGGTCGGTCAGGTTGACGGTCACGATGCGGGTCACCGGGACCGATTTGGCCGGGCCCTGCAGTCCGGGCGTCTGCAGGGCCGACTGCATGATCGCCACCAGTGTGTTGCCGTCCGGGGTCATGGTCAGGCCTTCCAGGCCCTGGTTGGGCGTACGCAGCGAAAGTTCCCGGGGCAGCGTTGCGTCGAATGGCGAAAGCCGTTCCAGCTCTTTGCCGTTGGCGTCGAAATGGATGATGTAGGGGCCGTATTCGTCGGACACCCAGAAGGTGCCGTCGCGGGTGGCCACCAGGCCCTCGGGGTCCACGCCGTACTCCGACGGCGGCAGCGGCGTGCCGTCGAGGTCGACCAGCGACTCCCCGGTGGTGGCGTGCGGGTCCACCAGCCCCACCATCGGGACGCCGTCGGTGGCGTAGAGCAGGACGGTCTGCTGCACGGTCGCGACGCCGTCGGCGAGCTTGAATTTGGCGATCTGCGGATGGAAGTCGGGCAGTGGCAGCACTTTCTCGCCGGGGCTGCGGCCGTCGACGTTGGGTCCGCGGTCGGTGAGGCCGTAGATCTCGTCGGCGCTGCCCGGTACGGCGGCGATGGCCGAGCCGTGGGCGGCGGCTTTGATCGTCACCCCGGCCATGGTGGCCAGCGGCAACTGGTCCTCGGCGTAGACCTTGACCGCGCGACTGGTGGTGACGCTGAAGTCGTCGTTACCGGAGAACCCGGAATCGGGGGTGTAGATGATGGCCCCGTTGTCGCCGTAGCTGATCTTGCCGTGCTGGGGCTTGCCGAACGCCACCGGTGTGACGCCCCCGGTGGCCGCCAGCAGCTGGCGTGGCGAGATGCTCAGCGGGCCGGCGGCATGGAACTGTGCGTTGCCGGCGGGCGCCGAAGGCGACGGCGCCGCGCTGGACGCGCAGGCCGACACCGTGACGAGCACGGTGGCCAGGACCGTCAGAGTTCGCGCAGTATGTGCCATTTGCCTTGCTTAGCAATCGAAGTTGACGCCTCGGTGTACTGCGGCTACCGCTTCTTGTCCCGCACCTTGTAGGTCGACGGCCACGACTTGCGGGACTCGTCGCCGGTCAGCGGGGTGCCCATGCCGCCGACCTTGACGTTGTAGGCCTCTTTGCCCGGGCCGACCTCCCGGTTGGCGTGTTCCTGGGCCAGGTAGTAGAGCTCGTCGATGGTGGCCTCGTCGTAGGCCACGAAGGACGTTTCCCGGGCCACGTCGTCGATGCCGGCCAGCATCCGCTCCGGCAGGTAGCGCGACATCAGCGCGGCCACGCCCAGCAGGGCGAACGGGATCACCCAGTAGAAGACGAACGAGGTCGGGGTCTTGGTGTCCAACAGCGTCGCGTTGCCCTGCAGAATCGGCGGAATCGCCGACGCGACCGTCATACCGCCGAATGCGGCCACCCACACCCAGGTCAGGATGCTGGTGGTACGGCGGAAGAGTTCGGTGCTGACCACGTCGGCGGGCTGCTCGGCGGCGGCGTACTCACGCACGAACGGTTTACCGATCAGCACACCGACCAGCGTGACCAGGAAAATCCCGGCGTTACTCAGCGGTTCGATCCAGCGGGCCAGGAAGGCGTCGCTGGCCGAGAACGCCAGCACCGCCAGCACCGCAAACGTTGCGACACCACCGATTTCGAGCGATTGCGCGGGCTTGCCGCCGGCCCGTCCCACCGCGAACACGCAGACGGCCATCAGCAGCGCGATCGACACCGCCGTGGCGAACGGGACGTTACCGACCAGAACCCAATAGACGATCCACGGCGCAAAGCCAAAGAGCATGCCCACGAAGGGTCAGTGTATTGGCGGGCCAGATGTCGTAGCGGCGCGGGCGGCACTGCTAGCGTTCACACCGCAAACATGTCGCCGAGGAGTGTCCATGGCCAACGCACTGACCACCATTGCGCAGAAACTGCAGCAAGTTAGCGAGGCCGGGCGTGCGGTCAAACGACTCGCCGACACCGGCATCATCGACCTGCGGGACCTGAATTCGACGGTGCAGGCCGGCAAGCTGTCCCGGGTCTACGGGCCGCAGGCCACGATGACGATCCTGGGCGGGCGCCGCTATGCGGATCTGCCGGCGATCGTCGACGAACGCGGCACGTTGACGTACAAGCAGGTCGACGACCAGTCGTGGGCGCTGGCGCACGGACTGCAGTCGTTCGGCGTTTCCGCGGGCTCGGTTGTCGGGTTGCTGTGCCGCGATCACCGCGGCCTGGTCATCGCGATGGCCGCGTGCGGCAAGGTGGGTGCGCGCCTGGTGCTGATGAACACCGGTTTCGCCAAGCCGCAGTTCGCGCAGGTCTGTGAGCGCGAGCACGTCAAGGTGGTGCTGCACGACAGCGAGTTCCTCGGCCTGCTCGACGCGCTGCCCGCCGAGCTGCCGCGGGTGTTGATCTGGGTGGACGACGACGCCGAGGTGCCCGAGGAGGCGCACACTCTCGACGGCATCGTCGCGGCGCACCCCACCGAGCCGTTGCCGCCGCCGAGCAAGTCGGGCGGATCGGTCATCCTGACCAGCGGTACCACCGGGCTGCCCAAGGGCGCGCCGCGCGACACGGTGTCGCCGCTGGCGACCGCCCAGATCATCGATCGAATTCCGTTCCCGCGCAAGGGAACCATGGTGATCGTTTCGCCGATCTTCCACAGCACCGGGTGGGCCACCTACACCGTCGGCGCCGCGTTGGGCAACAAGGTGGTGACCGCGCGGAGATTCAAGGCGGAGGGCACCCTGCAGCTCATCGCCGAGCACCGGGCCGACATGCTGGTCGCGGTCCCGACCATGCTGCACCGGATGGTCGAGCTCCCACCCGACGTGATCGGCAAGTACGACACGTCCTCGTTGCAGGTGATCCTGATCGCCGGGTCGGCGCTGAGCCCGGAGCTGTCCAATCGGGTGCAGGACACGTTCGGCGACGTGCTCTACAACATGTACGGCTCCACCGAGTGCGCGATCGCCAGCGTCGCCACCCCGGCCGAGCTGCGCGCCGCCCCGGGCACCGCCGGCCGCGCCCCGCTGACGTGCGAGGTGGTGCTCTACGACGACCAGGGCAAGCGCATCGAGGGCCCGAACCGTCGCGGGCGGATCTTCGTGCGCAACGGCGCGCCGTTCGCCGGGTACACCGACGGCCGCCACAAGCAGATCATCGACGGCTACATGTCCAGCGGCGACATGGGGCACTTCGACGAGAACGGGCTGCTGTTCGTCGACGGCCGCGACGACGACATGATCGTCTCCGGCGGGGAGAACGTCTTCCCGCAGGAAGTGGAGAACCTGCTCGAGGAGCGGCCCGACGTCGCCGAGGTCGCGGTGGTGGGTGTCGACGACGTCGAGTTCGGAAAACGGTTGCGCGCGTTCATCGTTGCCGAGCCGGGCGCTTCCCTGGATGGCGCCGAGATCAAGCAGTATGTGAAGGACAACCTGGCCCGCCACAAGGTGCCGCGCGACGTGGTGTTCATCGAAGAGCTGCCGCGGAATGCGACCGGGAAGCTGCTGCGACGGGTGCTGGTCGAGATGGACGTCCAGCAGCCTGGGTGACACCTCTTGGCTCTTGGCTGTTACGGATTCAGCACGGCCACACCGGGTATGCGTAAGAGCATGACCATGTCTGCGATGATGCATGCCCATCTCACCGGCTAGTAAATCCCTGACCGCGGTGCTCGTCGCCGTCCTGCTGCTCGCCAGATGCTCGACCGACTCGCGTCCCGAAGCGGCCTCCCCCGGGCCTGCGTCGCCGGCAGCGGCGTCGGGTGCATTGGTGCCCGCCAACGTGAGCGTTGCCGCTGACCTGGCGCAGGCGCCGTTCGACCAACCCCGCCAGGCGCTCATCCCCCACGGCTGGACGATCGCGGTGTGGGCGCGAATTCCCAAGGCGCGTCTGGCGGTGTGGACACCCGACGGCGCCCTGCTGGTATCGACTCCGGCCGGTGGGCAGATCGTCAAGCTGACACCCAAACCCGGTGCGGCGCCGGAACAATCGACACTGCTCGCCGGTCTGGACCAACCGCACGGCATGACGTTCGCGGGTTCGACGCTCTATGTTGCCGAAAGCGACCAGATCGATGCGTACGACTACGTCAACGGCGCGGCGGTCAACCAGCGCACCATCGCTGCCGGCCTGCCCGACGCACGCAGCCCGGATCTGCACGGCGCCTACGCCCACGCGCTGAAAAGCGTGGCCGTAGGACCCGACGGCGCGGTCTACTTCTCGATCGGTTCGACGGCCAACATCTCACCGCAGGACCGCACCGCGAATCCGCCGCGGGCGACGATCATGCGGATTGCGCCCGGCGGCGGCCCGGCCGCGCCCTTCGCGACGGGTGTGCGTAACGGAACCGGCCTCGCCGTCGCCCCCGACGGCTCGCCGTGGACCGCGGTCAACAACCGCGACAACGCACCCGACCCGGACGGCAATGTCCGAACCGAGTACGTCAACGATCATCCGCCCGAGTCGCTGGCACGCCTGACGCCGGGACGCGAATTGGGTTGGCCCTACTGCAATCCCGACGGCGGGCCCGCGAATCTCAGGTTCGTGCGCGATATGACGACCAATAAGGACGGATCCCAGCTGGACTGCAGTGCGTTGCCACCGGTGGAGCAGAGCATGGGCGCGCATTCGGCGCCGTTGGGGCTTTCCTTCACCACGGGTGTGTTGCCGCAGCCCTATGCCGACGGTGCGCTGGTCGGTGTCCACGGCTCCTGGAACCGGCAGCCGCCGCGCGCCCCCGAGGTGTCGTTCTTTCCTTGGCGCAGCGGCAGTCTCGGCGATCAACAAACGCTCGTCGGCGGTTTCCAGGGCGGTGACGGGAGCCGATGGGGCCGTCCGGTCGCCGCCGTCGTCGGATCCGACGGGGCGGTGTACGTCACCGACGACGACGCCGGCGCCGTGTACCGGGTGGCCCCACCGGGGCGGTAGCCACCCACCGCGACGCCGAGTGAGCCTGCGTCAGCGCCCGCCGAGGTCAGTTTGCGGGGGCCGGCCCTTCGGGTGGAATCGCCCCGTTACAGCCGCCGGGGGGTGCCGGACCGGGCATAGGTTCGTCGCCGCTGACGCAGTCGTAGTAGAACTGCGGACCGACCATCCAGGTTTTCATCCACTGGTGCCAATACGACCCATCCGGGTATCTCTCGCCGTCGCACACGGCGAGGTTGCCCCAGCCCCAACGACCACCCGGGCAGAACCCTTTCGTCATGTCGGGTTGATGGGGGTCCGGCGGATCGGCGCTTGCAACCGGAGCGGACAGCAAAAACGCTGCAACACAACCCAATATCACAGTGCCGTGGCGGAAAAGTTTGGCTTTCATTTTTCGACTCCCGTTAGCGTTGAATCAAATACGCCGATTACAGGCGATGGGCTGAACTCGCCGACGCACCTTCCTCATGTCAACTCCGGTTCGGCCTCTCGGAAGCCGAGTCTTGATCCACTGGCCTGGAAAGGAACAACGTTTTCGAAAATCCTATGACGCGCGTTGCGATAGTTTACGACGCGGCGGATTGACCATGTCAACACTGATTTGTGTCGGCACCGGGAGTGCGATCGAAGCCTGGCGCAGCACTCAACCACATTATACAGCCGACAATTCGCGCATGGCTGTTGAGAAGTGCTGCTGGCGAATTCGCCTATCCGGCCGACCATCTTCCACCGGCGGAACCTTCCTAAGACCCGGACGCAGCGGCCGCATTGATGCTGGCGCCGCGTGCCAAGAATTTATCAAGGCGCTGATAGCACCGTCTCGTTCTACGTCCCGGAAACCAGCCCGGGCAATTACCCGAGAGAGAACTTTCATGAGCACGACCCATGACACCTCAGCGCGTCGCAATCCGAGCGCAGCCGTTACGGCTGCGCTGACCGTCGGACTATTCACCTCATTCTTCGCACCGGCTGAGGCGAGGGCGACACCTCCGGCCTCCCTTCCCGACCTGGTTTCTGGGGTGCCATATGCCGGCAACATCCGTATCGGCGAGACGGCAACGATCACAGTTGTGGTCAAGAACAATGGCGACGGCCCTACCGCTTCCAATGGGATCGACATCGACCTGCATATGGATCTCGGGCGCGGCCTGGGGCTGCTGGAACTGCAGCCCACCGCGGGCCAGGGTTGGTACTGCTCAAGTCCGGTGCGTGGCGGTAGCGACGGCTCGACAAGGATGGACTGCGGGTCAATCAAGCCGCTGCAGCCTGGGCAGATCAAGAGCATCTCACTTCGCGTGCACGGCGAGAGCGGCCAGGAGGCAAGGAACTTTTGGTTGGGGCTCGCCGTCGATCCGAAACATCGCATCGCCGAGTCGAACGAGGACAACAACGTAGCAATTCTGCATTTCTAGAAAGTGGGTCCGCGGCCCACGACGCCTCTCCAGAGATCGCAAACTGAATGCACGGCAACGATTTTGGGGGCTGGACTGAGCGGGAAGCCTGGTGAATGTTTCTCAAGCCGCCGTCCAACGGTCGCTGGGTTTGGCTCGACGTGCCTCGCGGGCGCATCCGCGACTCACCTTGCCGCCGGGTGTCCGATCAGTCGTGCTTGGCCTCGTAGCGCAACAGGACCGCGCCGCCCGGGAAGGTGCGGTTCTCCAACAGTCGCAGCGAGATCCAGGACGGCAGCGTCGGAAAGAACGGGGTGCCGCCGCCCACCGCAGTGGGCGCGACCACGATGCGGTACTCGTCCACCAGTCCGGCCTGCACGATCGGTGCGGCCAGCGTCGCGCCGGCCACCTCGAGCGTGCCGTCGGTTTCGGCTTTCAGCTTCCTCACCACCTCGACCGGGTTCCCGCGTTCCAGGCGGGAGTTCCAGCCGACGGATTGCAGGGTCCTCGAGAAGACGACCTTGGGCATCTCGCGCCAGATATGGGCGAAGTCGACGATCAGCGGGCCGGCGTCGGGCGCCTCGTCGGCGGTCGGCCAGTACGCGGACATCAGTTCGTAGAGCCGCCGCCCGTAGCAGGACAGGGCGGTGTCCCGCTCGAAGTCGTTCCAGTACTGGTGCAGTTCATCGCAAGGTGCGGACCAGTCGATGCTGCCCTGTGCGTCGGCGATGTACCCGTCCACCGACACGTTGAAGCCATAGATGAGTTTGCCCATGCAGGAAAGACTGCATCGGAGGTGAGAACTCATCGCGACGCCAGGCACCCGCGCATCCAGAGTTTGGCAAGCCCAGGGGCTTTGCGCCGGGTGAGCCGCGCCGCGCATGGACTGCGGACAACGGCGGCGCGGCGCCGCGTCAGCAACGAATCGCCTCTGAGATGGACAAATGCGGTGCGCCCAGTCGGACTCGAACCCAGCCGGTGCATTTGCCCGAGGGGATGATCATCGACCGCTCCGGCTCCGAGTGGGGTCGCTACCTCGCCCCCGACGGAACCCCGTACGCCGACCGCGCGCCGCCAGAATCGGTCGGCGCCGACTACAAACCGATATGTGATCACCGGAAAACCGCTGCCCCCAGGCTGGCACTTCGTCCAAGGCCCGATAGAACCCTGGTTCGGCCAGACGCCGCAAGCAGGCACAACCCAATACTTGATTGTGGGACCCGAAGGTACCCGGGTGAATGTAAGGGAACTTAGACGGGGGAATAATCGAAAATTATGGGCCTCCACTCGGGCGATAACACCGAAGTTCTGCAATCCGAAATTGACCGACTTTCAGCCGAGCTCAGCGTCAGATCCATGCCTGTAGGACTCCGTACCAACGACGGCCTAAATCTCTTCGTTGCTGACGACGGTAACTTCCACTTCGCTTTCTTTGACCGAGGCCAACTCAGCTTCGACCGCGTTGGCGGGCTAGACGATGTTCTCTATTGGTACTGCGAGGACATTGTCACAAGCCAAGCCGCTAAACGGATCGGGGACCGCGCAGAACGCTTCAGGTACGAGTACCAGATCTTGAGTCGCCTCGATCCTGCATGGGCGAAACGACGTGTGCGTGAACTTGCCGCGCTGTTCCGCGATGGACAACCAGAGGATATCGCGTTACTTCCCGACATTGGCGAATCGCTCTAGTATTTCAATTGTCTAGTTCAACCACATGGTCGGCTAGGTGCAGCTAAACAGATGGTGCGGCGCAAACTTGGCCTACCTGGGCTGGATGCCCTCCCCGACGGCGCGATACTGGAATGGCATGTTTCGGATCCATATGGCGCTGCGGCGCTACGCGACCTGTTCAACTTCAACGGGCTGTCTGAGATAAGGGTCCTTTACACTCCGAAGATATGACCCAGCAATCGCCGGTGAGGCCGGTGTGGGCGGCCAAGGCTTTACTTCGCGCCATCTGGGTTGCAGAGGGAGAGTCTCCCAAGTGGATTGCCGAGCGCTGCGATGCCCTCGTACAGGCACTGCAAGCAATTTTCGGTGTCGAACGTTGGGAGAAACCGCCGCGCTCCATCCTACGAATTTCGTCGGATCTGACCCCACGCAGTGATTAGTTCCGTTTTGAAATGTTTTGCCGCTCAGCACATTATCTCCATAATTGTATCGTTGGAAACTGATGCCCGTTGCCACCCGACATATAGCCGCCTGACGCTGCCTGCTGGGAGCTGGGGTTGGCGCCGCTTGCGTTGCCAGTTTGTGCCGGTGTTTCTCCTCCGCACGCGACAAGTAATGCCATTAGAGAAGGAAGAGTGACATACGCAGAAGGAAACTGTTTACATCGACGTACAGACATGACGCGTCTCCTGGAGTCAGAGCTGCTAATTTGTTCAATTGTACCGTGCGATCCAATCTTTGGCAGTATTAACCATCCTAGGAACTGCCAGGCGAGAGTTTAATTATAGGATGGTGTCTGGTCACTTTGGCTTGGGCAGTAAATTTGAGATAAGTTTGGGAACATAATTGGCTACTGCATCCTCAGCGGCTCTAATTGCCTCTGCCGGATGATGAACCGTGTAGTCCACTGTATTGGTGAACGTCTGAACGGTGAAGTTGCCGTTCTGGACGTTTTGAGCCACCAGGTTGGCCACATCACCGGTCTGCTGGATAGCCACGCCTGTTAGGTATCCGACTGCGGAATGATCCGCGACGTTTTTGACAACGCCGCCCAGGACATCAGTAAGGCCGTGGGTGGCTGCGACAATTTTGTCTGCCGGGCTGAGCGAGGGATCAAATGCGATGCCGAGGCTGTTTATCAGGGACTGAACATCTCCGCTATAGGGCGAAAGAATGTTGGTAAGTAGTGACAGCCGCGTCCCAATTTGGGATTCGAGAAAGTGTCGTCCGTCTACGAATAGTTGTTCGGTTAAGGTCAAGATATTAGGCGGTGTCGGGCTGGGATTGGTCGTGGGTGGCGGGGTAGTGCCGCCAGTGCCACCCGTAGAAGAATTCGATGAAACCACTGCTGGATCGATCACAGCGATGTGGTTAGTGCCTAAGCCCTCGCTGAGATAAATCAACCCGTTTGGCATTGTTACTCCGAGGTGTGGACCGCCGCCACCTGCCAAACCGGTTTGCCCCCAGTCGACAGGGATGGGGCTTGCAAGAGCATTAGTGGCAGTATCCAGCACATTGATGCCGCCAGGGCCGGGTATGAAGACATAGTGTCCGTCTGAGCTGACGGTCGTCCCCCAACGGCTCACGCTCGCGAAGTTCCCGTCACCGATAGTGATAGGAGTTCCAGCACTATTAGTTGCGGTGTCGAACACAGTGACGGTGCCGAGATTCGGGTCTGGCACATAGATGTAGTGCCCGTCCGGGCTGATGGTCAGCGTCGCAAACCCGTTGTAGGCATTAGAGATAGGTGCTGGGGTACCGACGACGGCGTTGGTCGCGGTATCGATAGTGGTTATACCGAAGGCCGAACTAGCGGTCTCAACGTAGACATGTGCTCCGTCAGGGCTCATCGCCAAATAACTTGGCTCGGTGTAGCCCGGACCCAGCCCTATCCCGGACGCCGTATCAGTCGCGGTATTGATCACCGTAAGTTCACCGTAGTTTCGCGTACTTACGTAGAGGCTTTTGCCGTCGGGCGTCATCACCATGTCAAAGGGTGAATTAGCGAGAATCGGATTCGGTGCGAACGTATTGGTGGCGGTATTCAGCACTAGGACATTGTTATTTGTGTCTTCCATCAGGTAAAGATGATTACCATCGGGCGTGATCGCCATCACCGGATCGACTGTATAATTTGTCATTGCCGGCGACCCGACCGCATTGGTCGCGGTGTTGATGCTTACGACTCCTGTTGGCTGATAACCAGGTGAGTCGCTGATGACCGCGCCGGAGACGTAAACATGGCTGCCATCCGGGGACACGATGATTTCCCTCGGATTAATCCCGACAGGGAGAGTGGCAGTGACGGCTTTCGTTGTCGTGTCGATTACCGAAACGGTGCCAGCGTCATAATTGGCGACGTACACGTAACGCCCGTTCGGACTGGCGACGATCCCTTCAGTTGCCCCGTCGACAGGGACGGTGGCTACCACGGGGTTCTGGGTCGCTGACGTCGTGGAAGAGCCGGCAGCAGCACCACCCGTGCCCGAACCGGCAGCGGCTGATCCACCGGTCGATCCCGTGCCCGAAGTCGTGCCCGATTGACCGGTCGTAGCAGAAGCGAGGGTCGGTGTTTGGCCCGTCGACGTCGAGGTCTGGGTGCCGGAGTTGGTGCTATTGGTATCGCTGCCATTGACCGCCGCGCTTGCTTGTGCAGCTTGCGGCTTGGCCGCACCAGTTGGTCCGGTCTTAATCAATGGATGGCCAAGTAGGAGTTCGGCGGGCGTGTTGATAGCGCTGATCAAATTCTGCGTCACCGCGTCGACCAGGGAAGCATTGGACGCCTCCGCTGCGGCGTAGACGCCTGCCGAACTATGGAGGACTTGCGCGAAGTCACTTTGCAGCGCAGCTACCTGCTGACTGAGGAATTGGTACTGCTGGCCGTGTCCGGCAAACAGCGATGCGATGGCCGCGGAGACCTCATCCTGCGCCGCCGCTGCGATTTCCGTCGTGGGAATAGCTGCCAGCGCCCGGGCCTGATTGACCGCCGTGCCGATGTCGGCGACTTGGGACGCTGAGATGCCCACTACTGCCGGTACGACACCAACGAACGACATCCGCAGACCCCCGACTTGTTTGAAATTTGTAAGGGGGAGCGCTGCTCCCCAGCCTTGCGTACCGTACGACGTCGACGGCGAGATTGCTTGAGTTTGGTCAGAAGTGTCTTTGAATGTTTGCCAGCTTCACGAAGTTCCCTGACTAGAACTCCCACTCAGGATCAGATGGACGCGGTTGGTCCGCGTCCGTTCTTCCAGTACGCGCCGTTCTCAGCTATCTGGTTTCCAAGGAGCCCTCCCTCACGCGTAGCCTCGCTAGCTTCTCCGTTGCCTCTTCTGATGCCATGCCGCTGACCCCCTGTTCAACAACTCCACAGTTATCGGCGGCACCACCCACGTCTCTGAGCTACGAACTGTGCGCAGCCGCAGTGATCGAGGCCCTGCGATCGCACCCGACGCACTTGCCGACGACACCCTCAACCCTTGACGGACTGCCCAAGCCGGTAGGTCTCAGGGATCAGCATCACGACGGGTCTCACCCGTCGACGCCCACACCCACGCTCATCGTCACCACGCCGTGCAGCACAGCGTACAGCAGCCACAGAGCTATCACGGTGGCGGCGATCAAGCCGCTCAGCCAGGGGAACCTGCGTGCGTCGTTCATCGTATTCCGTTGCGTCGCACTACACATCGGTCCGAGCACACCACCATTGGGCGCGCCCTCCCGCGCGGGTGTCGGCGCTGCACCTCGAACGCCACGGTCGAGGCGGGTGCACGGGGAGGCGCGCGATCCTCGACGCGTCGGCGAAGTCTGACTCACCGTGAGCCACGTCGACCGGCGTGCGCTGCACCGCCGCGCGGTGCACATCGCGGATGCTGATGGCGCGCTGCGTTCCGGTGCGGTACCAGCTGCAACACCACGGCGTAACGCCGCCGTGGGTTGGGCAGCCCTGCCGATACCGCGCCGCAGCGGCCAGCAACGACAACGGCGCGCTGGCGACGAGCGCTAGTCTAGGGCGGCAGTGCGATTCGCGTCGTTGCGCCATGCTTTGGTGACATGTTCGCCGCAATCGCTGAGGACAAACGTTAAATCGTCAATCTCGTTATCAGTCACCGTGTTACGGGGATTGCGGCCGGATTGCCGTCAGCGTCGTCGACCTCGATGACCACTGCCGGGCGGCCATCGAACCCTTCCGGAGCGAACCTCAGTCTGCGGTTGCCTACAGAGCTCATCGTCTGTCCGTGCGGGCAGATGAGCGCTGCGGCTGGTTGTTCGGTGTCAAGCAGCCACCGCAGTCCGATCAGCAGCAGTGGCAGATGAGCCGTAGCCTCCACAGGCGCGCCGGTGTGCGGTGGGGAGGTCATGGTTGCCGCCGATAGGCCGCAGTGAATATCTCGGGCTTGCAGGGCCACGCCGCGCCGCCCGAAAGCAGCACGACGTAGTCGCCCAGATCTGCGCGCACGTCACCGACCGGTGTCGGAATCAGAAGATAGCCCGGCTTTTCGGCGCCGGTGATCGGATTGACCCCGGCCGGAAAACAGCATCGGTCAGCAAGTCCCAGCCATGCGACGATGGACGCCGCGGACGCAGAGGTCAGTTGGAGCGCTTCGGCTTCGACGGTCGCGATGTAGTTGTCTGGCTTGATGGTGTCTGCCTCAGCGTCCAGGCCCACGCCAGTGCAAACGTCGGCCGGCGTCCCTGTTTTATCGTCCACGACATCCCTCCCTGTTGATCGAAATCCCTGCCTCGACAACACAGCTGGGCACACCGGCCGGCGCAAAGACCAGACCCGAGGGCATCGGCCACGTCGTCAGTTTGTTCTCACCCGCGGCGATGCAGCTGAACACCAGCGTCAACACCACGACCACCAGGGCGTCGACTGCGGCGATCCACATGGCCTCTCCCGCAACAGCGGTGGGTGTGGCCGTCCTACGCTCACCGGCGCGGGTGCGGGTGCTCATTGCCGTTGTCCCCGCTCTGCTGGTGGCCGGGCGTTGTGCGTCAGCTCCCAGTGCGCCAACCGGCCCGGCTGGTCATGGACGCGGCGTACTGCGCCTTGGCGTTGCAGGATCAGTAGCGCCCGGTAGACCTCTTCGGCGACCACGGGCCGCACGCGGTCGCCGGCTCTATTGCTCAGCGCGATACGCGCCGCGCTGGTCGTCGTGGGCTCGTGAGTCCTCAAGCAGCAGATCATCACCGAGCTGTTGTTTCTCCCCCTCGGTGAGCATGCGGCCCCTCTTCGAGGCCATGGGTGTGGTCACCTGACTTGGCCCCACTTTGGTCGGGCGGATTCCAGTGAACGTCGCAACACCGAGGCTATTCGGAGGTTGCGGTGGCAGCAGAGCGGAAGACCCGGCCGCGTGGACGCCCAAGTGGCGGAATGCTGGTGGAGGAGTAGCAGTGGTTCGGTCGGCTGATCGCGCAAGGGTTGGGTAACTCCGAGGCCTGCCGGATTGTCGGAATCGACCGCAGAACAGGGACACGCTGGCGTTATGGGCGCACGATGCGCAATGCTGTCAGCGGTCGGTGCACTATCCACCGGTGAGGCTCACCGCTCCCAAGCCCCGGCATCCGCGGTATCTTTCGTTGGCTGAGAGGTCGACGATTGCTGATCTAAACCGCGCGGGAGTCGGTGTGCGCGCTATCGCCGAGGAGGTGGGCAGGGCGGCCTCGACTGTGTCTCGGGAGCTGCGCCGTAACGCTGACGATCGGGGCCGCTACTTGCCCGCAACGGCGGAGCGAATTGCGCTCGAGCGGCAGTCCCGGCGGTCGCGGACACGCCGTGTAGCACATGACGATCAGCTCCATGGTGTCGTCGCAGATCTGTTGGGCAAGCGGTGGAGTCCCGAACAGATTGCTCATGAGTTGCCGGTGCGCTTCCCCGACCAGCCCGAGCGTCATCTGTGTACTGAGTCGATCTAGCAGGCGATCTATGACCCGCGAACCGATTTAACCCGTCCGGCCAAATGGCGGCGCCGGCGACGCCGGGTTCAGGGTCTAGAAAGGCGTGGTTGGCTCACCGGTATGACGATGATCGCTGATCGGCCCGTCGAGGTTACCGACCGGGTCGAGGTTGGGCACTGGGAGGGTGATTGCATCATGGGCGTTGGAAATCGTTCGGCGATCGGCACTTTGGTCGAACGGGTAACTCGCTTTGTGATCCTCGTCCATGTTCCCACCGGGCGGCCGACCGCAGCGGCGATGGCTAACGGCATCGTCGATGCTCTGGGTGCTCCTGCACCGCAACTGCGTCGGACCCTGACCTGGGATCAGGGCAAAGAGCTTGCGTTGCATCAACAGACCACTGGCGGCGGGTGGAGGTTCGAGATGTAGCTTGGCTGGCCGGCTTCGAGGGCTCCCACGTCCACCGCTCCGCGCTTAAGGGCCTCGTGCTGAGCACGAGTCAGCTGCGCCACGTCGCCGAGCAAACCTCATAAGTTGGAATCGCCGGTTCGAGAAAGCGCGGGGTAGTCACGGCAGGGGGTGGCCAAATACAATGCGCGAAGACCCCGACCGAAATCCGGTGCGCTGGACTGCTTTGTCGCCTTCGGCGTGCCAAATCGCAGGCCATGGAGGTAGACACGTGTCTTCCGTGATCGCCACGCCAGAGCTATTCTCTGTCGCCGCAGCGGATCTGGGAAACATCGGCTCGGCGGTCAGCCAAGCAAACGCGGCCGCCTCGGCCCAGACAACCACCCTACTGGCCGCCGGTGCGGACGACGTCTCGGGGGCCATCGCCGAGGTCTTCGCCGCGTACGGGCAGGCATACCAAGCACTCAGCAAACAAGCGGCAGCATTCCACAACGAATTCGTCCGACTCATCAACGCGGGCGCCAGCGCATATGCCGGTGTCGAAGCGGCCAACAGCAACCCGCTGCAGATCATCGCGCAAGACCTGCTCGGCGTCATCAACGCGCCCACCGAGGCGCTCCTGGGACGCCCGCTGATCGGCAACGGCGCCAACGGAGCACCGGGCACCGGAGCCGACGGCGCGCCCGGCGGCATCCTGATCGGCAATGGCGGCAACGGCGGATCCGGTGGCGGGGCCGACCTCAACGGCGGCAACGGCGGGGCCGCAGGCCTGTTCGGCAATGGCGGATCCGGCGGCAACGGCGCGGGCGGTGCGATCTCCGGCGTGGGCGGAAAGGGTGGCGCGGGTGGCCTGATCTTCGGCACTGGTGGCGCCGGCGGGGCCGGGGGGCTCTCAACAGATTTCAACCATAAAGGCGGGAATGGCGGCAACGGCGGGTCCGCCGGGCTGTTCGGCATGGGCGGCGCGGGCGGCGCGGGCGGTTACGGCGACGTGGCCCCCCCGAACGGCACAACCGGCGGACATGGCGGTAGTGGGGGCAACGGCGGGCTACTCTTCGGGACCGGCGGCGCCGGCGGGAGCGGCGGTGTCGGCGCGGCTACCGGGACCTTTGTCAACTCCGGCGGTGGCGGCGGCAATGGCGGCAACGCCGGGCTGTTCGGTTTCGGCGGTTCCGGCGGCGTCGGCGGCAGTGGCTCCGAAGGCGGCTGGGGCGGCAACGGCGGCATCGGCGGCACGCTCGTAGGCGTCGGCGGTGCCGGAGGAGGCGGCGGCACTGGGGTCTCGGACGGCGGCGGATGGGGCGGAAAGGGCGGCGCCGGTGGCGGGTTCCTCTATGGAGTCGGCGGCGCGGGAGGCGTCGGCGGGTTAGGCTACGCCGCAGGCGGTGCAGGCGGTGCTGGGGGGGCCGGCGGCACGCTGGCGGGTGACGGCGGCGACGGCGGTGCCGCCGGGTATGGGCGCGACGTTGGCCTCTACGGCGGAAACGGCGGAAACGGCGGCCTGCTCATCGGTTCCGGCGGCAACGGGGGTGCCGGCGGCGACTCGTCAGCTGGTAACAGCCCGTCCTCTTCCCATGGCGGCAATGGCGGCAACGCCGGGCTGTTGGGCATCGGCGGCAACGGCGGCAACGGCGGCGTCGTCCCTGGGCATCCCGAACGCGGCGGCGCAGGCGGGGTCGGCGGCGCCGGCGGGACGTTGTTCGGGGCGAACGGGCTCCCCGGGTTATCGACCGCATAGCGCAGACCGTTGTGCACGCGCACGCTGGCCGAATGCCGAACGCCCGATGAAATTGCCGGCACGGCACGATCTACACCGCCGATGCTGAGCGCGTCTTCGATCAGGCACCTCGAACGTCCACCGGTACTTCACCGGTATTTTTGGTCTCCCGGCACGCCGCCGACCGCCCCGTAACCCTTCTACCTGCTCAAACTCTGTGCCCCCAGTCGGACTCGAACCGACACTTGGCGGATTTTAAGTCCGCTGCCTCTGCCAATTGGGCTATGGGGGCCCGCACACCATGACGTTAGTGCGCGCGGCGTGCGGAGCAGCTGCGGGTGCCGCAGCTTGGCGTCCGCAGCAAGGGCATTGCGTATCCGAGGGCCGATCGCACCGTGTATTGAATACGCAACGGACCCTGTCGCCGAGGAGACTCACCGATGCGCATTCTCATCGTCGGCGCCGGCGTCGCGGGCCTGAGCAGTGCGGTCAACCTCGGTGCCGACGGCCATGACGTCACCATCGTCGAACGCGCGGAGCACTCGGGGGTCAACGCCCCGCCGATCGACGTTCGTGGGGACTCGATCGCCGTCGCCGACAAGATGGGCCTGCTCGAGCAGATCCACGAACGCAGGATCGACATGACGCAACGGGTCCAATTCGTCGACCGCGACGGCACGGTGGCGGCGGAACTGCCGGTGGACGAGATCAACGACAGCCCGGATGACATCGAGATCTCCCGCGACGACCTCCTGACCCTCCTGCGCGCCCGCCTGGGGCCGTCGGCGAAATTGCAGTTCTGCGAATCCATCGCCGAACTCGACGACGGCGCATCCGGCGTCGCCGTCCGGTTCTCCTCGGGCGCGCTCGAACGTTACGACCTCGTCGTCGGAGCGGACGGAATGCATTCGGCCGTAAGGCAACTCGCGTTCGGACCCGAACGGCAGTTCCTGCACCACCTCGGCTTCTACACCGGGATGGCCGCGCTGCCCGGGCCTCACCCCAGCGACCGGATAAACCCGATGTACAACTTCCCGGGCCACATCGTCGGCATCATGTCCTACAACGCAAAAGCACTGGCGTTCTTCATGTTCCGCTCACCTTGGATCGACTACGACTACCACGACCTCGCGGCAAAGAAGCGAATCCTCGCCGACGCCTTCGCCGGTCACGACGAGTGGCGAGTCGCCGAATTGGTCGACGCCGCCCTGCAAGACCCGGGGCTCTACTTCGACTCGGAGAGTCAGATCAAGATGCCGGGCTGGCACAGCGGTCGCGTCGTCCTCGTCGGCGATGCCGCACATTGCGCCTCGACCCTCTCCGGCCGCGGCACCAGCCTGGCCCTGACCGGCGCCTGGTTCCTCGCGCAAGCCCTGCGCGAACATCCCGGCGACCTCAGCCGGGCGTGGGAGCAATACGAACGCGATCAGCGGCCGCGCGCCGTCCGCGGTCAAGCTACGGCGGCGCCGGGAGGCGAGCTCCTGGCCCCCGCCACCCAGGAAGCCATCGACGCACGCAACCGCGCCCTGACCCACGGCTGAGTTCCACCAGGCCGCGCCTACGCCGACTAGGGACAGCAATCGGCACCGAGCCCAGGCGAAAAATGCAGCGCGCGTGAACGGCGTCACACGCACCCATCCCCCTCCAAACACGATGTGCGCGAACACGACTGTTGGTGTAAGGTCCGCGCGCCGCGCACCCGCGCGTGAGAGTAGAACGCGTCGGGGCGCCACGCGTCAGATGACATGAAAATGTCGGCCGCCAAGGCCTTGTTAAAACTGCCCGCGCAAGCGTTAAGACGCCGTAAACGTCCGTCACCCGGCCCTTTTCGACAAGGACTGTGGAGCCAGGGCTGGTTAGCGTTACGCCAACGCACAGGGGCAGTTACGCAAACACCCAGGGTCGACCCGCAACGTCGGGTCGGCATGTTTCACACACCAAGGAGCAATAGATGTCATTTCTGACAGCAGTGCCCGCAGAGCTGGCCGCCGCGGCGTCCCAGCTGGCAGCGATCGGTAGTGCACTCGCGGCGCAGAACGCAGGTGCTGCAGCCCCCACCACCGCCATCGCGCCCGCCGCCGCCGACCAGGTGTCGATCCTGCAGTCGAGCATCTTCACCGCGTACGGCGCCCTGTACCAGCAGCTGGCCGCCGAGGCTCAGGCCATTCAAGAGCAGTTCACCCAGACACTCGGACTCAGCAGCGGTACCTACGAGCAGTCCGAATCGGCCAACGCTGCCGCTGCATCGCTGTCGTCCGCTGCTTCTTCCGGAGCAAGCAGCAGCCCGCTGTCGGGAATCACCGACGCCATCAACTCCATCGACACCTTGCTGGGTGGAGCCGGGCCTACATCCAACCCGTTCAGCCTGTCCGGCAACCTCTCCAACTTCAACAGCTACGAGATCGGCAACTGGGCCTCGGCGTCGTCGAACCTGCTCGGTCTGACCGGTGGTGGCCTGATGCCGGAGGGCTACGGCGTCCCCGAAGATCTGGCGGAGGCCGCAGCCGCGGCTTCGGAGGCCCCGGCCGCCGCGGCAGGTGCAGTCAGCGCGGTCTCTGGCGCGGGCGCACCGGTTGCCGCCGGCCTCGGCGAGGCGACGATGGTCGGCTCGCTCTCCGTTCCGCCCAGCTGGGCCACCGGAACCTTGGTTTCCAGCACCGCCCCCAGCGCCCTCACCGGCGCCGGCTGGACCACCGCTGCACCGGCCGCCGCCGCCCCCGGAGCGTTCTACCCCGGCATGCCGGGCATGGCGTCGGCGGCGCGCAACAGTGCCGGTTTCGGCGCGCCGCGCTACGGCGTCAAGCCCATCGTGATGCCGAAGCCGGTGAGCGTCTAAGCGCCGAACCACTACTCCTACAGACAAATCCGAATCACGCCGACAAGAACGGGATAAAGATGTCTTACTTCGCTACACCCCCCGAAATCACCTCCGGGCTGATTTACGCGGGCTCGGGCTCGGGGCCGCTGATGGCCGCGGCCACCGCCTGGAACAACCTGGCCTCCGAGCTGAGCACCACCGCGACCCAGTACGAGTCGATCCTCACCCAGTTGACCACCGAGCAGTGGACGGGCGCGGGATCGGCGTCAGCGGCGGCAGCGGCACAACCGTACGTGGCGTGGTTGACCCAGACCGCGGCGGCGGCCGAACAGGCCGGCATCCAGGCTGCCTCGTCGGCGGCCGCCTACGAGGCAGCCTTCGCCGGCGTCGTTCCCCCCGCAGGTGATCGCCGCCAACCGCAGCTTGTTGGCCACCCTGGTCGCGACCAACTTCCTGGGCATCAACACCCCGGCGATCATGGCCACCGAAGCCCAGTACCTGGAGATGTGGGTGCAGGACGCGGTCACCATGGCCACCTACCAGGCCGCCGCAGCCGCCGCAGCTGTCCTTGAGCCACTGACGCCAGCGACGCAAACCACCAACCCCGGCGCGGCCGGCATCCAGTCCGCCGCCGTCGCCGCGGCAGCAGCGGAATCACCCGCGTCATCGCTGGGCGACATCGTCAGCGGCCTGCAGGGCGAGTTGTCGAACCTTGCCTCGGCTGTCGAACCCATTGGTGAGGGGCTGTTCCAATCGTTGCCGGTGCCAGTCCAGGAGCTCCTGAGCGCACTCGACGGCCTGCTGGGCACCCCGCTGATCTTCAACGGCATCCAGCAGGTGGGTGTGACGGCCTCGTGGTTCGTGTTCGCCGCCATTCCGAACGCGATCTTCGCCGGGCACACCATCGACGGCAATATCGCTTCCGCGGCTGCCGCGGTGGCCGCGGCAGCGCCCGCAGCCGCCGAGGGGGCCGCAGCGGGTCTGGCCTCCGAGGTCGGAGCGGCCGGTGCGGCCGCCAGCCTCGGCGAAGCCTCGTTGGTGGGCAGCCTGTCGGTGCCGGCCAGCTAGACGGCGGCCGCGCCGGTGGCGGCGAACGCCGGAACCGCGCTGGCGGGCAGCGGCTGGACCGTTGCGGCCGAAGAGGCCGGCACTCCGGCCATGATGGCCGGCATGCCGGGCATGGCGGCCGCCGCCAAGGGCGCCGGCGCGTACGCCGGGCCGCGGTACGGCTTCAAGCCGATCGTCATGCCCAAGCAGGTCGTCGTCTAACGGCGAAAAAGATCGCCCGTTTCGGGCCCAGTGTCGCCAAGTGGCCGTAATATCCGCGGGGCGTTACTAGACCCATGACCAGGTACGAACCCAGAATTACGAGATAAGGAGAAACCAAGTGGCTACTCGCTTTATGACCGACCCGCACTCGATGCGGGCGATGGCAGGCCGTTTCGAAACCCACGCGCAGACCGTCGAGGACGAGGCACGCCGGATGATGGCGTCCTCGCAGAACATTTCCGGCGCCGGCTGGAGTGGTCTGGCCGAGGCCACCTCGATGGACACCATGACCCAGATGAACCAGGCCTTCCGCAACATCGTCAACATGCTGCACGGCGTTCGCGACGGACTGATCCGGGACGCCAACAACTACGAGCAGCAAGAGCAGGCCTCCCAGCAGATCCTCAGCAGCTAGAAGGGACTACCACGATGACGATCAACTACCAGTTCGGCGACGTCGACGCCCACGGTGCCCTCATTCGGGCGCAGGCCGCAAACCTGGAGGCCGAGCACCAGGCCATCGTTCGCGATGTGCTGGCTGCCGGTGACTTCTGGGGCGGCGCCGGTTCGGTGGCTTGCCAGGAGTTCATCACCCAGCTGGGTCGCAACTTCCAGGTGATCTACGAGCAGGCCAACGCTCACGGCCAGAAGGTGCAGAGCGCCGGCAGCAACATGGCGCAGACCGACAGCGCCGTCGGGTCCAGCTGGGCCTGACACCAGCCTCAACGAAGCGTGGCCGCACACCGCCAGGTGTGCGGCCACGCTGCTTTGCCAGACCCCCTCCAACTCGCCGGCCGTTTTGCCGGTCGCGGGCCGTAACGCCGCTACGCTGACCGCTGGTGCCCGCGCGTAGCGCGAGCCCGCCGATGGCCCCGCCGGCCTGCCCACCGCTTCATCGCGGTTTAGCACGGCCGTTCCGCCCGGAAGTGCGCCGGGGCCGTTCCGCCTTGCCCCTCCCCCGCGCCGCCAACACCCCGCCTCTGGCGCGCGGATGGCCGAAGCCCCACAAGCACAACGACTTTGGCCACACCTGGCCGCTCGTCACACGATGCCCAGCAAATTCCGCCGTATTTGCGGCAAGCGACCCCCGCCGGCGTCCGGCAGCCGAACATTTGAGAAATATATGAACACCGTGACAAGCGCATTTGTGGTTGAAAGAATGCGGGAATATGACGTCAATGACGAGTTACGCGCGCAGTCAACGTCCACGCCAGGCGATTTTGGTGCAACTGCCCCGGATCAACCGTGCCGACGGCTCGCCCATCCGAGTGTTGCTGGTCGACGACGAACCGGCCCTGACCAACCTGGTCAAGATGGCGTTGCACTACGAGGGATGGGACGTCGAGATCGCCCACAACGGGCGCGAGGCGATCGCCAAATTCGACCGGATCAATCCCGACGTGCTGGTCCTGGACATCATGCTGCCCGACGTCGACGGTCTGCAGATCCTGCAACGGGTCCGCGAATCCGACTCCTACACCCCCACCCTGTTCCTCACCGCGCGCGACTCGGTGATGGACCGGGTCACCGGCCTGACCGCCGGCGCCGACGACTACATGACCAAGCCGTTCAGCCTCGAGGAGCTGGTCGCCCGGCTGCGCGGGTTGCTGCGCCGCTCCAGCCATCTGGCCCCGCCGGCCGACGAGTCGCTGAAGGTCGGTGACCTGAAGCTGGACGCCGCCAGTCGAGAGGTCACCCGGGGCGGCACCCCGATATCGCTGTCGTCGACCGAATTCGAACTGCTCCGGTTCCTGATGCGCAACCCGCGTCGCGCCCTGAGCCGCACCGAGATCCTCGACCGGGTGTGGAACTACGACTTCGCCGGTCGCACCAGCATCGTTGATCTGTACATTTCGTATCTGAGGAAGAAGATCGACGCCGACCGGGAACCGATGATCCACACGGTCCGCGGAATTGGGTACATGCTCCGACCACCGGAATGAGTTTCTAATGACGGGGGAACGCTACACCCCGCGCTGGTTTCCCCGTTCCCTTCGCCGTCAGCTGCTGTTGGGCGTCCTCGCCGTCGTGTCCGTCGTCCTGGTGGCGGTCGGCGTCGTCTCGGTGCTGACCCTGCGCGGTTACGTCACGTCGATGAACGACGCCGAAGTCGCCGAGTCGATGCACGCGTTCAGCCACGCCTATGCCCGGTACCGCAACGGCGAACACACCTCGGTGCACCGCGGGATTCCGCCGGTATCCCAAGCGGTGCTGGAGTTCACCGGACAAACCCCGGGCAACCTCATCGCGGTGCTTCGCGACGGCAAGGTGATCGCATCGGCCGTGTTCTCCGAGGACGAACCCCGTCCCGCCCCACCCGACGTCGTCCGCGCCATCGAGGCGCAATCGTGGACCGACGGCCCGTCCCGGGTCGAGACGCTGGGCAGCCTGGGCCCCCACCAGGTCGACAGCCGCGCAGCGGGAACCGACCGCCTGGTGGTCGGGGTGTCGCTGAGCATGGCCGAGGCGATCATCGCCCGCAAACAGCTCACCACCACCGCGCTGGTTGCGACGGCGCTGCTGGTCACGGCCGCCCTGACGGCGTGGGTGGTGGGCTATGCGCTGCGGCCGCTGAGCCGGGTCGCCGCGACCGCCGCCGAGGTGGCAGCGATGCCGCTGGCCGACGAAGACCACCAGATCCGGGTGCGGGTCCGGCCCGAAGACACCGACCCCGACAACGAGGTCGGCATCGTCGGACACACCCTGAACAAGTTGCTCGACAACGTGGAGAGCGCACTGGCCCACCGCGTCGAATCCGACATGCGGATGCGGCAGTTCATCACCGACGCCAGCCACGAGCTGCGCACCCCGCTGGCGGCCATCCAGGGCTACGCCGAGCTGACCCGTCAGGACAGTTCGAATCTGCCCCCGACCACCGAGTACGCGCTGGCCCGCATCGAGTCCGAAGCGCGCCGAATGGCGTCGCTGGTCGACGAGCTGCTGCTGCTGTCGCGCCTGGGTGAAGGCCAGGACCTGCAGACCGAAGAACTCGACTTCGCCGACCTGGTGATCAACGCGGTCAACGACGCCGCGGTGGCGGCGCCGACGCACAATTGGGCCACGAATCTGCCCGACGAGCCGGTGTGGGTCAACGGCGACCACGCCCGGCTGCACCAACTGCTCGCCAACCTACTCACCAACGCCTGGGTGCATACTCCGCCGGACGTCACGGTGACCACCGCGATCACCCGCCATCCGGCGTCGGCGCAGGGGCTCGACGTCCCCTACGCCGAGTTGACCGTCACCGACAACGGACCGGACATCGATCCTGAAGTCCTTCCCCATCTTTTCGAACGGTTCGTCCGCGCAGACAAGTCACGCTCCAACGGATCCGGTCACGGGCTGGGGCTGGCCATCGTCAACTCGATCGTCAAGGCGCACGGCGGCACGGTGGCCGCCGAGTCGGCCAACGGCATCACCGTCTTTCGGGTGCGGCTGCCGATGATCGACACTCCCGGTCCGCGAAATGAGTTGGGGGCGGATCATTCTGGTGAGCGCGCTGCCAGCTTGGGTGACAGCGGGCCCTGAACTCAGCTTCAGACGCAGATGCTGCCCAGCCGCGCATAGGCATCCGACCAGGTGGCCCGGTGCTCGGCCGCCGTCAACGCACCGGACGCCAGGAGTGGCGCCGTTTTTCAGGTTTTTAAAGCACTGTGTCATGCGTCACCGGGGCCGTTAAGGAACCGTAAATGTGCCGGGTGGGGGCGTTAGGAAAGCGTCAATCGAACTTCGGGCTCACCCCGCCGGATCTAGCTTTCCAGCTGGCCTTTGAGGTGTGCGCAACCTCGACGAGAATGCTTGCTGAAGCGGACTACGCACGGAACGGAGATGAGATGGGCGTGTTGGCATACATCGCGCTGACAGTGGCGGTGTTCGCGCTGCTCGGCCTGACCCAGAAGTTGGTCGAGCGGCTGTGAGCTACCAGAACATAATCGGCTTGGCGCTGTCGGTCGTCATCGCGCTGTATCTCGCTGGCGCCCTTCTGTTTCCGGAGAAATTCTAGTGAGCACCACTACCGCGGGGATCATCTACCTCGTCGTTCTGGTCGTTGCGCTGGCCGTGGTGCATGTGCCCCTCGGCGACTACATGTACCGGGTCTACTCCTCGAAGAAGGATCTGCGCGTCGAGTCGTGGGTGTACCGGCTCATCGGGGTCGATTCCCGGGCGGAACAGACGTGGGGCCCCTACGCCCGCAGCGTGCTGGCGTTCTCGTCGGTCAGCATCCTGTTCCTGTTCGGCTTGCAGCTCGTCCAGGGCAAGCTCCCGCTGCACCTGCACGATCCCGCCACCCCGATGAGCCCCGCGCTGGCGTGGAACACCGCGATCAGCTTCGTCACCAACACCAACTGGCAGGCCTACTCCGGCGAATCAACGCAGGGTCACCTGGTGCAGATGGCCGGCCTGGCGGTGCAGAACTTCGTCTCGGCCGCCGTGGGCATGGCGGTAGCGGTGGCGCTGGTACGTGGATTCGTGCGCAAGCGCACCGGCGATCTGGGCAACTTCTGGGTAGATCTGGTGCGCGGCACGCTTCGCATCCTGCTGCCGCTATCGGTGCTGGCGGCCGTTCTGCTGGTAGCAGGAGGCGCGATCCAGAACTTCCACCTGCACGATCAGGTGGTCACCGCCCTCAACGGCACCCAGCAGACGGTCACCGGCGGCCCGGTGGCCAGCCAGGAGGCCATCAAGGAACTCGGCACCAACGGCGGCGGGTTCTACAACGCCAACTCCGCCCACCCGTTCGAGAACCCGGTTGCGTGGACCAACTGGCTGGAGACGTTCCTGCTGCTGGTGATCAGCTTCTCGCTGCCCCGCACGTTCGGTCGGATGGTGGGCAACAACAAGCAGGGCTACGCCATCGCGTCCGTCATGGCGTCGCTGTACGCCATCAGCGTGTCGCTCACGTTGTGGTTCCAGTTGCAGCACCACGGCACGGTGCCCGCCGCAATCGGCGGTGCGATGGAAGGCGTCGAGCAGCGGTTCGGTGTGCCGAATTCCGCGGTGTTCGCCGCCTCGACGACCCTCACGTCCACCGGTGCCGTCGACTCGTTCCACGACTCCTACACCAGCCTCGGCGGGATGATGACGATGTTCAACATGCAACTCGGTGAAGTCGCGCCCGGCGGCACCGGCTCGGGTCTGTACGGCATGCTGATCCTGGCGGTCATCACCGTCTTCGTCGCCGGTTTGATGGTCGGCCGCACGCCCGAATACCTCGGCAAGAAGATCACCCCGCGCGAAATCAAGTTGGCCGCAGGGTATTTCCTCGTCACTCCGCTGATCGTGCTGACCGGTACCGCGGTCGCGATGGCGCTGCCGGGTGAGCGCGCCGGCATGCTCAACACCGGGCCGCACGGGCTCTCGGAGGTGCTCTACGCATTCACCTCCGCGGCCAACAACAACGGCTCGGCGTTCGCCGGCATCACCGTCAACACCACCTGGTACAACACCGCCCTGGGTCTGGCCATGGTGTTCGGCAGGTTCCTGCCGATCGTGCTCGTGCTGGCCCTGGCCGGCTCGCTGGCCAAACAGGGCTCCACCCCGGCGTCGGTGGGAACGCTGCCCACTCACCGCCCGCAATTCGTCGGGATGGTTGCCGGCGTCACGTTGATTCTCGTTGCCCTGACCTTCCTGCCCATGCTCGCGCTCGGGCCCCTCGCTGAAGGAATACATTGATGACAGCCACCACCAAACCCAAAGCCAACTCGGTGGTTTCGGCGCACCAGGAGACCGCGCATGCCGCCAACACCAAACGCGTGCAAGGCGGCTTGCTGGACCCGCGGATACTGTGGAAGTCGGTGCCCAGTGCGCTGCACAAACTGAATCCCCAGACGCTGTGGCGCAATCCGGTGATGTTCATCGTCGAACTCGGCGCCGTGTGGGCCACCGTGCTGGCGATCATCGACCCCACCTGGTTCGCGTGGCTCATCGTGGTCTGGCTCTGGCTGACCGTGCTGTTCGCCAATCTGGCCGAGGCGGTAGCCGAGGGTCGCGGCAAGGCGCAGGCCGAAACGCTGCGCCGGGCCAAAACCCAGACCTTGGCCCGGCGACTCAAGAACTGGGAACCCGGCAGTGCGGCGGTGGAGGAACAGGTTGCGGCGCCCCTGCTGCAGCAGGGCGACATCGTCGTGGTCGAGGCCGGCGAGGTGATCCCGGGCGACGGCGACGTGGTGGAGGGCATCGCCTCGGTGGACGAGTCAGCGATCACCGGTGAGTCGGCGCCGGTGATCCGCGAATCCGGCGGTGACCGTTCGGCGGTCACCGGCGGCACCACGGTGCTCAGCGACCGGATCGTGGTGAAAGTGACCCAGAAGCCCGGCGAAAGCTTCATCGACCGGATGATCGCGCTCGTCGAGGGCGCCAACCGGCAGAAAACACCGAACGAGATCGCGCTGAACATTCTGCTGGCCGCGTTGACGATCATTTTCGTCTTCGCCGTGGCGACGCTGCAGCCGTTGGCGGTCTACTCCAAGGTGAACAATCCCGGTGTGGCAGACACCCAGGCGCTCAACGTAAACGGCGTATCCGGCATCGTCATGGTGTCGCTGCTGGTGTGCCTGATCCCCACCACGATCGGTGCGCTGCTGTCGGCCATCGGCATCGCCGGCATGGACCGGCTGGTGCAGCGCAACGTGCTTGCGATGTCGGGGCGCGCGGTCGAGGCCGCGGGCGACGTGAACACCCTGCTGCTCGACAAGACGGGCACGATCACCCTGGGCAACCGGCAGGCCGGTGCCTTCATCCCGCTGGACGGCGTCTCCCCGGACGAACTGGCCGACGCCGCGCAGTTGTCCAGCCTGTCCGACGAGACCCCGGAAGGGCGCTCGATCGTCGTCTTCGCCAAACGCAACTTCGGGCTGCGTGCCCGCACGCCCGGCGAACTCGCGCAGGCCCAGTGGGTGGCGTTCTCCGCCTCGACCCGGATGTCCGGCGTCGATCTGGAGGGGCACCTGCTGCGCAAGGGGGCGGCCAACTCGGTCGCGGAATGGGTACGCGCACAAGGTGGTACGGTGCCCCACCAGCTCGGCGATGTCGTCGACGGCATCGCGGCCGGCGGCGGCACCCCCCTGGTGGTCGGCGAGAGCCGCGACGGCAAGGCCGCGGTGCTGGGCGTCATCCATCTCAAAGACGTTGTCAAGCAAGGCATGCGGGAGCGTTTCGACGAGATGCGCCGGATGGGCATCCGCACGGTGATGATCACCGGCGACAACCCGTTGACCGCCAAGGCAATTGCCGACGAGGCCGGTGTCGACGACTTCCTCGCCGAGGCCACACCCGAAGACAAGCTCGCCCTGATCAAGCGCGAACAACAAGGCGGCAAGCTGGTGGCGATGACCGGCGACGGCACCAACGACGCGCCCGCACTGGCCCAGGCCGACGTCGGGGTCGCGATGAACACCGGCACCTCGGCGGCCAAAGAGGCCGGCAACATGGTGGATCTGGACTCCGACCCCACCAAACTCATCGAGATCGTCGAGATCGGCAAGCAGCTGCTGATCACCCGCGGAGCCCTGACGACCTTCTCCATCGCCAACGACATCGCGAAGTATTTCGCGATCATCCCGGCGATGTTCGTCATCCTGTTTCCGGGCCTGGACGTGCTCAACGTGATGCGGTTGCACAGCCCGCAATCCGCGATCCTGTCGGCGGTGATCTTCAACGCGCTCGTCATCATCCTGCTGATCCCGCTGTCGCTGCGCGGTGTGCGCTACACGCCGAGCAGCGCCTCAAAGCTGTTGAGCCGCAACCTTTACGTGTACGGCCTCGGCGGCATCGTCGCGCCGTTCATCGGGATCAAGCTGATCGACCTGATTATCCAATTCGTCCCCGGGATGTCCTGACATGAAACTCGCCAATTTCGTCCGCCTGCACTGGGCCGCGTTACGCGCGCTGCTGGTGCTGACCGTGATCACCGGCCTGGGCTACCCGCTGTTCGTCTGGCTGGTCGCTCTGCTGCCGGGACTGCACGACAACGCCGAGGGTTCGATCCTGCGCGCCCACGGCACACCGGTCGGCAGCGAGCTGATCGGCCAGCAGTTCACCGACAAGGACGGCAACCCGCTGCCGCAGTACCTGCAGAGCCGCCCCTCTGCCGCGGGCGCCGGATATGATCCGCTCTCCTCGGGTGCAAGCAACCTGGGACCGGAGAGCATCGTCGACACACCCGCGGACCCCGCGCTGCTGGCGGCCGGAAAATCCGCATCCGACGCCGGGTTCAAACCCAGCCTGCTGACCCAGGTGTGCACGCGCAGTGCCGCGATAGGCCGGCTGGAAGGCGTGGACGGCTCCCGTCCGTTCTGCACCGGTGGCGGGGTGGGCGCGGTGCTGTCGGTGCTCGGTCCCCGCGACCAACGTGGCAACGTCGTGCATCCCACTCACGTCGTCAGCATCAACGAACCGTGCCAGACCACGACGGCGCCGTTTCAAACCATGTTCGAAGGTGTGCGGGTCGAGTGCGCCAAATACGGCGAGGACTACTCCACCGGCCAGATCGTTCCGATCCGCGGCGCCGCAGCCGCCAACCCGGCGGTACCCGCAGACGCGGTGACTGCCAGCGGCAGCGGCCTGGACCCGCACATCTCTCTGGCCTACGCAGACCTGCAGGCCGCACGGGTCGCCAAGGCACGCGGTATCAGCGCCGAACAGGTGCGTGCCGTGATCCGCGACAACCAGGAGGGCCGGGAACTCGGATTCCTGGGCGAGCCGGCGGTAAACGTCCTGCGAGTCAACCTCGAGCTGGACCGCAAGTACCCGGTAAGCCACTAGCCCGCCGACTCGGGCAATGACACCGTTGGTGAAGGTCTTGGTGGTCGACGTCGAACCACACCTGCTGCGGTCCCTGCGCAACGCGTTGGCCGGGCAGGGCTACCAGGTGGTCACCGCCGATTCCGGCGCCGCCGGTCTGCGTGCCGCGGTCACACACGACCCGGCCGTCGCGGTGCTGGATTTCGCGCTACCGGATATGCCCGGCGTGCAGATGCTGCGAAAGCTGCGGCGACGCACCACCGCACCGGTGCTGGTGTTGTCGGACCGCTCCAGACCAAGCGACAAAGTGCAGGCATTGGATGCCGGCGCAGACGATTACGTGACCAAACCCTTTGACATGGAAGAGTTTCTGGCCAGGTTGCGGGCCGCCATCCGACGCGCCAAGGTGGCCGATGCCGCCGAGCAGGTGGTCGAGACGGCCTCGTTCACCGTCGACCTGCGGGCCAAGAAGGTGTCCAGGGACGGAGCCGACATACACCTGACGCCCACCGAGTGGAACATCCTTGAGCTGTTGGCGCGCAACCGCGGCAGGCTTGTGCAGCGCGAGATGCTGCTGGACGCGGTTCGCGGACCTACCCACCCGACCGGAACCACCTACCTGCGGGTCTACCTCGCCCAGCTGCGGCGCAAGCTCGAACCCGACCCATCCCACCCCATCCACCTGGTCACCGAGGCGGGCATGGGATACCGCTTCGAGCAGCGATGACCCCGTCGCCGGTGCGAACCCGACGGCGGTTTCGCGGTCCGAACCAGCCCCGCGGGAGGGATGATGGTTGACGTGAGCGCCAGCGACCCCCGGGCCAAACGCGGCGAGCTGCGCATCTATCTCGGCGCGGCACCGGGGGTCGGCAAGACCTTCGCGATGCTCGGCGAGGCGCACCGGCGCCTGGAACGCGGCACCGACGTGGTGGCCGCCGTGGTCGAGACACACGGCCGGGCGAAAACCGCCGAAATGCTGCGCGGTATCGAGGTCATCCCGCCGCGCTACATCGAATACCGCGGTACCAGCTTCCCGGAACTGGATGTTCCCGCGGTGCTCGCCCGCCGTCCGCAGGTGGTCCTGGTCGACGAACTCGCGCACACCAACACCCCCGGTAGCAAGAACCCCAAGCGCTGGCAGGACGTCGAAGAGTTGCTCGACGCCGGCATCGCCGTGATCTCCACGGTCAACATTCAGCACCTGGAAAGCCTGAACGACGTTGTCGCCGAGATCACCGGCATCGAGCAGAAGGAAACCATCCCGGACTCCATCGTGCGCCAGGCCGCGCAGGTCGAGCTGATCGATATCACGCCGGAAGCCCTGCGGCGCAGGTTGTCCCACGGAAATGTGTACACGTCCGAACGCATCGACGCCGCGCTGTCCAACTATTTCCGCCGCGGAAACCTCACCGCCCTAAGGGAATTGGCGTTGCTATGGCTGGCCGACCAGGTCGACACCGCGTTGGCGAAATACCGGGCGGAGAACAAGATCACCGACATCTGGGAGGCGCGCGAGCGCGTCGTGGTGGCGGTTACGGGCGGTCCCGAGTCCGAGACGTTGGTGCGGCGCGCGTCGCGGATCGCCTCCAAGTCCAGCGCCGAATTGATGGTGGTGCATGTGCTGCGCGGCGACGGTCTGGTCGGCCTCTCCGAAGGCCGGATGGGCAAACTGCGCGAGCTGGCCAACAGTCTGGACGCCTCGCTGCATACCGTGCTCGGTGACGACGTGCCCTCGGCGCTGCTCGATTTCGCCCGACAGATCAACGCAACTCAGTTGGTGATCGGAACCTCGAGACGTCCCCGCTGGGCACGCATCTTCGACGAGGGCATCGGCCCATCCATCGTGGAGCACTCCGGCAAGATCGATGTGCATCTCGTCACGCACGAGGAGTCCCGGCGCGGGGTGCGCACCGCACCGATCGCACCGCCGACCCGGCGCGTCGCGTCCTGGCTGGCCGCCGTTGTCATCCCGTCGATGATCTGTGTGGTCACCGTCAGCGAACTGGACCGGTTCCTGAACAACGGCGGCGAGAGCGCCCTGTTCTTCATCGGGGTGCTGCTGGTAGGTCTGCTGGGAGGTGTTGCGCCGGCGATACTTTCGGCGGTCCTGTCCGGGTTGCTGCTGAATTACTTTCTCATCGCACCCCGGCACAGCTTCACCATCTCCGAACCCAACAGCGCGATCACCGAACTGGTGCTGCTGATGATCGCGGTGGCGGTGGCCGTTCTGGTCGACGGCGCGGCCAAACGCGCCCGCGAGGCCCGGCTGGCCTCGCAGGAAGCCGAGTTGTTGACGCTGTTCGCCGGTTCGGTGCTGCGCGGTGCGGATCCTCAGACGTTATTGGAGCGGGTGCGTGAGACATATGCGCAGCGCGCGGTCGCCATGTTGCGCGAGCAGGGCGGCCAGAGCCGGGTCGTCGCGGCGGTCGGTGAGAATCCCTGTACCACAGTCGATTCCGCCGACACCGCGATCGAGGTGGGCGACGACGAATTCTGGATGCTGCTGGCCGGCCGCAAACTCTCGGTGCGAGATCGGCGGGTGCTCGGTGCGGTCGCCAAACAGGCCGCCGGCCTGGTCCGGCAGCGCGAACTCACCGAAGAGGCCAGCCGCGCCGAGGCCATCGTGCGCGCCGACGACCTCAGGCGATCCCTGCTGTCGGCCGTGAGCCACGATCTGCGCACCCCCCCCTGGCGGCGGCCAAGGTCGCGGTGTCCAGCCTGCGCGCCGGTGATGTCGCCTTCTCCCCCCGAGGACACCGCCGAATTGCTGGCCACCATCGAGGAATCCATCGACCAGCTCACCGCCCTGGTGGGCAACCTGCTCGACTCGTCGCGACTGGCCGCCGGCGTGGTGCGCCCCGACCTGAACCGCGTGTATCTGGAAGAGGTGGTACAGCGTGCGCTGGTCAGCATCAGCAGGGGCGCAACCGGATTCGTCCGATCCGCGATCGACCGCGTCAAGGTCGACGTCGGCGACGCGGTGGTGCTGGCCGACGCCGGGTTGCTGGAGCGCGTGCTGGCCAACCTGATCGACAACGCGCTGCGCTACGCGCCGGGCTCCGTGGTCCGGGTCAACGCCGGTCGGGTCGGGGATCGAGTGCTCATCAACGTCATCGACGAGGGCCCGGGCATCCCGCCGGGCACCGAAGAGGAGATCTTCGGCGCCTTTCAGCGCCTCGGCGATCACGACAACAGCACCGGGGTGGGCCTGGGCATGTCGGTGGCACGCGGCTTCGTCGAGGCCATGGGCGGCGTGATCGCTGCCGGCGACACCCCGGGCGGCGGGCTGACGGTGACGGTGGATCTACCTGCGCCGCCGAAGGACGTCCGTTGACTCGCGTACTGGTGATCGACGACGAACCGCACATCCTGCGTGCGCTGCGGATCAACCTGTCGGTGCGCGGCTACGAGGTGGTGACCGCGTCGACCGGCGCCGGAGCGTTGCGCGCCGCCGCCGAACATCCCCCGGACGTGGTGATCCTGGACCTCGGCTTGCCCGACATCTCAGGCATCGAAGTGCTGGGCGGGTTGCGCGGCTGGCTCAGCGCACCTGTCATCGTGCTGTCGGCGCGCACCGACGCGTCGGACAAGGTGCAGGCTCTGGACGCCGGAGCCGACGACTACGTCACCAAACCCTTCGGGATGGACGAATTCCTGGCCCGGCTTCGGGCGGCGGTGCGCCGCAGCACCACCGCGTTGGAGGTGGAGCAGCCGGTCGTCGAAACGGATTCGTTCACAGTGGATCTGGCCGCCAAGAAGGTGACCAAGAACGGCGCCGAGGTGCATCTCACGCCCACCGAGTGGGGCATGCTCGACGTGCTGGTGCGCAATCGGGGCAAGCTGGTGGGCCGCGAGGAGTTGCTCAAGGAGGTGTGGGGTCCGGCGTATGCGACCGAAACCCATTATCTGCGTGTGTATTTGGCGCAACTGCGGCGCAAGCTCGAGGACGATCCGTCCCATCCCAAGCATCTGCTGACCGAGTCCGGGATGGGCTACCGGTTCGAGGCGTGAGCCGCCCGCATCGTCACACGCCGGAAAGGCTGAGCGGATCCCTGCGATCAGCCGCCGTGCGACGCCCGAGTTCGACGCCGCCATGGTCCGGCAAACTCCTGCCGCAAAATGCTGGCCGCAAGCTGGCCCGACTGCTATGGTCTGCACGCAAGTTAATCCTGGTTCCACCTGGTCGGGGGGAGGTGACTTGACCGCTGCCGTCGATCCGCCCGCGCGAGCTGTCGAGCGTTCGGCCATCGGCGAAGTCATCGACTGGTTTCGCCGCTATGTGCGCAATCACCCGCTCTTATCGCTGAACACAGTCGGTAAGCAGTTCGTGCTGGGGGTGCGGGCCATCCAGTACCTGTTCGTCGGCCTGGTGACCCGTAAGTTCATGTTCGGGGAGTTCATCGAGCAGACCTGGTTCATGACCAGCACGGCGTTCACCCCCACCGTTTTGGTGACCATCCCGATCGGCGTCACCTTGTCCATCCAGTTCAGTTTGCTGGCCGGACAGGTCGGCGCCGCCTCGCTGTCCGGCGCCGCCGATGGGCTGGTGATCATCCGGCAGGGGGCGCCGCTGGTGGCGGCGCTGATCATGGCGGCGGCGGTGGGCTCGGCGGTCTGCGCGGACCTGGGCGCCCGGACAATGCGCGAGGAAATCGCGGCGATGGAGGTGATGGGAGTCTCCCCGCTGCAGCGCATGGTGGTTCCCCGACTGGCGGCGGTCATCCTGATCGGGATTGCGTTGACGGGTACGACGATGTTTGTCGGCTACCTCGCGGGCTACGTGTTCAACGTTTATATGCAGAACGGCGCTCCGGGATCGTTCATCGCCACGTTCTCCTCGTTCGCCACCGTCGACGACCTGGTGTTGGCAATGTTGAAAGCGGTGGTCTACGGCGTGATCGTGGCGATCGTGGCCTGTGAGAAGGGCCTCGATACGCGCGGCGGCCCCGCCGGCGTGGCGAACTCGGTGAACGCAGCGGTGGTCGAATCCGTGCTGCTGCTGATGATCGTCAACGTGCTGATGAGCCAAATGTGGCTGCTCATCTTCCCGCGGCAGACCATCTAACATGGCTGCCCCCGCGGCGTTCAAAAAATCCGAGCCGTGTTCAGCTGATCAAGGCTGCCGGCGCCATGGGCCATGGGGTGGGCCGGGCCGGCCACATGGTTTATTTCTTCGGCAAGATCGTCGCCTCGATCCCGGGCATGCTGCGCGACTTCCGGCGGGAAATGCTGCGACTGCTGGCCGACATCTCCTGGGGGGAACGGATCGATCGTCGTCGGCGGCGGCACCGTCAACGTCGCAGCGGTACTGGGGATCACGGCCGGCGCGCTGGTGGCCGTCGAGGGCTACAACGCGCTGAATCTGCTGGGCCTCGGCCCGGCGACGGGCCTGATCTCGTCGTTCGCCACGACGCGCGAACTGGCGCCGGTGATGATCGCGATGGCGTTCATCGCCCAGGCGGGATGCCGGTTCACCGCGCAACTGGGCGCGATGCGAATCAACGACGAAATCGACGCACTCGAGGTGCTCGGCATCAATTCCGTGGCCTACCTGGTGGTCACCCGGGTCACGGCGTCCGTCATCGCGGTCATCCCGTTATTCCTGACCGCCCTGGGTTTGACCTACTTGACCAGCCAGCTGGTCAGCATGGCCAACGGTCAGGCCCCCGGGTCGTATCTGCATTATTTCTCCGTGGGCCTCAGCGGCCGCGATGTGGTGTACGCGACCATCAAGGCCGTAATTTTCGTCTTCATCTCCTCGACGATGCAGTGCTATTACGGCTTTTTCGCCAGCGGCGGTCCCGCCGGGGTCGGGATAGCCGCGGGGCGGGCCATGCGATCGAGTCTGACCGTCGTGATCATCGCGAACATGCTGCTGACCATGGCGCTGTGGGGTGTTGAGTCCGGGGCGAGGTTCGGCGGGTAGCGATGCCGAATTCATACGATTTCGACCCCCGCAGCCCGTCCAACCGGAGCCTTGTCTTCGTGGGCGTGTGTTTGACGATTGTCACGCTCCTGATCGCGGCGGCCATGGTCGCCAAATCGAAAGGCACATTCGACAAACTGGTGCGCGTCAACATCGAGTTGGTCAATATCGGCGACGGTCTGCCGGAGCGTTCGGATGTGAAGTTCCGCGGGGTGCTGGTCGGGATGGTGTCCAGCATTTCCCCGTCCCGCAACGGACAGCCCAATATCGTCCATGTCGACCTGAAGCCCGGATACGCCGCCGGGATCCCCAACACCGTCACCGCACGGGTGGTGCCGGCCAACCTGTTCGCGGTGTCGGCGGTGCAATTGATCGACAACGGGAAGGGCTCGGCATCGCTGCGCAACGGCTCGGTGGTGCGCGAGGACAAGTCACTGCCCACGGTGTTGTTCCAGAACGTCTTGGCAAAACTCCACGACCTGCTGTTCGACGTCGCGCGCGATCGCAACGACCACACCATCGGGGTTCTGGAAGCACTCAGTGAGGCGACCCGCGGCCGCGGCCAGCAGCTGACCGACGCCGGACGCGACCTGAACCAGATTCTGGCGGAGCTGAACACGGTGGTCAGCGCCGATGCCAGCGGGCCGTCCACGCTGTCGGCGCTGACCGCGGCCGCGGCAGGCCTGCGCCGTGCCTCGCCCGAACTCTTCGACGCGCTGGACAGCTCGATTCGGCCGATGCGGACCTTCGCCGAGAAGCGGGTGCAATTGACCGATTTCCTGTCCGGGGGTCTGGGCACCGTCGGCACACTGGGCGATTCCTTCGATCATCAGACCGACCGGCTGATCACCATCAGCACCGAGCTGACACCTGCCCTCGGTGTGCTCGGCGAGCACGCCCGCGACTTCCACGGCATAGCCACCCGGATGAAGGTGTTCGCGAACAAGCTGTACGACGAAGGCTGGGATCCGGACGGCAACCGGCTGACCATCAAGGCCGTCGTCGCGCTCACCCCGAGCCGGCGCTACGTCCGCGCCGACTGCCCCCGTTACGGGGCGCTGGCCGGCCCCAGCTGCCAGACCGCGCCGGAAGTCCCGACGGCTCCGGACCTGTCTCCGGCGTTGGGGTCGCAGGGCGTTACTCTCCCGCCCGGGGTGACCGAGAACCGCCCCAACGTGACCCCGCCGCGACACTCCATGCCGGACGATCCGCAAGGGCCGGTGCCACCTGCACCGGGACCCCGTCAGTTACCGCCCTTCCCACCCGGTTCCGCACAGTTGGGCGGCGGTCCCGGGTCGCCGGCCACCGAAGCCCCGGCCGCCCCAGCCGCCCCCGGCGTCCCGGCCGCCCCGGCGCCGGGATTTCCCGCGGAAGGGGCGATGCTGCCGGGCGCGGTCATCGGCGGCAATGTCGGTCCGGTCGGCAGCCACGAAGAGAAGGATCAACTCGGCCGCATCGTGGGCGGCGGACCGGCGAATTCGACCGTCGTGCTGTTGTTGGGCCCGGTGGCGCGCGACTCGACCGTCCACATCACGTCGGATCTGCGAGGCGGCCAATGAGTTACCGCAAGCCATTCATCGGAACCGTGATCTTCCTGATCTTCGCCGTGACCGTCACCTGGATGGTGTTCGGCACCATGCGGCGCGAGGTCTCCGGTGAAACGAACACCTACTCGGCGATTTTCACCGATGTCTCCGGACTGAAAGTCGGCGATGACGTCCGGGTGGCCGGGGTCCGGGTCGGCCGAGTGGACAAGCTCGACCTGCTGGACGGCAACCTGGCCAAGGTCACCTTCCGGGTGCAGCGCAACCAGGTCCTGTATTCCGACACGATCGCGTCGGTGACTTACCAGAACATCATCGGACAGCGCTACCTGGGGCTGTCGCCCGGTCCGGGCAGTAACCACCTGCCGCTGAAGGACGGCGGCCAGATACCCCGGGAGCGCACCAACCCGTCGCTCAACATCACCTACGTGCTCAACGGGTTCGAGCCGCTGTTCACCCAGTTGGATCCTCAGCAGGTGGACAACCTGACCAACGCCATCATCCAAGCGTTCCAGGGGGATTCCAGCTCGATTCTGGTGTTGACCACCCAGACCTCGACGCTGGCCGAAACACTGGCCGGACCCGATGAGGTCCTCGGTGATCTGATCGGCAACCTCAACACTCTCACGGACAGTCTGGCCGCACAGAACACCAACCTGCAGACGATGATCCGCGAATCCCGCGGTGTGATGGCGGAATTGGCGGCCCGCCGCCAGGAACTGGTCGTATCAGTGGGATCGGTCAATTTCACGGTTGGCCGGCTGGCGACGATCGTCAACAACATCACCCCCCGACTTGCAGCAATTCGTCAGCCGCGAACCCGGTCTACTCGATTACGGCCTGCACGAAGGGCATCAGCGGTTGTCCTACATGGCAGCCAACATCCCTGCCATGCTCAAGGCGCTCGCCCGCGGCACCCAGGCGGGCAGCTACATCAACGGCTACGCGTGCGACATCGACTTCAGCCTGTGGCGCGGCCTGTTCCACTGGTTCCGCGCGTTCGTAGCGTCGGCCACCCCGGGCGATGGCGTCACCCCGGGTTACCTCAACAAGATCAAGCACTCACCGGTATGCAGGTAACCGCGATGTTCAACCGACCTCAGCTGTGCGCAAGCTACTCAAACGACTCAAGCGACCCATCGAGTCCTACAACAAGACCTGGCTGGGAATGATCGGGCTAACCGTCATCGCTCTGCTGCTGGGCGGGGTGGTGTTGTTCGGCAGCCTCAATGTGGGCACGACCCGCTACCAAGGTGAGTTCGCCCAGTCCGCTCAGATCAACAAGGGCAACCAGGTCACCATCGCAGGTATCCAGGTCGGCACCGTCGAGGGCGTCAAACTCGCCGGCGACCACGTGGTGGTCACGTTCAACGTCAAAAACGGCACACATCTGGGTGCCGACACGCAGGCCAGCATCAATATGACCACCATCCTGGGGTCGCGCTACCTCGCCCTGACCCCGGCCGGCAGCGGCGAGCTGAAGGACCGAACCATCAGGTTGGCCAACACCGAAGTTCCCTTCGATCTGCAACGGACCCTCGCCGGCGCCACCAGCACCTTCGAAGCCGTGGACGCCGACCGCGTCGTCGAATCGGTGCGATCGCTCACCCAGAACCTGCAGGGACTGCCCGACGCCCTACCGGAGGCGCTGGAAAACCTGCAGTCGCTGGCCACCGTCATCTCCGATCGGCGCGATCAACTGGGCACCCTGCTGTCCAACACCGAGACGCTGACGACGATGCTGCGAAACCAAAAGGCCGATCTCGGGGTGCTGGTGCTGCAGGGCCGTGACCTGCTGGCCGAAATCGCCACGCGGCGTGCGGCCGTGCAGCGACTGTTCGCCAGCGCCACCACACTCGTCGACCGGGCAAAGACGATCCTGGCCGACGAACCGGAACTCAACAAGCTGCTCGCCAATGCGCGGGAGTTCACCGCGATGATCAACAGCCACGACGCCCTGGTCCGCAACATCTTGCAGTCGATGCCGATCACCGTCCGCAACCTGGCCAACACCACCGGCAACGGCAACTACCTCGACCTCAATCTCCCAGCCGGTGTGCTCGTCGACTCCTGGATGTGCGCGATCAGCGGGCGGGCGAGACAGTTCAACCTGGTCGAGTACTTCAAGGACTGCCAATGAGCCGCCGGGTCAAGATCATCGTCGCCGCCACGGTGGCTGCCGTGGTGCTCGTCGGCGCCCTGGCGATCGCTGTGATTCCGCGCCTGACGCACCCGAAGATGAAGGTGACCGCACACTTCGAAGACACCGTCGGGTTATACGTCGGCAACGACGTCTCGGTCTTGGGTATGGCGGTGGGCAAGGTGACCGGCATCGCGGCCAAGGACAGCTACGTGCAGGTCGAGCTGGAGATCGATCCGAGCATTGACATTCCGGCCGACGTGCAGGCTGTGACGCTGTCGAACTCGCTGCTGACCGACCGCCATGTCGAGCTCACGCCGCCCTACCGGGGCGGGCCGAAGCTGAAGAACGGCGACGTGCTGGGTCTGGGGCGCACCCGAACCCCGGTCGAAATCGACCGGACACTCGCGATGATCGACAAACTGGGCAAGGCGCTGCGCGCTGATGACAACGGTCAGGGTGCGCTCGGGGACCTGGTCAACCTCGGATCCCAGATCACCTCCGGCAACGGGGCCAACATCAAAGCCACCCTCGCGAAGTTGTCACAGGCGCTGCGGGTGGGCAGCGACAAGGGTGCGCACAGCAAGAAAGACATTCAGGCGATCGTCAACAGCATTTCCGACTTGGCTCAAGCGGCGGCCAAGAACGATGCCGCAATTCGCGAATTCGGATCCAACCTGCACCAACTCAGCTCGATTCTGGCCGACGAGAGCCTCGGCTCGGGCACCACCGGGGCGAAGCTCAACGAGATCCTCGCCGAAGCCGCCCGACTGCTCGAGGGACACCGCGAAGAGCTCACGCACACGTTCGCCGACCTGCGGGCCATCACCGGGACGATCGACGATAACCAGCGGGAGCTGGCGGAAACCCTCGATGTCGCGCCGCTGACCGTCGACAACCTCTACAACATCCTCGACCCCGTCGCCGGCAGCGCCCGCGTGCACGTGCTGGCCGACAAGCTGGTACTCAACGGTCAGTTCGGTAAAGAGCTCTGCAACCTGCTGGGGCTCAAACAGCTGGGCTGCGCCACCGGAACGCTGCGAGATTACGCACCGGATTTCGGCCTGGGCAAAATGCTCGACCTGATGGGCGACGGGATCAGTGGTACGCCATGAAATACGCACTGGGAGTTCGCCGCGGCTGCCGATTTGGCCTACTTTTCGTGCTGGTCACGCTGTTGGCCGGGTGCGGCCTCGATCTGTCTGCACTGCCATTGCCCGCCCCGACGGGTCGCGGCAGCAGCTATCGACTGACGGTGGTCTTCTCCAACGCGCTGAACTTGCCGGCCAAGGCGAAGGTGCGGCTGTTGGGGGCCGATGTCGGCGAAGTCGAATCAATCGACGCCCAGGACTTCACCGCGCGGGTGCGCGCGCGAATCCACGCCGACGTCCCCCTGTATGTCGGCGCCACCGCCGAACTGCGCCAGGCCACCCCGCTCGGCGACGTGTTCCTGCAGATCAGGCCCGGCCCGGACCAGGGGGCAACCGCCGCCCGGCTACGCGACGGCGACACCATCGGACTGACGTCCACCAGCGCCGCCCCGACGGTGGAAGACCTGCTCACTTCGATGGCGCTGCTGGTCAACGGGGGCTCGGCCCGGCACCTGATGGCGATCGCCAACGGCGCGGGCAGGGCCGTGGGCGGCCGCGGCGAGAAGGTCCGCCTGCTGCTGGACGAGAGCAAGACGCTGCTGTCCCGGCTGACGGCACGCTCGGCTCAGCTCGATACCGCGCTACGCCGGACATCCGAGCTGGCGGCCACCGTGTCAGCGCGCCGGCCGACCATCGACGCGTCGCTGGTCGCCGGTGCGCCGGCGCTGGCCGTCATCGCCGACAACACCACGCGGATAGCCGACCTGGCCGACGGCATGGCACGCATCACCCGCCAGCTGTCCCGGTTCCCGTCCATCCAGGGCACTGACACGCGCAGCACGGTCGCCGACCTGAACGCCCTGGCAGGCTCCTTCAACGACATCGCCATCGACCCGAATCTGTCGTTGTATCCATTCAACCGGCTGATCGGGGTGTTGATGCACTCCTTCAACTCGCCTGCGCTACACGTCGACGCCCAGATCGCGAAGCTGGCGTTGGCGCCTTGGCCCGATCTGAACTATCCCGGTGATCCCGGCTTCCATTGGTCCGACGGCACCGACTGGCACCTGATGATCGGCAGCATTCGGTACGAGTGGAACCTGTTGTTGGACAAGATCTATGGGTCGCAGCGATGACCGCGTCGCCCAACCCGGTGGAATGGTCCGCTCGACACGGGGTCGACCTGATCAAAGCGGTGGCCAACCGCCGCATCGTGATGTCCGTCATCGGTCTCGCGGTGATCACCGTGATCGCCCTTGCCTACATCACGCTAGGCAGCTTGGGGGTCAACCCGGTCAGCAGGAAGATGTCTGTGCGGGTGTCGCTGCGGGAGTCCGGCGGTCTGCTCGTCAACCAGGACGTCACCCTGCGCGGCATCCCGATCGGCCGCGTAACCGCGATCAACCTCACCGAACACGGGGTGGAGGCGGTGGTGTCCCTCGACCGCGCCACCCGAATCCCGCGGGATACCCGGGTGCGGGTATCGGGCCTGTCGGCCGCAGGTGAGCAATACCTGGACTTCCGCCCCGAACACGGTGGCGGACCGTATCTGACCGACGGCACGTTGATCGGCGAAGGGCAGACCACGATCCCGGTGTCGCTGCCGCACATCATCGACGACAGCCGCGGCGCGCTGGCCCAACTGAACACCACGCAGCTCCGGGCTCTCTTCGGCGAACTGCGGGTCAGCCCCGACGGGCCGAAGAAGCTGGCGGCGATCTTCGACGGCTCCATCTTCTTGTCGTCCACCCTCGGCGGCGTGCTCCCGCAGACCGTCAGCCTGTTACGCAACACCCAGACGGTGTTCGGCACCTTCGGCGACGTTTCGCCGGGTCTGCGGGGAACGTCGGTCGACCTGCAAAACGTCCTGGGCGGCGTGAACAAGATGGATGGCGGGTTCCGGACGCTCGTCGACCGGGGAGCATCCCAACTGGCCGACGTCGACAACCTGATCGGCGACAACCGCCAGAACGTAGTTCAGTTGCTGGGCAACCTGACCACTCTTTCGCAGTTGCTCTACGTCCGAGTCCCCGCGCTGCAGGATCTGTGGCGCCCCGACCACGAGTCCCTGCTCGAGCGGCTCACCAGCGTTGCGCACGACAACGGGCTCTGGCTGATCGGGGACATCTACCCCAAAGCAGCTGCGACTACAACCTGCCCGCCGGGGTGCTGTCGCTACCCGACTTCCCCGAACCGTACCGCTACACGTACTGCAACAACCCCGACCCGTCGGTGCTGGTCCGGGGCGCCCGCAACGCGCCCCGCCCGCCCGGTGACGACACCGCCGGGCCGCCGCCGGGATACGACCCGAACGCAACGACCGACGCCACACCCGTGTACCCGCCGTACACCTTGCCCACCACATTCGGGGGGCCGGCCATGCCGCCCTGGATACCGAACTAGAGCCCACCTGGAGCCGCGGTGCGTAAGCAAACCTCAACCAAAAGCGTTTTCCACCAGCTCGCCGAGCTGGACGATCCGGCCGGGCCGGTCGATCTCGCTGAGCCGGACGATCGGGACGATCCGGACAGCACATCACCCGCCGTAGCGGCCGCCGCGGACGCTGACGCCGCTGACGACGCTGAGGCCACCGAGGACGTTGCCGACGCCGACGACGCCCAGGCGTGCGAAGCCGACGGCGCCGAGGAAACCGAGGAAACCGACGGCGCCGACAAAGCCGAGGAAGCCGATCAGACCGGCGAAACCGCCGGCACCAAGCCGCCCGGACGTCGGCGCCGGCGCGTCGTCGCCGTCATGGTCGGCGCCCTGCTGGTCGCGGCCCTGGGGTGCGCGGGATATCTGGGCTGGCGGGTCAAGCAGATCGACGAGACCACCGCGGCCGGTCAGGCGGCGATGGAGGCCGCGCGCAACTACGCCGTCATCTTGACCACTCTCGACTCGAAAGACATCGACAAGAACTACCGACAGGCACTCGACGGGGCCACCGGGGAATTCAAGGACCAATACAGCCAGGGGTCCGCGCAGCTGCGTCAGATCCTGATCGACAACGGCGCGGCGGGCAAAGGCATCGTCGTCGACTCGGCGATCAAGTCGGCGACCAAGACCAAAGTCGAGGTGCTGCTTTTCGTCGACCAATCGGTCACCAACGCCGTGCGTCCCAGCCCGCGCATCGACCGCAACCGGGTCATGATGACCATGCAGCTCGTTGACGGTCGCTGGCTGGCCAGCAAAGTCGAAATCATCTAGCAAACAGCGAAGGTATGAGATCTGTGGAAATTACGGTGCAGACCGGCGTTGCCGAACTGGGCGACGAAGAATCGGCCCAGGAACCCTCGTCCGGACCCTCGGCCGACGCCGACGCCGACGACGACGAAGAGCAGGACGACGAGAACGACCAGTCCCAAGGTCCCGGCGGTGAGCAGGAAAAGGCAAGTAAGCGCCGCCCATGGCGGCGCGCCGCCGCGGCCCTGGCCACTCCGCGGCGCTGGATCAGATCAGCGATTCGATGGGTTGCCGCGGTGCTGTTGGGGGCCGTCCTGGCCGCGGCCGGCTACGCGGGCTGGCTGCTGTATCAGCAACACCAAACCGACATCGACGCCAGGCAGGCCCTCGACGCGGCAAAGCAGTACGCCGTCACACTCACCAGCACCGACCCCAACGCGGTCGACACGAATTTCAACGACATCCTCAACGGCGCAACCGGAGAGTTCAAAGATCAATACACCAAGGCCGGTTCGCTGCTGCGCAAGGCGATGATCGACAACAAGGTTGCTACGCACGGCACCGTGTTGGACTCGGCGGTCAAATCCGCGAGTCCGCACCGGGTTGAGGTGCTGCTATTCGTCGAGCAGTCGGTCACCAACTCCTCGACCCCCCAACCGGGAGTCGAGGTGAACGCCATCGCGATCACCATGGAGAAGGTGGGCGGCCGCTGGCTGGCCAGCAAGGTCGTCTTACCGGGACAACGCCGGTGAGCGGCATGAAGCTGGTGATGGCGGGCCTGGGAGCCCTGGCGGCGGTGGCGTCGGTGGCGACCCTGGTGACCGCGCCTGCGGCAACGGCGGCCGCCGACCAGTTCTGCTCCGAGCTAGCTGCGACCTGGGACGGGGCACGGTGTACGACCGTGGTCACCTCGCAACTCAAAGCCGAGCGGTTGATCTCCTTCGACTTGCCGGAGCCGATGCTGGACAACCCCACCTCAGGTCCGGCCGTCCGGGGCTTCTACCACAAACTCATGGACGGTTGGCGTCACAGCGGTGCGGAAGCACCGCGGGACAGCCGCGCGAGCGCCGATTACCAGCTTTACGCCGGGCCGGGGGCGGTGCAGTCGTTGATCGTTCACGAGGTGTTGGAGCCGTTCGGACTTCAGGCCAACAACGCCTACCGGTCGTTCGTGTTCGATATGGCCCAGGGACGCCGGCTCATGATTGCCGACCTGTTCAAGCCGGGCGTCGACCCGTTGGCTATGACAGTTTGATTCAGGACCGGTGTGACGGCCTGATTCAGGACCACCTTCTTTCAGACCGGTGTGTTGTGACGGTTTGATTCAGGACCACCCTCGACGGTTGGCGTGTCGATTATTGGCTCGCTGTCGGAGGGTTCCGGATGGGAAGTCGTGTGGAGCTGTTCGCCCAGATACGTAGGGACGCCCGGGTCGAGGGTTTGGGTATTCGGGCGCTTGCTCGTAAGTACAAGGTTGGCCGGGATACGGTCCGGCACGCGTTGGCGAATCCGGAGCCGCCGAGGCGGAAGACACCGGTGCGGGAGTCGCCGAAACTGGGCCCGCTCAAACCTGCGATTGATGCGATGCTGCGGACCGATCTGGATGCGCCCCGCAAGCAACGCCACACTGCGACAAGGATTTGCAATCGTCTGGCCGATGAACACGGCGTTGAGGATGTGTCGTATTCGTCGGTGCGTGACTATGTCCGGGTCCGTCGTGCGGAGATCATCGCCGAGTCCGGTAAGCAGGCGCAGGAAGCGTTCGTGCCGCAGGAACACCCGCCCGGCGCTGAAGCTGAGGTTGATTTCGGCGAGGTTCACGTCATCCTCGCTGGTGTCAGAACCCGCTGCTACATGTTCGTTTTCCGAATGTCGATGTCCGGCAAGGCAGTCCATCGGGTGTATGCGACTCAGTCGCAGGAGGCGTTCCTCGAAGGCCACATCGAAGCATTCGACGTGATCGGCGGCATCCCGGTGCGCCATATCCGCTACGACAACTTGAAGTCTGCGGTCACCTCGGTGGTGTTCGGCCGCGGTCGGGGCAGGGTCGAGAACGACCGGTGGGTGCTGTTCAGATCGTTCTACGGGTTCGACCCGTTCTACTGCCAGCCGGGAGTGAAAGGCGCCCACGAGAAAGGCGGAGTCGAGGGCGAGATCGGACGTTTCCGCCGCACCTGGCTCACGCCCATGCCGGAAGTGGACTCGCTGTCAGAGCTCAACGACTACATCCGCCGCTGCGAAGCACGTGAGGATCATCGGCGGGTCACCGGCCGGCTGCACACCGTGGGCCAGGACTTCCAGACCGAACGAGAACATCTCGCCGCTCTGCCTGCCGAGCGGTTCGACCCGGGGCTGGTGCTGCATCCACGGGTGGACCGGTCGGCGCTGATCACGGCGCGGTCGGCGAAGTACTCGGTTCCCGCCCGGTTGATCGGACGCAAAGTCAGGGTGTCGCTGCGGGCCTCGGAGTTGGTCGTCTTCGACGGCCGCACTATCGCCGCACGCCATGAACGCGTCACGACCCGCAACGGGCAATCGATCAACCTCGACCACTATCTGGAGGTGTTGCACTGCAAACCCGGCGCGTTGCCCGGCTCCACCGCGCTTGCTCAGGCCCGCGCCGCCGGCACTTTCACCGCAGCGCACGAGGCGTTCTGGCAGCAGGCCCGCCGCGTCGACGGCGATGCTGGCGGGACTCGCTCGCTAATCGACGTGCTGCTGCTGCACCGCAGCATGCGCGCTACCGATGTGATCGCCGGGATCCACGCCGCCCTGTCGGTCGGTGCCGTTTCAGCGGATGTGGTCGCGGTCGAAGCACGCCTGCATGCCGCCGGTGGTGGTCTCGAATCAGACCGTCACGCCGGTAACCATGCCAATACCGTCGATTACCGGGTCGTCAGTCTGACCCAGCGCCGCCTGGCTGATCCAGCGACCGTGATCGCCGGCCTGCCACCCGACACCCGGCCGCTGCCTGACGTCGCGGCCTACGACGAGCTGCTCCAACGCAGACCCCCAACACCGCCACCCGGTGACGGAATGGAAGGAACGACTGGATCATGAGCACGGCCACGAAAGTCACCAACACCCTGCGCCGCCAACGCGGGATGACCCCACAAGCGGCCCAAGCCGCCGTCGATTCCGCATGCCGACGCCTGCGGTTGCCGACCGTGCGTGCGGTGATCGACGAAGCAGTGAAAGTCGCCGAGCGTGAACAGCTCACCTACCACGGCTTCCTCGCCGAACTGCTCCTGGCCGAATGCGATGACCGGGACCGCCGATCCACCTTGCGGCGAGTCGCAGCGGCCGGGTTTCCACGTCAGAAATGGTTGGGCGACTTCGATTTCGACGCCAACCCAAACATCAACGCCGCCACCGTACATACCGTCGCCCAAGGCGATTGGATACGCCGAGGCGACCCGCTCTGCCTGATCGGCGACTCGGGCACCGGCAAGTCCCACCTGCTCATTGGTGTGGGCACCGCCGCCGCCGAGCAAGGCTTCCGCGTCCGCTACACACTGGCGACCAAACTGGTCAACGAACTCGTCGAGGCCGCCGATGAAAAGCAACTCGCCCGCACGATCGCCCGCTACGGCCGCGTCGATCTTTTATGTATCGACGAACTCGGCTACATGGAACTCGACCGCCGGGGCGCGGAGTTGCTGTTCCAAGTACTCACTGAACGCGAGGAAAAGGCGTCAGTAGCCATCGCATCCAACGAGAGTTTCTCCGGCTGGACCAAAACCTTCACCGACCCCCGACTCTGCGCCGCGATCGTCGACCGACTCACCTTCCACGGCACCATCATCGAAACCGGCACCACCTCATACCGGCTCAGCCATACCCGCGGTAGCAGCTCGCGATCACAGCCTACGAAGACGCCTGAGCCACCACCTCCTCGCCGAGGTGGTCCCGAATCAAGCCGTCACAGTGGTCCTGAGTCAGGTTGACATAGAGAACCCGTTGAGCGCGATACCGCCGGCCACCGAAGCGATCCTGCCGGGGGCGCTGGACGCCGCCGCGCCCCCGCACCCGCCCAATAACTATCCGTTCACCGTTGCCGAATGGACACCGGGGCCCAACGGCCTCGGGTTCACCGGTGGGTATCAGGCCTTTGCGCTCACGCCGGACAGTCTGATTCTGTACATGCCCGACGCGCCGATGCAGCAGGGAAACCCCCGCCCCGGCCGATCGTCAACGCTGAACCCGGCGTGGTCGATGGACGGCGGAACCGTCACGATCCAGGTGCCGCTGTCCGCGCTCGCCGGCTCGCTGCGCCCGGAATTCGGTGGCGCGTAGGCGAATTCGGACCGAAGCCGGCAAGCGTGCGCGTCGGCTCGGCGCTCACCCGGTTGTGTAGACGGACCATGTGCAGTACCGGCGCGCCGCCAGCAAATGACTCCTCGCCGCATTGAGGTCAGCCGTCAACCAGAGTTCGTCCGAGCCTTCCTGCAGGTAGCGCCGATCGTGATCGAGCTTGGCGGCCAAGATGTCCGACCAGTTCCGCAGGTCCACCGCGGTCACGCCGGACACCTGGTACAAGGGCTGCGCGGCCTGGCGGATCTGACTTCCTACGCCCGGCGGCGTATACCCTTGCGGTTCAACCTGATCGAAGGCCGCTTCGAGCTGATCGCCCGCCGCCATGATGGTGTCGCATTCCGGATCGTGCGCGGTGGCCACCGGCGCGGTCAGCAAGCAGACCACCATTGCGGCGATGGCCTGAGTCAAGAGCAGAATTCGTCCAGTCCTGCTGAACATGACCATGACTCTAGGGCAGCCCGCTTAGTTGGTGAAGAGGTTTGGGATCACCGACCGCGCAGCGGGTCCGGCGCCTACCCATCGCCCGCCATGGACAGCACAATGCCGTCCAGGATGTCGTGTTCGCTGACCACCAACTCGCCGATACCGGCCCGCTGGTGCAGTTCGCGGGCCAGCTCCTGCACCACGATCGCCCCGCCGCCGATCACGTCCACGCGGCCTTCGTGCATGGGCCCCAGCGCGGCACGCTGCGCACGGGTCATGCCGAGCAGCCCGTCGCACACGTCCAGCAACGAATCGAGCGGCACCCGCGAAAGATGAATGACCGCAGGGTCATAGGAGGTCATGTGGTGCGCCAACGCCGACAGCGTGGTCATGGTCCCGGCCAACCCCACCCAGGTTCGGGCGGCTTCGACCGGCACCGCGCGCAGCGCAACGTCGAGCCGTTCCCGCACCACTTTCCGCGCTGCGGACACCTCGGCGGCGGTCGGCGGGTCGGCGTGCAGGCAGCGTTCGGTCAGCCTGACGCAGCCGATGTCTGCGGAGTAACTGGCGGCGACCTCGCCGCTGCGGTCCCCGGCCTGGCCGAGCACGATCTCGGTCGACCCGCCACCCAGGTCGACAACCACGAAAGGTGCTCCGGCGCCGTCTAACTCACCAACCGCGCCGCGGAACGAGAGTTCGGCCTCCTGCGCGCCGCTGATCACCTCGGCTCGCGACCCGACGATCACCGAGCCCAGCACTTCGGCGGTCATCGCAAAGAAGACGTCGCGGTTGGCGGCATCGCGGGTGGCCGAGGTGGCCACCATCCGTACCCGCTGCACGTGGTGTTCCGCGAGCAGCGCGGCGTAGTCGGTCAGCGCCGCCCGGGTGCGCGCGATCGCCTCCGGCGCGAACTCGCCCGTCGCATCCACCCCTTGACCCAGCCGCACGATCCGCATCTCGCGATGGACATCGCGCAGCCGCCCGTCTCTGAAGTCCGCGATCAACAGGCGAATCGAATTGGTACCGCAGTCGATTCCGGCGAGCCGAGTCAAAGCCACTGTCCCCCAACCAAAGCCGCCGTGGCCGGCTCGGCGACCAACAGCACCAGCGCTTCGTCCCCGAACGGATTGACACCCGGGCCTTTGGCCAGCGAGTGCGCGATCAACACGTGCAGGCATTTGACCCGATCGGGCATGCCGCCGCCGGAAAACGTGGTGCCCAGCTCTTCGATCGCGTCCCGCTCGGCCAGGTACGACTCGTGGGCCCGCCGGTAGGCGGCGGCCAGATCGGGGTCGTGGTGCAGTCGTTCGGTCATCTCGCGCATCAGTCCGGTGGTCTCCAGTCTGCTCGCCGCCGCCGTCAGCACCGGGTGCGTCAAGTAGTACAGCGTCGGAAACGGAGTTCCGTCAGGCAGTTTCGGGGCGGTCTTCACCACGCCGGGGGAACCGTCGCGGCATCGGAAGGCGACCTCCAGCACCCCGCGCGGCTCACGGCCGAGTTGGCGGGCCACCGCGTCCAGGTCGGCAGGCTCAACCACCGGGCGTCGTCGGGTTCGGCGGCACCGGAGCGGGTTCGGGGGCCGGGTTGGCGCCGGGCGGTAGGTGCGGGGCGTCGGCGATGGTGTGCCACAACGCCGTGTACCAGGGCTCGTTTTTGGCGTGACCGCTCGCCTCGGTGCCGGGCTGCTGCGGGGTCGCCGCGCCCGGCGGCAGCTGCACCTGGAACGGGATGTCGCCGGGCTTGACGAACCCGAGGCGCTCGCGCGCCTGCGCCGCAATGTACGCCGGATCGGCCAACTGGCCCTTGCGCTGTTCGAGTTCGGCGATCTGGCGGCGCAGCGCGGCCTCGGACGCCGACAACTGCTCCATCTCGGTGCGCTGCGCGAAATAGGTGCGCACCGGTCCGGCGATGGTCAGGGTCAGCACGCACATCACCGCGGCCAGGATCGCCGCGCGGCGTGCGGTGAAACCCAGCCGCTGATCCGAACGCTGGTCCACCGATTCGGTGAACGACCGTTTGATCGGCTCGACGACGTGCTCCTGCAGCGAGCGGGTCGCGGCGCGGCTCTCTCGTCGGGCGCGGTCTGGGTGGGCTTTGACGACGGCCGCGCGACCGGCTTGGCCGCGGGTTTGGAGTAGGAGTTCGCCGAGCGCCGGCCCCGACCCGAATCGCCGGCCTTCCCCGGGCGCGATGCCGGGGAACGACGTCTCGGATCGGACTTGGGCGGCCAAGCTGCGTTACTTCGCGTCCATCGCGAAGCGCGGGAACGCCAGATCACCGGCGTACCGGGCGGCATCGCCCAGCGCCTCCTCGATCCGCAGCAACTGGTTGTACTTGGCCACCCGCTCACTGCGCGCCGGCGCACCGGTCTTGATCTGACCGCTACCCACGGCCACCGCCAGGTCGGCGATGGTGGTGTCCTCCGTCTCGCCGCTGCGATGGCTCATCATCGTGCGGTATCCGCTGTGGTGCGCCAGCGCCACCGCATCAAGGGTCTCGGTCAGCGTCCCGATCTGATTCACCTTGACCAGCAACGCATTTGCCACACCCCGCTCGATACCTTCTTCGAGGCGTTCGGGATTGGTGACGAACAGGTCGTCACCGACGATCTGCACCCGGTCGCCGATACCGGCCGTCAACGCGGCCCAGCCGTCCCAATCGTCTTCGGACAGCGGGTCTTCGATGGACACCAGCGGATAGGAGCCGAGCAGCCCGGCATAGAACTCCGTCATCTGCTCGGCGGTGCGGGTCGACCCCTCGAAGCTGTAGCCGGTGCCTTCGGTGTGAAACTCGGTGGCGGCCACGTCGAGGGCCAGTGCGACGTCCACGCCGAGTTGGAAGCCGGCGGACTCGATGGCCCGGCTGATCAGGTCCAGGGCCGCGGTGGTGCCGGACACGTCCGGCGCGAAGCCACCCTCGTCGCCCAGCCCGGTGGACAGCCCCTCTTTCTTCAGAACCGACTTGAGTGAGTGGTAGACCTCCGCGCCCCAGCGCAAAGCCTCGCTGAAACTCGGCGCGCCGATGGGCGCCACCATGAACTCCTGGACGTCGACGCCGGTGTCGGCGTGCGCGCCGCCGTTAACGATGTTCATCATCGGCACCGGCAGGATGTGCGCGTTGGGACCGCCCAGGTACCGAAACAACGGCAGGGCGGCGCTGTCGGCGGCCGCCTTGGCCACCGCCAGCGACACGCCCAGGATGGCGTTGGCGCCCAGCCGGGATTTGTCCGGGGTGCCGTCGAGGTCCACCAACGCCTGGTCGACCAGCCGCTGGTCGTCGGCGTTGAGCCCGATCACCGCGGGCCCGATCTCGTCCAGCACGGCCTGGACGGCGTTTTTCACGCCCTTGCCGCCGTAGCGGTCGCCACCGTCACGCAATTCGACGGCCTCGTGCTCGCCGGTCGAAGCGCCCGAAGGCACCGCAGCCCGTGCGAAGGTCCCGTCGATCAGCGCGACTTCGACCTCCACGGTCGGGTTGCCGCGGGAGTCGAGAATCTCACGCGCTCCGACCTGCTCGATAATCGGCACTGGGCTCTCCTTTGCGTGCGGGTGCGTCAAACGTCAGCGATCATCTTTCTACAGCGGATGGCCGGCCGCATAGGCGGTCGCCCAGTCGCGAACCGCCCGCGCGTACACACCGGAGTTGTTGTAGGCGCGCAGCGCGGTGATCCATCCCCGAGGTGTCCCGAGATCCTTTCCGCGCCAGCACAAGTAACCTGCGGCCGACAACGCGGCGTCGTCGATGTTGTCGACGTTGGGCTTGGCGTGTTCTTTCGCCGAAACCCCGTAGAGTCGCCAGGTTTCGGCGATGAACTGCATGGGACCCATGGCGCGCTGCACCCCGTCGTCGTCAGACGCGCCGCTCGAGGCGGCCGTGTCGTCGTCGACGATCCGCAGATTGCCGCCGGTGCCGTCCAGGCGGACACCGCGAATGGGCGGCGTCACATCCCCGTTGGGCGCGATCGTCGCACCCCGATAGGTGCCGTTGTGGCTTTCCACCTGCCCGATGCCGGCCAGCGTCGTCCAGGCGATATGACACTTGGGGTTTTCCACCTCGGCCACCCGGGCGGCGTACGCATAGGCCTCCAAGGCGGTGACGGGCATCTCCAGGGCCGGCGCGCGTTGCTGCGCCCAGTCCCGCAACTGGTCGGCCGGCCTGCCGGGGGCGTGGGTGTCCACCGGCGGCACCGGGTCCCCCCGCCGGCGGCGGCACGCCCTCGGGGATGAACAGGCTCAGTTGCCAGGTACAACTTGACGCCAACAGCATCGCGGTCGCCCCTATCACGGCGACCGCGCGCAACCAACGTCTCGGCGACACAACTTCCCCTGTCGGTCTCCTTGCCGGAGCCATTCACCCGTTTTCGTCCCGCTCATCGTCCCACGGCTTGGGGGTGGGCCCCGGCTGGTGCACCACCCAGCAAACAGAATTGGTGCGCCACTTTCGTCACTATGGGATGCCGCCGCGCAAGACAGCAATCGTAGAAGACGGTCAATCAGCTGTTATTGCCAATGTTGGCAAACTTCGCTATGTCCGTTGATGTGCGAAACGCCTGAGTCCGCGCAAAGCTCGACGCTCGGCGCTTAACGGCGGCCTTTGCGCTTTTTGGCGGCGCCACCGCGAGATTCCTTGGCGGCACTCGCTTCGGTCGCCGCCTGCTCGGGATCCAAGACGTCGACCAGGGAGTCTTCCGGGGCCTCGTCGGGCCCCGTTTGGTAGCCCGCCGCGCCCCCGCCCGTCGGCCAATGGGCTCGCCACTCCTCCTCGGTGACGAAGCCGAGCGGAGCCATGTCGAGTTCCTCGGCGATGCTGTCCCCGCGCCGGGCCGCAGCGATGGCCCGCTCGGCAGTGCGGACCGTCTCGACGAAGTCCAAAACAGCGGCCCGAAGATCGTTCTCCGCATCGACCTCGGGAGTCAGCGTGATGGTGGTGAGTTCAGCGGGGATGAACTCACCGGGCACCCCGGCCTGGGTCACCCGCTGAATCACCTTCTGCGCCAACGCCAATGCCGGCTGTCCCGTGTGCACGTCGTCCAGCACCGAGTTACGCGACTTGCGCGACCGCTCCGACGCCTTGGCCTCTTCCCACTGGGCGAGCTGGTCCTGCAACGAAATCTCTTCGCCCGCAAGCACTCCCGGCACGCGGTTGCCGAGTTTACGCATCAGTGTGTCGGCGACGTCGTCGATGCTGAACGGTAGCAGCGCCTCGTCCTCGGCGATGCGGGCGTGAAAGAGGACCTGCAGCAGCAGGTCACCGAGCTCGTCGCGGAGTGCGTCGATGTTGCCGCTCTGCACGGCGTCGAGCAGCTCGTAGGTCTCTTCCAGCAGGTACCGGCGCAGCGAATCGTGGGTCTGCTCGCTTTCCCACGGGCCGGCGGTACGCAGCTTGTCCATCATCGCGACGGCGTCGACGAGCCGTTCGCCGCGCTGCCGCTCGGGTGCCGCGATCAGCCGTGCACCGGCGGCCAGCCGGGCGGTGACGGCGGGATGCTTGGGGTCCGACGACAGCAGCACCGGCGCCTCCTCGCCGGTGTACGCCGGGTGCGCATCCGGCAGCGACCACGGCACCGCGATCGGCATCTCCTCGGTGTACTGCACCTGACCGCACAGCAGCTCGATCGCCTCCACCGGCACCAGCGCCGGGCGGCGGGGGTCGACCAGGACGACAATCATCAGCCTTGCCGCTCCTCACTCGGCGTACTCGACTGGCCGACATCCTGTTGCGGCTTGCCCGCCAGCGCGGTCACCAAGTCAGCCACCATCTGCACCAATTCGACATCACGGATGTGTCCCGCGCCAATACCGCCCGCCCGCGGAATCGGAACCTGCACCGTAGCCGTGGTGGCCCGGTACCGTCCGCCCGGGTACATCCGCGCCAGCCGCACCTGGGCGGAGTCCGGCAGCGTCAGCGGGGAGAGCCGCACCGTCGCCGCCGACACGGCGCTGACCTCGGTGATGCCGGACGCCCGGCACAGCAGCCGCAGCCGGGCCACCGCCACCAGGCGGTCGGCCGGCTCGGGCAACGGCCCGTACCGGTCTTTGAGTTCCTCGACCACCGACTCCACGGCCGCGTCGTCCTGAGCCGAGGCCAACCGCCGGTAGGCCTCCAGCCGGAGCCGGTCGCTGGCGATGTAGTCCGGCGGCAGGTGTGCGTCGACCGGCAGGTCGATCCGCACGTCCTTGGGCTCTTCCGCGGTGGTGACGGTCTCGCCGTCGGCCGCGGCCTTGTACGCCTCCACCGCCTCGCCGACCAGCCGCACATAAAGGTCGAAGCCGACGCCGGCGACGTGTCCGGACTGCTCGACCCCCAACACGTTGCCGGCGCCGCGGATCTCCAGGTCCTTCAACGCCACCGCCATGCCCGCGCCCAGCTCGTTGTTCTGCGCGATGGTGGCCAACCGGTCGTAGGCGGTCTCGGTCAGCGGCGCGTTCGGCGGATACAGGAAGTAGGCGTAGCCCCGTTCCCGGCTGCGCCCCACCCGGCCGCGCAACTGGTGTAGCTGGGACAGGCCGAAGGTGTCGGCGCGCTCCACGATCAGGGTGTTGGCGTTGGAGATGTCCAGCCCGGTCTCGATGATCGTGGTGCACACCAGGATGTCGTAGTCGCGGTTCCAGAAGCCCTGCACGGTGCGTTCCAGCAGCTCCTCGGGCATCTGACCGTGCGCGACCACCACCCGCGCCTCGGGCACCAGCTCGCGCAGCCGCGCGGCGGCCGAGTCGATCGAGCTGACCCGGTTGTGCACGTAGAACGCCTGTCCGTCGCGCAGCAGCTCGCGCCGCAGTGCCGCGGCGATCTGCTTGTCGTCGTGCGGGCCAACGTAGGTCAGCACCGGGTAGCGCTCCTCGGGCGGGGTGAGGATCGTCGACATCTCGCGGATGCCGGCCAGGCTCATTTCCAGCGTGCGCGGGATCGGGGTGGCGCTCATGGTCAGCACGTCGACGTGGCTGCGCAGCGCCTTGATGTGCTCCTTATGCTCGACGCCGAACCGTTGCTCCTCGTCGACCACGACCAGGCCGAGATCCTTCCAGCGCACCCCGGTCTGCAGCAGCCGGTGCGTGCCGATCACCACGTCCACCGACCCGTCGGCCAGGCCGTCGATCACCGCGCGGGATTCGGCGGGATCGGTGAACCGGGAGAGGCCCTTGACGGTGACCGGGAAGCCGGCCATCCGGTCGGTGAAGGTCTGCAGATGCTGGTCGGCCAGCAGCGTGGTGGGCACCAGCACCGCGACCTGCTTGCCGTCCTGCACCGCCTTGAACGCCGCCCGCACCGCGATCTCGGTCTTGCCGTAGCCGACGTCGCCGCAGATCACCCGGTCCATCGGGATCGGCTTTTCCATGTCGGACTTGACTTCGGTGATCGCGGTGAGCTGGTCGACGGTCTCGGTGAAGCCGAACGCGTCCTCCATCTCGGCCTGCCAGGGCGTGTCCGGGGCGAACGCGTGCCCCGGGCTGGCCTGCCGCTTGGCGTACAGCGCCACCAGCTCGCCGGCGATCTCCCGCACCGCTTTGCGGGCCTTGGTTTTGGTGTTGGTCCAGTCGCTGCCGCCGAGACGGCTCAGCGCGGGCGCCTGGCCGCCGACGTAGCGGGACAGCTGATCCAGCGAGTCCATCGGGACATACAGCTTGTCCGAGCCGCCGCCCCGCTTCGCCGAGGCGTACTCCAGCACCAGGTATTCGCGACGGGCCCCGCCGACGGTGCGTTCGACCATCTCCACGAACCGGCCGATGCCGTGCTGGTCGTGCACCACCAGGTCGCCGGCGTTCAGCGCCAGCGGGTCGACGGTGTTGCGCCGCTTGGCCGCCAGCCGTTTGCCCTCGACGGCGGTGGCGCGGCTGCCGGTGAGGTCGGCTTCGGTGATCACGACGAGGTTGGCGCCCTCGACGATGACCCCGTCGTGCAGCGGGCCCTTGAGGACGCCGACCACCCCCGGTTTGGGTGTGGCGCCCGGGTCCAGCATGGCCGCGGCGATGTCGGACTCGGCCAGCCGCTCGACCATGCGGTGGGCGGTGCCGGTGCCGGGTGCGACCATCGCGGCGTACCCGCCGGTCGCCACGTGCGCGCGCAGCATGGCGAAAATTCCGTCGATATCGTGCTGGTGTCCGCGCGCCGACGGCGCCGGGCGGATCCCGAGCTCGACGGCCGCCTCGTCGGAGAGCTGGCTCAACGTCCACCAGGGATGGCCCGCGGCGGCCGCCGCCGTCTGGACCTCGTCCAGCTCGGCGAACCCGGAGCCGCCCAGCGCTTCGACGTCGACCGGCGCGTCAGTGCCCAGGGCCGCCACCGACCACGACGCCTCTAGGAACTCCCGGCCGGTCTTGATCAGGTCGCCCGCGCGGGTACGCACCTTTTCCGGGTCGCACACCAGCACCGGAGTGCCGTCGGCCAGCTGATCGGTGAGCAACGCATGATCGTCGGGGCGCAGCACCGGCAGCAGCGCCTCCATCCCGTCGGTCGGGATGCCCTCGGCCAGCTTGGCCAGCATGTCGATGATGCTGCCGGTGACGGTGTTCTCGGTGGCGGGATGTTCTTTGGCGAGTTCGCCCGCACGCGCTTTCACCTCAGGGGTGAGCAGCAATTCCCGGCAGGCGACCGCGATCAGCGTCTGCACCTCGATCTCCGGGATCGAGCGCTGGTCGGCGACCGAGAACATCCGCATCTCGGTGATCTCGTCACCCCAGAACTCGACCCGCACCGGATGTTCGGCGGTGGGCGCGAAAATGTCCAGAATCCCGCCGCGGACGGCGAATTCACCGCGGCGGCCAACCATGTCCACCCGGGTGTAGGCCAACTCGACCAACCGCTGCGCGACGTCCTCGAACGGGATCTCGTCACCGACCGTCAGCGTCAGCGGTTCCTGGCGGCCCAGCTGCGGCGCCATCGGCTGCAGCAGTGATCTGACCGCCGTCACCACCACGCGCAGCGGGGGACCCAGCCGCTCGTCGTCCGGGTGAGCCAGCCTGCGCAGCACCATCATCCGGCTGCCGACGGTGTCGATGCCGGGCGACAGTCGCTCGTGCGGCAGCGTCTCCCAGGACGGGAAGACGGCCACTGCGTCGCCGAACACCCCACGCAACTCCGCGGTCAGGTCGTCGGCCTCCCGGCCGGTGGCGGTGACCACCAGCAGCGGGCCGAGTTGGGCCAGCGCGCTGGCCACGAAAAGGCGCGCGCTGGCCGGCCCGACCAGCGGCAGTTCGGTGGGGCGATCGGAGGCACGCTCGATGAGCTGTTGGAAAGTCGGTGCGGTCAACGCCAATTCGACGAGCCCCGCGATCGGGGTGTCTGGGCTAGCAGCCCCCGGTGCGGTCATGATGTCGCCATTCTAGGGGCGTTCGAGGTCGTCAATTTTCGGCCCTGCGCCGTCAAGGATCCGTAAGCAAAGCGGAATCCGCCCGGATCGAGGCGCACGTTTAGTTCATGACACTGCTGGATTTGCTGCCCACCATGGGCAAAGCCGCACCTCGTCGGCTGGACCCGGCGCTCTGGCCGACGACGGCGTCGTGTGACGAAGGAGGCCGGATCTGTGTCGGTGGGGTACCGCTCACAGACGTCGCCGACGAATTCGACACCCCCGCCTATGTGATCGACGAAGCCGACTTCCGGCAGCGGGCCCGCCGCTGCCGCAAGGTGCTGCGGGACGTCGAGCTGGTCTACCCGGGGAAAGGCGCTGCCGGCCACCGCGGCGGCGTGCTGGGCACGCGAGGAGGGGCTCGGCATCGACGTCAGCTCACCGGGTGAACTGGCGGTGGCCCTGGCCGGTGGCGTGGACCCGGCGCGGATCGTCATGCACGGCAACGCCAAGTCCCCCCGCCGAGCTGCGCCAGGCCGTCGCGGTGAGCGTCGGGCGCATCGTGCTGGACTCCGACATCGAGATCGCCTACCTGGCCGGCCTGGCCCGGCGACGCCAAAAGGTGCTCATCCGGGTCACACCGGACCTCGACGTGCACGGACAACGCAGCTGGGCCGCAATCAGCGCCGAGTTCGGGTTCGCCCTGGACCGGGGCCAGGCCGTCGACGCAGTGGGCCGGGTGCTGGCGCATCCCATCCTCGACCTGGTCGGGCTGCATTGCCACTTGCCCAGCCGGGGCTCGCACGCCGCCGACGCCGCGTGGTTCGGCGAGGCGATCCACCGGATGATCGCGGCGATGGCCGACATCCGCGCCCGTCACGGCGTCATCCTCACCGAGCTGCACATCGGCGGCGGGCTGCCGCAGCGCCGTGGTTTCGATCTCGGCGAGTTGGCTGCCGTCGTTGAGGACGCGCTGGACGAAGGCTGCGCGGCCGAGCACTTTCCGCGGCCCACCGTGGTGGTGGAGCCCGGCCCGGCGATCATCGCGCAAGCCGGTGTGGCGCTCTACCGGGTGTGCTCGGTGCAGAACCGACCCAGCGGGCGCGTCGTCGTCACGGTCGACGGCAGCATCGGCGATCCGGTTTCGGTCGCGTTGGCAAACCGGCATCCCCTGGTGAACCGCCAAGTCGTCACCGTGGCTGATCGGCACTGCGTGGCCGGCGAGGAGATCGTCCGCGACGTCGAGCTACCGGCCGACGTGCGGCCGGGCGACCTGCTGGCGGTCGCGGGCATTCCGGCTCACCATGGCGTGGCATCCAACTTGGTCGGCCGTCCGCCGCTGCTGGCGCTGAACCGTGGGCGGGTGCGCGAGCTGGTGCGCCGCGAGACGGTCAACGACCTGCTGTCCCGCGACTGTCTCGCCGTCGAGCGTGGAGCCTGATCTCTATTCGTCCTGCAGATGCGGGTCGGCCTCCAGGTGAGTCAGGCCGTTCCACATCAGGTTGACCAGGTGCGCGGCCACCACTTCCTTCTTGGGTTCGCGGGTGTCCAGCCACCACTGCGCGGTCATCGACACCGAGCCCACCAGCGCCTGGGCGTACAGGGGCGCCAAGTCGGGGTCCAGGCCGCGACGGGCGAAGTCGCCGGCCAGAATCGAGCTGACCTGGCTGACGGCATCGTTGAGCAAACTCGAATAAGTGCCCGAGCTGATCGCGGCGGGCGAGTCGCGGATCATGATCCGGAAACCGTCAGTGCGTTCTTCGACGTAAGTGAGCAGCGCCAGTGCCACCCGCTCGACGCGTACCCGGGACCGGTTGTTGGTCAGCGACGAGGTGATGCCGTCCAGCAGCGCCGACATCTCCCGGTCCACCACCACGGCGTAGAGGCCCTCCTTGCCGCCGAAGTGCTCGTAGACGACGGGTTTGGACACATTGGCGCGCTGGGCGATCTCCTCGATCGAGGTTCCTTCGTAGCCGCGTTCGGCGAACAGCGAACGCGCGATGCCGATCAACTGATGTCGGCGCTCGCTGCCGGTCATCCGGGCGCGCGGCGTGCGGGCTGGGGCCGAGGGTGCCGGGGATTCCCGATTGGGATTGGGCGCTTTGTCCGGTTCCGCCACGGGGATCAGCGTATCGGGCGGTCAAGCGTGCTGGTGGCCGCTTGGCGGGTGAACTGGTGGCGTTGAGTGTGCAGTGGCGGCGTCGAGTGTGTATTGAAGGCGTTGAGTGTGCATTGGAGGCGTCGAGTGTGCAGCCAGGGCGGGAAAATCGCGAAAATCCCGCCCTCAGTTCACACTCGACGCCGCCAGCTCACACTGGACGCACCAGCTCGCCCTGGATGCGAGCTCCGGGCGCAAGCGCCCGGCATCGTCGGCAGACTCAAGCCGGACTGTCGGCCTCCTCCTCCGGCCGCAAGCGCCCGGCATCGTCGGCAGACTCAAGCCGGACTGTCGGCCTCCTCCTCCGGCCGCAAGCGCCCGGCATCGTCGGCAGACTCAAACCGGATTGTCGGCCTCCTCCTCCGGCCGCAAGCGCCCGGCATCGTCGGCAGACTAAAGTCTCTGGGGCGGCGGCACGCACACCGCCAACACCCAATCCGTCGTGGTGTAATCGGCAGCACCTCTGATTTTGGTTCAGATAGTTCAGGTTCGAGTCCTGGCGACGGAGCTTCCGGCGGAGCGCCTTTTGCCCCGAGCGTCCCCAAAATGTCACCCTTAGCGGCGTATCCGCGTGCATTTGCGGACGCTCGGCCGAAACGTGAGGAGAGTTGATGACGTTTCGTGGTGACACCGACACCGCGGTCCTGGTGCTGGCCGCCGGGCCCGGCACCCGGATGCGCTCGGACACCCCCAAGGTGCTGCACACGCTCGGCGGCCGCAGCATGCTGTCGCACTCGCTGCACACAATGACCAAGCTGGCGCCTCAGCATCTGGTCGTGGTCCTAGGCCACGACCACCAGCGGATCTCCCCGCTGGTGGCCGAGCTGGCCGACACCCTCGGCCGCACCATCGACGTCGCGCTGCAGGACAAACCACAGGGCACCGGACACGCGGTGTTGTGCGGGCTGTCCGCACTGCCCGACGACTACGCGGGCACCGTGGTCGTCACCGCGGGCGACACCCCACTGCTGGACGCCGACACGCTGGCCGACCTGATCGCCGCCCACAACGCCGCCCAACCAACCGGCAAGGCCGCGGTCACCGTGCTGACCACCACGCTCGACGACCCGCACGGCTACGGCCGCATCCTGCGCACCCAGGACAATGAGGTGATGGCGATCGTCGAGCAGACCGACGCCACCCCGTCGCAGCGCGGCATCCGCGAGGTCAACACCGGCGTCTACGCCTTCGACATCGCCGCGCTGCGCTCGGCGCTGACCCGGCTGAGCTCCAACAACGCCCAGCAGGAGCTCTACCTCACCGACGTCGTCGCCATCCTGCGCCGCGATGGTTACACCGTCAGCGCCCGCCACATCGACGACAGCGCCGTGGTGGCCGGCGTCAACAACCGTGTGCAGCTCGCCGAACTGGGCGCCGAACTCAACCGCCGGATCGTGGCCGCCCACCAGCTGGCCGGCGTCACCGTCATCGACCCTGCGAGCACCTGGATCGACGTCGACGTGACGATCGGGCGCGACACCGTCATCCACCCGGGCACCCAACTGCACGGACGCACCCAGATCGCCGACCACGCCGTCATCGGCCCGGACACCACGTTGACCGACGTCTGCGTGGGCGCCGGCGCCTCGGTGATCCGCACCCACGGCTCGGAGTCGACCATCGGCGACGGCGCCACCGTCGGCCCGTTCACCTTCCTGCGGCCCGGATCGGTGCTCGGCGCCGACGGGAAGCTGGGCGCTTTCGTCGAGGTGAAAAACGCCACCATCGGCACCGGGACCAAGGTGCCGCACCTCACCTACGTCGGTGACGCCGACATCGGCGAGCACAGCAACATCGGCGCGTCCAGCGTGTTCGTCAACTACGACGGCACCACCAAGAGCCGCACCACGATCGGCTCCCACGTGCGCACCGGCTCGGACACCATGTTCGTCGCGCCGGTCACCGTCGGCGACGGCGCGTACACGGGCGCCGGGACGGTGATCCGCGAGGATGTGCCGCCGGGTGCGCTGGCGGTGTCGGCGGGTCCGCAACGCATCATCGAGAACTGGGTGCAGCGCAAACGGCCCGGGACCGCCGCCGCTAAAGCCGCCGAAGAAGCCAACCGCAAACCCGACGCCGGCCCGACATCGTGATTTCAATTTCCGGCAACCCGGCTACGATGGGGCGTTCTTGTTTTGATTCTGTTCCGATCCCGACATAAGGCAGCCCGGTGAGCCACGACTGGACCGATAACCGCAAAAATCTGATGCTGTTCAGCGGCCGCGCCCACCCGGAGCTGGCCGAACAGGTGGCCAAGGAACTCGACGTCCACGTCACCGCGCAGACGGCGCGCGACTTCGCCAACGGCGAGATCTTCGTGCGCTTCAACGAGTCGGTGCGCGGGTGCGACGCCTTCGTGCTGCAGTCCAACCCGGTGCCGGTCAACACCTGGCTGATGGAACAGCTGATCATGATCGACGCGTTGAAGCGGGGCAGCGCCAAACGGATCACCGCGGTGTTGCCGTTCTACCCCTACGCCCGGCAGGACAAGAAGCACCGCGGCCGCGAGCCGATCTCGGCGCGACTGGTGGCCGATCTGCTCAAGACCGCGGGCGCCGACCGGATCGTGACCGTGGACCTGCACACCGACCAGATCCAGGGCTTTTTCGACGGCCCGGTGGACCACATGCGCGGGCAGAACCTGCTGACCGGCTACATCCGCGACAACTACCCCGACAGCAACATGGTCGTGGTCTCCCCGGACTCCGGCCGGGTGCGCATCGCCGAGAAATGGGCCGACGCATTAGGTGGCGTTCCACTTGCCTTTATCCACAAGACCCGCGACCCCCGGGTGCCCAACCAGGTGGTGTCCAACCGCGTGGTCGGTGAGGTGGCCGGACGCACCTGCGTGCTGATCGACGACATGATCGACACCGGCGGCACCATCGCCGGCGCGGTCAAGTTGTTGCGCGACGACGGCGCCAAGGATGTGATCATCGCGGCCACCCACGGGGTGCTGTCCGACCCGGCCGCCGAGCGCCTGGCCGGCTGCGGAGCCCGCGAGGTGATCGTGACAAATACGCTGCCGATCAACGAGGAGAAGCGTTTCCCCCAACTCACCGTGCTGTCCATCGCACCGCTGTTGGCCAGCACCATCCGCGCGGTCTTCGAAAATGGCTCGGTAACAGGACTTTTCGACGGAGACGCATAGATGGGCTCGGGTCACACCGTCATCTACCACAACCCCAAGTGCAGCACCTCCCGCAAGACACTGGATTTGTTGCGCGACAACGGATTCGAGCCGGAAATCGTGCATTATCTGAAGACGCCCCCGTCCCGGGACGAATTGGTGCGGATGATCCGCGATGCCGGCATCGAGGTGCGTGCCGCGGTGCGCAAGCGGGAGGCGCTGTATACCGAACTCGGGCTGGCCGACGCCGATGACGAGAAATTGCTCGACGCGATGGCCGAGCACCCGATCCTGATCGAACGACCGTTCGTCGTCACACCGAAAGGCACCCGGCTGGCCCGTCCTATCGACGCGGTACGCGAGATTCTGTGACGTTTCGGGCAATTCAGGCACGCGCGGCAGTAATCCTCTGCCTGGCCATGACACTGGTGGCGTGTGGACCGAAAAGCCCCGACTACCAGTCGATCTGGACGACCAGTTCGACCACCAGCAGCGTCTCGGCCGCCCCGACGACACCGATCGTGCCGCTGTCGAAGTACCTCGACAGCGAGGGCGTCACCGGCATTCCGGTCTCACCGGGTGAGCTGACCGACCTGACGGTCTCGATGCCCACCCCACCGGCCTGGGGACCACGGGAGCCCGACGCGAAGACCGCGCCCAAGGCCGTGGTGATCTCCAAGGGGAACAACTATCCGGCTGCCATTCTGATCGTGCTTCGGCTGCGCGGCGACTTCAACCCAACCGAGGCGATCAAGCACGCCAATGCCGATCTGCCGCAAGGCTTTCGCCGGCTCGACGGCTCCGAGGCCGACTTCAACGGCTTTCCCTCGTCGATGGTGCAGGGCACTTATGAACTCAAGGGTGCGCGGATGCGCAGCTGGCAACGGGTGGTGCTGGCCACCGGTTCCGGCCCGGACAACCAGCGGTATCTGGTTCAGCTGAACATCACCAGCTTCGACGGGCAGGCGGTGGCGGAGTCCAACGACGTCGAGGCGATCATCCGCGGGTTCGTGGTCGCCAAGAAATAGCGCCCTAGTGGCGACCCGCTTCTTGGACCAGCTGCACCCGGGAGGCCAGGCCCAGTTTGGCGTAGACGTGGGTGAGGTGGGTCTGCACGGTGCGGGGTGAGACGAACAGCCGCGCGCCGATCTCCTTGTTGCCCAAGCCTTCTGCCACCAGCCGCACCACATCGAGTTCCATCGGCGTCAGCGACCCCCAGCCGGTGGCAGGGCGCTTGCGTTGACCGCGGCCGCGCTGCGCATAGGCGATGGCCTCCTCCGTGGACAGCGCGGCGCCCTCGGCCCAGGCGGAGTCAAAAACATCCTGCCCCAATGACTCTCGCACCGACGCTACCGTCACCTCATAATCGGGCTGATGCATGGGAAGGCGGGGATGTTCCATGCGTCGCCGGATGGCATCGGCGGCGCCGAGCAGACGCGCCGCGTACCCGGTGCTCTCCTCGCCGGCCGCAAGGCGAGCAAGGCATTCCAGTGTGTCGTCGACCCGCAGATAGGCTTGAGCGCTGGTGGCGACAGCGAGGGCTTCATGGGCGTCGCGCTCCGCCTGCCCCGGATCACCTTGGGCCAACGCGATATACGCTCGAGACAGGAGCGCCTCCGCCCGGTACCAGCCCGGTACTAGCGCGACCGCTTCGTCCGCCCAGCGACGCGCGGCGACCAGGTCACCACGAGCCAACGCCGCTTCGGGCGCCATAGTGATACTCCTCGTTAACAATTCGCGCATCGGATTCGTATTGCGAAACGCCATCTCGACTGCGGTCATCGCCGCCGTGGCATCGCCTTCGGCAAGAGCGGCATAGACGAGCACCCCGTAGACCGCGTCGGCGAGGTAGCCACCTATCGCGTTCGCGGTGTTCAGGGCCGACTGCGCTGCGGCCCGCGCAGCAGCTGATTGACCCTGCGCCGAAAGCGATACGCTGAGGCTCACGTAACCGAACACCGTCAGGATGTGGTTGCCGGCCTCCCCGGCTTCCTCGGCCGCGGACCGGGCAACTTTAGCGCCGGCGGCCGGATTGCCATGCAGTGTCAACGAAATTCCCAGCCAGGCGCGGCAGTTTCTTGAGAAGAACCGGTCACCGATCGCGTCGGCGAGGTCAAGTCCTTGTTCGGCGGCGGCTATCGCCGCGAACGGCTCTCCGGCCATAGCCGCTGCAACCGCCTGGTAACTGAAGATTTGGCACAGGTTCCACCGATCACCGGTCGCGACGGCCAGCTCGACTGCCTCGGCGAAGTAGGGCTCGGAGAGTCCGGGCGCGTAGACGCACACCATTCCGCAGGCGATGAGCGCCTGGGTAATCAGCACAGGGTCACCGATTTCACGCGCGGTCGCCAGCGCATCCTGCGGTCGGGCCCACCCCAAAGGAATGCCGACCCACGACGCGAGGATGCTGTAATAAGCCACCGCGCCCGCCCACACCGCCGGTGTTATTCCCGAATGATCATCGTCGGCCAGGATGTAGGAAAGACCGGTCAGCGCCTCCTCGGCTCGGCCCGTGTGTAACCACAGCGGCCGCAACGACGATATGAGCTGAAGTGCTGTCTCCAGTTCGGATTTCTCGCAGCTCCACGCGAAGGCCGCCCGCAGATTGTCGATCTCGGTCTGTGCCCAACGGACCAATTCGTCATCGGCGGAGTGGCCGCGCGAGGCGAACTCGGCGGCCGCGGCGGTGTAGTAGTCGCGGTGACGCGTTCGCACCTGGTCGGCCTCGCCGGATTCACCGAGCTTCTCCTGCGCGTACTGGCGCACGGTCTCAAGTAGCCGGTAACGCATCCCGGTGTCCGATTCATCAGCCACCACAAGAGATTTGTCGACCAGCAGGCCAAGCTGGTCCATCAGCTGATAGCCCTCGACCTCGCTGCCGGCACCCACCGGCTGGGCGGCGTCGAGATCGAACCCGCCGGCGAACACCGCCAACCGGCGCAACAGCACCCGCTCAGGTTCGGTGAGCAACGCATGCGACCAATCCACCGAGGCCCGCAGCGTCTGCTGACGGCGCACCGCGGTGCGCGCACCGCCGGTCAACAATCGAAACCGGTCGTGCAGGCTGTCGACGATCTGCTGGAGCGACAGCGCCCGAATACGTGCCGCGGCAAGCTCGATGGCCAACGGCATGCCGTCCAGACGTTCGCAAATCTCACCCACCAACGCGCGGTTGTTCTCGCCGACAACGAAATCCGCGCGAGCCCGGCGGGCGCGGTCGGCGAACAACTCGACGGCCTCGTCGTCAAGCGCTAGCGACGGCACCCGCCAGGCGATTTCACCGGGCACCGCCAGTGGCTCGCGGCTGGTAGTCAGAATCGCCAAGTACGGGCAACTTCCAAGCAATTCAACGACAATCGATCCACACACGTCAAGCAGGTGCTCGCAGTTGTCGAGCACCAGCAGCACTGTCTTCTCGCCGATGAACCGCTTCACCGTGTCCATGGTGGACAGCCCCGGCTGATCGGGTAACCCGAAGGTGCGCGCGACGGTAATCACAGCCATAGCGGGATTGGTCAGCGGCGCCAGGTCGACATACCAGATCCCGTCGCCGAAGTCGGCGGTCAGTTGGGCACTGACCTCGACCGCCAACCGCGTCTTGCCCACTCCGCCGGCACCGGTCAACGTCACCAACCGATTGCCGGTGATGATCGAGCCCAGCTCGGCGATCTGTGCCTGGCGACCAACGAAACTCGTAAGTTGCGCCGGAAGGTTGTGTGACGCTGTAGCGCTACGCACCCGCAGCAGCGGGAACTCGTTACGCAAAGCCGGATGACACAACTGCACCACCCGCTCCGGACGCGGCACACCTTTCAGCGGATAGCTACCCAGATCGGTCAGCCACACCCCGTCGGGCAGACGGTCGGCCACCAACTCCGCGGTAACCCCCGACAACACCGTCTGCCCACCATGCGCCAGATCCCTTACCCGCGCCGCCCGGTTGATCGTCGGCCCAGCGTAGTTGCCCTCGTCACGCAACTGAATCTCACCGGCGTGCAACCCAATCCGGATCCGGATCGGCGCCAGCGGGGCACGCTGCAACGCCAGCGCGCAGGCTACGGCGTCAGATGCGCAGGCAAAAGCAGCCACGAAACTGTCGCCCTCGCCCTGCTCCACCGGTCGCACCCCCGCCATGCCCGGCGACGGCCTCGTCGACGGCGCGATTCAGCAAGCCCAACGCGGCCGTCATCTGCTCGGGCTGGGTCTCCCACAGCCGCGTCGAGCCCTCGACGTCGGCCAGCAGCAACGTCACCGTCCCGGTCGGCAGCAACTCACTCAAGCTCCAGCTCAGCGTTGGTATCTCCGTGTGTTGGCTCATGGTAGCCAGCATCACGCCCGCAACGCGGGCAATACATCCGCCTAAGCGCGCATATACGCGCACCGGCGCCGGCAAACTACGCGCTGCGGCGGATATTTTCGGCTCTCAAACGCCGGATAGTCGCTGCCATGACTACCACCACCGCACTCGACTGCCCCACCATCGCCTACCACCACCTCACCGATCCAGCGGACGCACACCGGGTCATCGCCGCGGCCCGCGCCCAGTCCCCGATCGCCATCGGGCCGTACGGGCCCGAGGTGCTGACCTATGAACTGGTCCGCACCGTATTGCGGGACGACCGGTTCGTCACCGCCGACGGCCTGGGATTGGGCACCTTCGGCATCACCTCCGGCCCGTTGTGGGAGCGGGCGGTGCGCAACATCCTGGGCATGGACGGGGTGGAGCACCACCGGTTGCGCCGCTTGGTGTCCAAAGCGTTCTCTCCCCGCGCCGCCGAGCGGCTGCGCTCCCTTGTCCGTCGAGATCGTCACCGGGCTAATCGACGACATCGAGGACGGGCATTGCGACGTCGTCGCCGATATCGCCCGGCCCTACCCCACCCCGATCATCAGCGCGCTACTGGGCGCCCCGCCCGAAGACTGGCAGCCGTTCTCCGCCTGGACCGAAGACATCAAGAAGGTGTTCGAGCCCACCGTCGCCGAGGACGCGCCGCGGATCCTCGCCGCGTGGAACGCGTTGGACGCCTACCTCAAGGACCTGATCGCAACGCGGCGCAATTCGCTGACCGACGACCTGGTCTCCGATCTGATCCGCGCCGAAGACGACGGCGACCGCCTCACCCGCGACGAACTGCTGATGCTGTGCGGCACACTGCTCGGTGCGGGCACCGACACCACCCGCAACCAGCTCGCCGCGGCGGTACAAACGCTGGCCGCCCATCCGGATCAGTGGGCGATGGTGGCCCGCCAACCCGAATCCGCTGCCGACGCCGTCCATGAGCTGATTCGTTACAGCCCAATCATTTTCGGGGTCATCCGGCAAGCCGCCGAGGACATCGAGCTGGGCGGCTTGCCGATTCCGGCCGGCACGCTGGTGGTGGCCAACACCGCCTCCGCCAACCGCGACCCCGCAGCCCACCACGATCCCGACGAACTCGACATCACTCGCCGCAACCCGGCGGCCATCCTCAGTTTCGGCGGTGGCGTGCACTACTGCCTGGGCGCGCACCTGGCCCGACTGGAGCTGACCGAGGCGCTGCGAGTGATCACCGCACGCATGCCCAACCCGCGCCTGGCCGGTTCGGGCCGGTGGCCGGGGATGGCCGGGATCACCGGACCCCTGAGCCTGCCGCTCGAGTTCGACCGCTGCATACAGTGGGGACATGACTTGGACCGCAGCTGATCTTCCCTCCTTCGCCGGACGCACCGTCATCATCACCGGAGCCAACAGTGGCCTGGGCGCGATCACGGCCCGCGAGCTGGCCCGGGTCGGCGCAACGATCGTGATGGCCGTCCGCAACACCGAGAAGGGCGAGAAGGCGGCAGCAGGAATCGCCGGCGACGTGCAAGTGCGTGCGCTGGACCTGCAGGACCTGTCGTCGGTGCGGGCGTTCGCCGAGGGCGTCGACGCCGCCGACATCCTGATCAACAACGCCGGCATCATGGCCGCGCCGTTCACGCTGACCAAGGACGGTTTCGAAAGCCAGATCGGCACCAACCACCTGGGCCATTTCGCGCTGACCAACCTGCTGTTGCCCAAGCTGACCGACCGGGTCGTCACGGTGTCGTCGATGGCGCACTACCCCGGCCGGATCAACCTCGACGACCTCAACTGGCAGCACCGCCGGTATTCGCCGTGGCTGGCCTACAGCCAGTCCAAGCTGGCCAACCTGCTGTTCACCAGCGAACTGCAGCGCCGGCTCGACGCGGCCGGCTCCAAACTGCGCGCGCTGGCGGCCCATCCCGGTTACTCGCACACCAACCTGCAGGGCGCCTCCGGACGCAAGCTCGGGGACGCCGTCGTCTCGGCGGCGACGAGACTGATCGCCACCGAAGCGGACTTCGGCGCCCGGCAGACCCTGTATGCGGCCTCCCAGGACTTGCCCGGCGACACCTTCATCGGTCCCCGATTCGGCCAGTGGGGCCGCACCCAAGCGGTCGGCCGCAGCCGGGCGGCGAAAGATGGCCAGACCGCCACCGCGCTGTGGGAGCTGTCCGAGCAACTCACCGACACGAAATTCCCGCTCTGAGCCCGTGCCGAGCAAACCCAAAGGTGCCTCGAATCGCCTGCTCGAAGGGGCTTTTGCGTCTGCTCGCGCTGCTGGGGTAACCTGACCGGGCGTCACGGCGAGGGTGCACCGGCTAGACCAGCACCGTTATCGACGGAGACCGACAGATTCGTCGCGATCCTGGCCGTGCCCTACACACAGGAGCGACTTTTATGGCTAAAGCCACCGTCAACCAGCTTCCCGCCACGGTGCGTACCGAGACCGGCAAGGGCGCCTCGCGCCGCGCCCGTCGCGAAGGCAAGATTCCCGCCGTGCTGTACGGCCACGGCGCCGACCCCCAGCACCTCGAGCTGCCTGGCCACGACTTCGCGGCCGTGCTGCGGCACTCCGGCACCAACGCCGTGCTGACCCTGAGCATCGACGGCAAGGAGCAGCTGGCGCTGACCAAGGCCCTCGACATCCACCCGATCAAGCGCAGCATCCAGCACGCCGACCTGCTGGTGGTGCGGCGCGGCGAGAAGGTCAACGTCGAGGTGAACGTCATCGTCGAAGGTGAGGCCGGGCCGGACACCCTGGTCACCCAGGACGCCAACGCCATCGAGATCGAGGCCGAGGCGCTGTCGATTCCCGAGCAGTTGACCATCTCGGTCGAGGGTGCCGCGGCCGGCACCCAGTTCACCGCCGGCCAGATCCAGCTGCCCGACGGCGTCTCGCTGGTCTCCGACCCCGAGCTGCTGGTGGTCAACGTGGTGCAGGCGCCGACGGCCGAGGATCTGGCCGAAGAGGGCGCCGGCGAGGAAGGCGCGGCGGCCGGGGCAGCGGCCGGCGAAGAGGCCGAAGGCGAGCCTGCTGCCGAGGCCGAAGCCGAGTCCGAGTAGCGCGACGTGGCCGAACCGCTGCTGGTGGTCGGCCTGGGCAACCGGGCGAGAACTACGCCCGAACCCGGCACAACGTCGGGTTCATGGTCGCCGATGTGCTCGCGGCCCGGCTGGGCGCAAAGTTCAAGGCGCACAAGCGCTCTGGTGCCGAGGTGAGCACCGGCCGGCTGGGCGGACGCGCGGTGGTGCTGGCCAAGCCACGCTGCTACATGAACGAATCCGGGCGACAGGTGGGGCCGCTGGCGAAGTTCTATTCGGTGCCGCCCGCCGACGTCGTCGTCATTCATGACGACCTCGACCTGGATTTCGGCCGCATCCGGCTGAAGCTGGGCGGCGGTGAAGGCGGCCACAATGGGCTGCGTTCGCTGGCTGCCGCGTTGGGCAGCAAGAACTTTCAGCGGGTGCGTATCGGAATCGGCCGTCCGCCCGGACGCAAGGATCCGGCGGCGTTCGTGCTGGAGCCGTTCAACGCCACCGAGCGCCCGGAGATCCCGACCATCTGCGAGCAGGCTGCCGATGCCACCGAGCTGCTGATCGAACTGGGCCTCGAACCCGCGCAGAACCGCGTGCACGCCTGGGGTTGAATCGACGCCACAACAGCCGGCTACGCGTTCAGACGCGTGAATCCTGGGCGAAACCAGGCGTCAGAACCGCCCTGTGTTCACGCGACGCGAGCGCCCAGCCGCCGGGGCCCGCTGCAGCCTAGGTGACCAGCGTGACCGAGTTCGCCCGGCGCAGCTTGCCCGACGGCGTCTTCGGGATGGTCCCGGGCCCGAGCACCACGACGTTGCGGGGCCGCACGTCGACCTCCTTGACGACCTCGTGGGCCACATCGTGCTCGATGCGCCGCACCTCGGCCGGGTCCTCGAACGCATTCGATTCGACCGCGACGGCGAACGACTCCCGCGAATGCCCGGCGTCCAGACGTACCGCCACCGCACAACCCGGACGGACACCGTCAACGCGGCCGGCGGCCCGCTCGATGTCGGTCGGATAGATGTTGCGGCCGGCCATGATGATGACGTCCTTCACCCGGCCGCACACCACCACATGCCCTTCGTCGGTGAGGTAGCCCAGGTCGCCGGTGTCGTACCAGCCGTGTTCGTCCTGGGCCGGCATGAAGCCGCCCATCGTGATGTAGCCGGGGGTGACGCACTCGCCGCGCAACTCGATGACACCGACGCCCCGCGCCGGCACCACGTTGCCGTCCTCGTCGACGATCCGTGCTTCCAGATCCTGCAGCAGCGGCCCCAGCGTGGCCAGCCGGCGGGTGTTGCCCTTGGTGGCGGGCACGGCCCGGCGCAGCGCGACCAGCAGGTCGTTGTCGACCTCGTCGACCACCAGCCCGGAATTGCACTTCGAGAACGACACCGCCAGCGTCGTCTCGGCCATGCCGTAGGCCGGCAGAATCGCCGAGGGCCGCAGACCGAACGGCTTGCCCGCGTCCAGCAGGTCTTCGACGTCGGCCGGCTCGACAGGCTCGGCGCCGGACAGCGCGAACCGCAGCGTGGACAGGTCGAACTGGCCCGGCTTGGCCTGCCGGCGCAGCCGCTTGGCCAGCAGTGCGTAGGCGAAGTTGGGCGCCGCGGTCATGGTGCCCTTGTACTTGTCGATCAGCTTGGCCCACAGCAGGGTGTCCCGCAGGAAGTCCATCGGGGTGACCTTGACCAGCTCGGCGCCGAAGAACATCGGGATAGTCAGGAACCCGACCATGCCCATGTCGTGGAAGCAGGGCAGCCAGCTGACCATCACGTCTTTGTCGACGTCGTACTCGGCCCCGATGAACATCGCCTCGGCGTTGGAGTAGATGTTGCGGTGGGTGATCTGGACCGCTTTGGGAGAACCGGTGGAACCGGACGTCAGCTGCATCAGCGCCAGGTCGTCCTCGCCGACCTCGATCGGGTCGATCGGCTGCCACGCCAGCAGGTCGGCGACGGTGAGGACCTTGATGCCCTTCTGCTCGAGCACCGGGATCGCGACGGTGAAAGGCTCCGAGACCACCACGGCTTTGGCCTCGATCATGCCGATGACGGTCATCGTGTCTTCGGCCCACACGGCCAGGTCGGTCCGCGGCGTGGGCTGGTGCAGCATGGTCAGGCTGGCCCCGCGCATCCACAGGCCCTGCGCGGTCGGGGCGATTTCGACCGGGAAGCCGGCGAGCACGCCGACGGCGTCGCCGAGGCCGATACCGGCGGCGGCCAGCCCACCGGCGATGCGGCGTGCGCGCTCGTGCACCTCGCCCCAGGTGTGCCGGACGGGTTCGTGGGGTTCACCGGTCACCATGCCCGTCGTCGCCGTGCGGGCATTGTGGAACATCTTCTCGGTAAACCTGCTCACGCAAACCTCCTCGGTCCAACGCTTCCCCAAGGTCCGGGTTTTCATGTTCCACCTGCCACATCTCGCTTCGAGGCAGGCACGCATACATATTGGGAAGCGTTTAGGTCTCGATTTGGTGATGAGCTCTCAGTCGTGGCTACTCGTCACCGCGGCTCATCTTAAGCAACTCTTAAGTAACTGCCAAACGTAGACACGATTTGAGTGACATGTCACAGCTAGGTAAACGGCGTCACACGTCGTTGGCGGGTGCCGGCACCACCCGGGCACCCGGCGCCGGACCGGTGGCAACCCGAACGGTGCGGCAGACGCCCGCACCCGACAGCTGAGTGCCGACGTCGACGGCGGCGTCGGCGGAATCGCAGAGGAAGGCACAGGTGGGCCCGGAGCCGGACACGATCCCGGCCAGCGCGCCCGCCTCGACCCCGGCGCGCAGGGCGCGTCGCAGCGCCGGATCCAGGCTCACCGCGGCGGCCTGCATCTCGTTGCCCAACAGCGGGGCCAGCTGCCGCGGGTCGCCGGCGGCCAGGGCGGCCAGCACCGGGCCGGGCTCGTCCAGCCGCGGCGGGTCCCCGACTTCGCGGAGCCGGTCCAGCTCGTTATACACCTGTGGCGTCAGCAGCCCGCTGTCGGCGAACGCCAGCACCCAGTGGAACGTGTTGCGCGACAACACCGTCGCCAGCTCTTCGCCGCGCCCGGTCCCCAGCGCGGTGCCGCCATGCAGCGCGAACGGCACGTCGCTGCCCAACTGGGAGGCCATCAGGCGCAGGTCGCGGCGGGGCAGATTGAGTTCCCACAGGGCGTTCATGGCCACCAGCACCGCGGCCGCGTCGGCGCTGCCGCCCGCCATGCCCCCGGCCACCGGGATCGACTTGTCGATGAAGATCGACACGTCCGGGGCGCGGCCCACGTGGTCGGCCAGCAGTTCGGCGGCCCGCCACGCCAGGTTGCCGTCGTCGGTGGGCAGCGTGTCGGCGCCCTCGCCGACCACCTCGAGTGAGAGCACGTCGGCGTTGCGGACCGTCACCTCGTCGAACAACGAGATGGCGTGGAACACCGTCGTCAGCTCGTGGTATCCGTCGTCGCGCCGGTCACCGACCGCCAAATAGAGGTTGACTTTCCCCGGTACCCGAACGGTGACGGATCCAGTCGGCACCCATAACTCGGCGGTGTTCCCCTCAGTCCCAGCCACCGCAGCAGACTATCCCCGCACCGCGTGCACCACACGCGGTGGCACCGTCCAGGCGGCCCGACGACGCCCGTCCGGGCCGGGTCAGCCTGCCGAAATCTGCGCCGGATCCTGGTCCGGCCCCGCGTCGGCGCCCGGTGAGTCGTCGAGGTCACCCGAGCGCTGCAGCAGCCGCACGAAATCCTCGATCGACAACGTCTCGCCCCGGCGGGCGGGGTCGATGCTGGCCGCCAGCAGCCGGCTCGCCGACTCGTTCCCCGACCCGGCCCACTGCACGAATGCGTTGCGAGATGTCTTGCGGCGCTGCGCAAAAGCGATATCGACCAGCTCGAAGACCCGCTTGCGGAACGCCTCGTCGGTCGGCCACGGCGAAACTTCGTAGCGGTCGATGCGCACCAGCCCCGAGTAGACGCGCGGAATGGGCCAGAACACCGTGGGAGACACCGTGCCGCAGCGCCGGACTCGCCCGTAGAAGTTCACCTTGACACCGGGCACGCCGTATTCCTTGCCGCCGGGCTCGGCCGCGAGCCGCTCGGCGACTTCGGCCTGCACCATCACCGTTACCGTGCGGATGGACGGGAACTCGGCGAGCAGATGCAACAGCGCCGGAACGGCGACGTTGTAGGGCAGGTTGGCCACCACCGCGGTCGGCGCCTCCGGGAGGTCGTCGCGGTGTAAGCCCAGTACGTCCCGGTTGACCACGCTGAATCGCTGGACTTCGCTGTTGGAGTGCTCGGCGATGGTCTGCGGCAGCCGGGCCGCCAGCACCGGGTCGATCTCCACGGCGATCACTGTCGCGCCCCGGTCGAGCAGCGCCAGCGTCAGCGACCCCAGGCCGGGGCCGACCTCTAGGACGACGTCGGATTTGCCGACACCGGAGGACGCGACCACCCGTCGCACCGTGTTGGCGTCGTGGACGAAGTTCTGCCCGAGCGACTTCCGTGGCCGGAAATCAAGCTCTTTGGCCAACCGCCGGATCTCGGTGCGCCCGAGCAACCGGATCGTCAGCGCGCACCCACTCGTCCACTGCACACGGGCCAGGCGCCCCAGCCCTGACGCTGCCGGGTCACTTCGGCGATGGCGATCTGTTCTTCGCGGGTGGCCAGGTCGGCGCGCGGCGCGTAGCGCAGCCCCCCGTTGGCCACCCAGGTGCCCTGGTCGAACTGGACGCCACCGTAGAAGCCGTTGCCGGTGTTGATCGCCCAGTTCCCGCCGGCCTCGCAGCCGGCCAGGGAGTCCCAGATGCCGCCGTCGCTGACGGGGGGAACCTCGGTGCCCGGCTTGGTGCCGACCCGGACCACCGCTTCGCGGGCCGGTGTGACGACCGAGTTGGAGATCGGCAACCGTCCGGTCTCGACGCCGTTGACCTCGGCGACCGCGAAGGTCACGTCCTGGGTGCCCGGGGCGCCCGGGTCTTCGACGACCTCGCGGCTCATGTTGAGTTCCGGGTCTTCGATGCGGCGCGCCGGGGGCGGCAGCGGGACCCGCTCGGTGACCCGCTCGATGCGGTTACGGGTGACCTGGATCTGCATGCCGTCGGTGATCGGAGTATTGGCCGCCGGCACCACCTGGTCGCTGTCCTGCAGCGGGGCGCCGGCCGCGGCCAGCAGCCCGGCGACATTGGGCGCCGGCAGGTGCACCGTGCGGACCACCGGGCCGTCGGCGATCTCGACGGTCTTGGCGCTCACCACCGGCAGCGTCATTCCCGCCAGCGGGACGCGGCTGGCGCGCGACGCGGCGGCGGGGGCGGTGTCGGTCATGGCCAGCTGCGCCAGCGCCTCGTCGACCGTGGACGCGGTGGTCCACACCTGCCGCGAGTTCTGGCCGTCCAGCGTGATCTGCAGCGGCCGGCTGCGACGCAGCACGATGGTGGCGGCGTTCGGCACGGTGACGTCGCCGGCCGGGTAGAGGTCGTCCCGGTCGCCGACGGAGAACCCGTTCTCCTGCACGATGTCGATCACTCGGGACTTCATCGTGCTCACTCGCGTGGAGGTTCCGTCGACCGTCAAGGTCACGGTCTTGGAGGAGGAGACGGCAAAGCCGCCGGCGAATATCAGTGCCACGAGCAGCGCGCCAACCAACAGGCGCAACATCGGTGATTCAGTTTGATGAAGTTTAGTAAGCAAACTCAATGTCTATATCCCAGTCTGTCCCGACCCACTGCAAACGTCAGCGTCAACTCTTCGATGAGCTCTCGACCATATTCAGCTGAAATGACGAAATGGGCCCGCAGGCCCACCCGTTCGATCACAAGACGGTAACGAACCGTCCAATGCGGGGCAACTCGACCCCCTTCGTGTCGGGGTCGCGGCAGGCGATCGGCGACCGCTCATCCACCCTCGGCGCCCAGCTCATAGGCGCGGCGGGCATTGCTGGTGGTGATTTCGGCCACTTCCTCGGGTGCGCGCTGGAGCAGCTCAGCCAGCGCCCGAACGGTGTAGGGCAAGCAGTACGGTTCGTTCGCTGCGCCGCGGTAGGGGTGCGGAGTCAGAAACGGCGCGTCGGTTTCCACCAGAAGCTGCTCCATCGGTATCAGCGGAACGGCTTCCCGCAACTGGCGGGCATTTCGGAAGCTCACTGTCCCGGACAGGCTCAGTAACCATCCGGCGGCCACGCATTCGCGCGCCATTGCACTGTCCGAGGAGAAGCAATGGAAGATGACGGTGTCCGGCGCACCCTCGGCGCGCAGCACGTCGAGCACCTGCCGGTCGGCGTCGCGGTTGTGGATCATCAGCGGCTTACCTAGCCGCTTGGCCAGGTCGATGTGCCAGGCGAACGCGTCGCGCTGCACCTCCGGCTGCGCACAGCCGTCGAGCTTGCCCGGCCAATACAGGTCCAGGCCCGTCTCTCCGACGGCGACAATCCGCGGCTGGGCGGCCAGCTGTTCGATCTCGGCGCGGGTGGCCTCAGTAAGCGCGTCGGCGCGGGTTGGGTGCAGCGCCACCGCGCCGTACACCCGCGCATCCCACTGTGCGGCCGCTGCGACCCAGCGCGCCGATTCCATGTCGTCGGCGATGGTGACCACCGCGCCCACCCCGACCGCGGCCGCGCGATCGACGATGGCGCGCACTCCGTCGCGGTCGGCGGCGCCACATGCGTCCAGATGGGTGTGTGCGTCGATCAGCGGCGCCAACGGCTCCGGCGCCGGCGGCGCCCTCTCGCTTACCAGATCGGTTGGAACCCACGCGCACACAATAGGGTGAGTCTCGATGAAGCCCTACTACGTCACCACCGCGATCGCCTACCCGAACGGCGCGCCGCACATGGGACACGCCTACGAGTACATCGCCACCGACGCGATCGCCCGGTTCAAGCGGCTCGACGGCTTCGACGTCCGATTCCTCACCGGAACCGACGAGCACGGCCTCAAGGTGGCGCAGGCCGCCGCGGCCGCCGGCATCCCGACCTTGCAGCTGGCCCGGAGCAACTCCGACGTCTTCCAGCGCATGCAGGAGAAGCTCAACATCTCCTTCGACCGGTTCATCCGCACCACCGACGCCGATCATCATGCGGCGTCCGAGGAGATCTGGCGGCGGATGGAGGCAAACGGCGACATCTACCTCGACAACTACGCCGGGTGGTATTCGGTGCGCGACGAACGGTTCTTCGTCGAGTCCGAGACCCAGCTGCTCGAGGACGGCAGCCGGATCGCGGTGGAGACGGGGACCCCGGTGACCTGGACCGAGGAGCAGACCTATTTCTTCCGGCTGTCGGCGTACGCCGACAGGCTGCTGGCTCACTATCGGGCGAACCCCGGCTTCATCGCGCCGGAGACGCGGCGTAACGAGGTGGTCAGCTTCGTCTCGGGCGGCCTGGACGACCTCTCGATATCCCGGACCTCCTTCGACTGGGGTGTGCAGGTTCCCGGGCACCCGGACCACATCATGTACGTGTGGGTCGACGCGCTGACCAACTATTTGACCGGAGCCGGCTTCCCCGACACCAATTCAGCGCTCTACCAACGCTTTTGGCCGGCCGATCTGCACATGATCGGTAAGGACATCATCCGGTTCCACGCGGTGTACTGGCCGGCGTTTCTGATGTCGGCCGGAATCGATTTGCCGCGACGGGTTTTCGCGCACGGATTCCTGCACAACCGGGGCGAGAAGATGAGCAAGTCGGTGGGCAACATCGTCGACCCGGTTGCTCTGGTCGACACGTTCGGAGTCGATCAGGTCCGCTATTTCTTGTTGCGGGAGATTCCGTTCGGCCAGGACGGCAGCTACAGCGACGAGTCGATCGTCACCCGGATCAACACCGACCTGGCCAACGAGTTGGGCAATCTGGCGCAGCGGTCGTTGTCGATGGTGGCCAAGAACCTGGACGGGGTGGTCCCTGAACCCGGGGCGTTCACCGACGCCGACTCCGAACTGCTGGCGACGGCCGACGGCCTGCTGGATCGGGTGCGCGGACACTTCGACGCCCAGGCGATGCATCAGGCGCTGGAGGCGATCTGGCTGATGCTGGGCGATGCGAACAAGTACTTTTCGGCACAACAGCCTTGGGTGTTGCGCAAGAGCGTGTCCGAGGCCGACCAGGACCGGTTTCGGACCACCCTCTACGTCACCTGCGAGGTGGTCCGCATCGCGGCGCTGCTGGTCATCCCGGTGATGCCGGACTCGGCCGCCAAGCTGCTCGAGTTACTCGGCCAGCCTGCAGACCTGCGGACGTTCACCGCGATCGGCCGGCGGCTGACACCCGGGACCGCATTGCCGCCGCCGAGTGGCGTGTTCCCCCGCTATCAACCGCCCGAGTGAACCGTGGCGGCAAAGTATTTCGGTGAAGTCGCGTGAACTTAACTTCTGCCATAGGCCATAATCGCCGTGTGGAGCGAAGACGGAATCGGCCAGTCAGCCAATCGCCGATAACCACGCTGAAGGAGTTGCCGGCGCTGGTGGTGCTCGAACGCATCCCGGTTCCGGTGCTCGCCATCGCCGAAGACGGCAGCATCCTGTTCACCAACACCGCGTTCGCCCAGATGGTCGGCTGCGAGCCCGAAGAGGTGCTCAAGCTGAGGTTTCACGAGATCTTCTACCAGGCGCCGGACACCGAGTCCTCGTTGCTGTCGTTTGTACACGCGCTGGCGAACATGGTGGTCGAACTGGCGCACAAGGACGGTTCGGTGGTGCGGGCGCTGATGAGCAGGTCGGCGGTGATGCGCGCCGACGACAAGTTCGCGCTCGCGGCGTTCCAGGATCTGACCGAGCAGCTGTGGGAAGAAGAGCGCTGACGACGCCCGCTAGACCCTAGACATACCATCAGTCTCCGTCTAGGCGTTTGTTGATACTTGTAGTATTTTATTGCGGATGATCCAGACTCGCACCGACTTGGAGTCCTATCTGGCCGCGGATCTGCGTGCCCAAGGCCTGGAGCGGTGGCGGCACCGGTACCGGATCATTCATCGCGCCCCCTACTTTCAGCGCATGCTGCGCAAGACCGAGTACTGGACGAACACCGCCCGCACCCCCGGCGGTCGCCTGGTGGCCGCTTACCTGCGCCTGCGGCTGAAGTTCCTCGGCGAAAGGCTCGGGTTCGGCATCCCGCTGAATGCGTTCGGGCCCGGCCTGTCGGTCGCCCACGTCGGCTGGGTGCACGTGCACCATCGCGCCAGGATCGGCGCCAACTGCCGGATCCACCAAGGAGTCACGCTGGGCGAGGGGCGGCCGGGCGAATACCCCAGGATCGGCGATGACGTGTTCATCTCGCCCGGCGCCATGGTGCTCGGCGCCACGGTCGGCAGCCGAGTCGGGATCTACGCCGGAGCGGTGGTGAACCAGGCGGTGCCCGACGATGTCGACGTCGCCGGTGTCCCGGCCCGGATCGTCCGTGACCGTCGGCCGGTGTCGAGCACCCGGCGTTAGCCGCCGTCCGGTACCGCCACCGGACCGCTGACCGGAGCGGTTTCCACAGCACGGTGCTGGCGCATCACTTCGCGAGCCAGGTACTGACGGAAATACGGCAAGGACGCCTCGGCCGCGACGCCGGGCAGCAACAGCATCCAGATCTGGCTGAGTTGGGCGTTCAGTTCCTTGGCCAGGCCCTCGCCGGCGCGACCGCAGGTCATCGCGATCGCCAACATCCGGGTTCCGAACATCGCCCCGACGACCGCCTCGCTGAGCGCCTGCGCATCGACGTCCTCGCGCAGATCGCCCTCGGCTATCGCCCGTTTCGCCTGCGTCGTCATCGCCGCGACCCAGGACGTGCAGCACCGTCCCGCCGCCTCGTTGAACCCGCTCAAGGCGCCGACCAACTGCTCGGCCGCCCGCGCCGTCTTGTCCGAGCCGAGTACGTGGGTGATCGCGAAGGTGCCGTGGATCATGTTCTCCAGCGCGGGCGACGCCGATCCACAGACGTTCTCGAAGGCGGCGAGTAGCACCGCACTACCCTCGTCGATGATGTCGGACGCGAGCGCTTCCTTCGAGTCGAAGTGGTGGTAGAGAGCGCCCTTGGTCATGCCGGTGCGGTCGATGATGGTGCCCCACCCGGCGGCTGCGTAACCTACCTCGCTGAACACGTCGATCGCGGCGTCGAGAATCCTTCGCCGGGTTAACTCGGACCGAACCTGGCGCGCCATTGCCGTGCCCTTTCCAATGTCGGTCCCGTTATCACCCGGACCTTTTGCATGCCATTTATCCTGGTCAGCCGGTCAAGCGTAGCAGCCGTCAACGCCGTATTCTCGGGCGCACGTCCCAGAACCGCCGGTGTCGCATCACTCGGGGCGCGTCGCCGCGGTGGCTGACGAAATGGCCAGCGCGGTACGGCGCCTGATGAACTGCTTGAAGTAGTCGAATCGGTCGGGTTCCAGGATCCCCGCCAGGACGAGCAGGCAGTTTCTTTCCAGATCAAGCAGATAGCGCTGCGGATCGTCGAGGTCGCTGGCCTGACGCAGCCCCATGTACATCGACACGATCAGGCGCGCGACGTCGCGGGGCTCCCATTCCCCGGAGACGTCGCCCTCGGCGATCGCCCGCTCGACGACGCCGGCCAGCATGGTGATCCACCCGCCGAGCAACTGTGCCTGCAGGCCTTCAGTACGGCCGACCGATTCGATCAGATGCGATGCGGCCCTGGCTACGTCCTTGGACATGTCCTGGACCGCCGCCAAGTAGCAGAAGTCGATCAGCGTTTCGAGGCCGGACAGCTGCCGGGCCAGCAGTTCGTCTACCGCGACCCGACCGTCGGCCGTGTGCTGATCGATGATCGCCACCGCCAGAGCGTGCTTGGAGCGGAAGTGAAAGTACATGGCGCCCTTGGTCAACTCGGCTTCGGCGAGGATGTCGTCGAGGCCGACGTCGTGGTACGGGCGGCGGGCGAACTGGTGAGCTGCGGCCCGCAGAATCTGTTGCCGAGTGGTGTCTGCTCGTCCGTCAGCCGGTTCAGTCGACATTGGACCCGTGCGACTTGCCCGGCGATCCCGGATAGCCGGGCGCGTTACGTGCGCGGACCGGGGTAGCGCGGTCAGCGCCGTTGCTCGTCCCCGTCACCATTCCTGTGCCTTCCTCAAGCAGAGCGACCGGCCCCCCTGCTGGAGCACCGGCACATGTTCTCCGGCGGTGCCCCCGGGCACCACTTGCGAGGTTATCAGCCGGGCACCGTCCCGACGTGTTCTACGCCACAAATGACTGCAAAGATGCTGTGTAGGTACTTTAAGTTGGTTTTAGGCGCCCAAAGTGTTCCAAAAGTATGTATATTGGGCAATCTACGGGGTGGAGGTCTAGTTGAGACGGCCCTCGCCCGCGGCTCATGCCCGATTGGTTAGGAGAGACACATGTCGTTCGTGACCACGCAGCCCGAAGCCCTGGCGGCTTCGGCCGGCACCCCTGCAGGACATCGGCTGCGCCTTCAGTTCGGGAAGCGCCGCTGCAGCCGGTCCGACGACCGCCCTCGCGCCGGCGGCCGCCGACGAGGTGTCGGCGCTGACCGCGATGCAGTTCGCCGCGCACGGCCAGCTGTACCAGGCGGTGAGCGCGCAGGCGGCCGCGATCCACCAGTTGTTCGTGCAGGCCATGCAGGTCAGCGCCGGTTCTTACGCCGCCACCGAGGCCGCCAACGCGGCCGCCACGGGTTGATCCGCGGGGGACTGACAGCAATGGACTATGGCGCACTGCCCCCCGGAGTTCAACTCCGCCCGGATGTACGCCGGCGCGGGCGCGGGGCCGCTACTGACGGCAGCCGTCGGCTGGGACAACCTGGCGACCGAACTACAGGCGGCGGCTTCGTCGTACTCGGCAGTCATCGCGGGGCTGACCAGCGGACCCTGGCTCGGTCCGGCGGCGATATCGGCCGCGGCGGCCGCCACCCCGTACGCCGTCTGGATGGGCGCCACCGCGGCTCAGGCCGAGGAAGCCGCCGGCCAGGCCAGAGCGGCCGTCGGCGCCTACGAAGCCGCCTACGCGATGACGGTCCCGCCCACGGTGGTCGCGGCCAACCGGACCTTGTTGGCCGCGCTGATCGCGACCAACTTCTTCGGCCAGAATTCGCCGGCCATCGCGGCCACCGAAGCCCACTACAGCGAAATGTGGGCTCAGGACGCGGCGGCGATGTACGGCTACGCGGCCAGCTCCGCGGCGGCGTCGACGCTGACCCCATTCGACGCTCCGCCGCAGGTCACCGATGCCGCGGGAGTGGCTTCGCAGGCCACGGCCGTCGCGCAGGCCACCGGCGAGGCGGGCGCGACGCAGACCACGCTGGCATCGCTGGTGAATTCGCTGCCCACCGCGCTGCAGGGGCTGGCGACGCCCACGTCGTTGGCGTCGGTCGAATCGGCCGCCGCGTCGGTCCTGCCCACCACCGGCTCTACCTCCAGCGGCGACCTGGCCAACATGCTGAACATCGCCGTCATGCCGCTGTTCGCATTGAGCAGCCTGTTGAGCATCGCGCAGACCATGCAGGGCATGGCGCAGGCCGCGGCCACCCAGGTCGCGGAGGTTGCCGCGGACGCGGCCGGCGCAGTGGCGGGTGCGGCGGACGCCGTGGGCGCGGGAGGCGCCGGCGCTTTCGGCGCTATGGGGCAGGCCGCCGCGCTGGGGTCGCTGTCGGTGCCGCCGGCCTGGACCAGCGTCATCCCCACCGCACACCTGACCGGCATCAGCTCGGCGTTGCCCGCCGCGGGTGGTGGGGGGCCGGTAGGCGCGGTGCCGCCGAGCCTGCTGGGTGGGATGCCGCGCAACGCCGCCCAAGGACCGGTTGCCGGACCTCGCTACGGCCTGGTTCCGACGGTCATGGCGCAACCGCCGTCCGCGGGGTACGGCGCGTTCGCCTGAGCCGGCCGGGTGGCAGCCCAGCCACCCGAAAAGCGCAGACATTGCGCATCCGGCGCGTCTCCTCGCTCGAGCCTCCAAATAAGGTAGTAACTGTACTAGCAGTTTAGTTTTAGGCTTTAAACCGTTCTAATAGTATGTATACTAGGCACTACTTAGTTATCGGGTATGGACTGCCCGGCCGCCGACGCAGAGCTGCGATCAGCGGCTCGCATCGGGCAACCGAGAGCCGTCGCCCGTTCGAGCCCGAAGGGGGCAGGTAGATGAAGGTCGTACTCTTCTGCGGCGGATACGGGATGCGGATGCGCAGCGCCGACGGTGACCTGGTCCCCAAGCCGCTGCAGATGGTCGGGCCCCGACCCCTGCTCTGGCACGTGATGCGCTACTACGCGCACTACGGCCACACCGAATTCATCCTGTGCCTCGGCTACGGCCAGGCCATGGTCAAGGAATTCTTCGTCAACTACCGCGAGACCGAGTCCAACGACTTCGTCATGCGTGGCGGCCAGGTGGAACTGCTCGACACCGACATGTCGGACTGGACCATCACCTTCGTCGACACCGGGCTGGAGTCCCCGATCGGCGAGCGGCTGCGCCGGGTCCGCAAATACCTCGGCGAGGACGAGTACTTCCTGGCCAACTACGCCGACGTGCTCACCGACGCCCCGCTGGACACGATGATCGACCGGTTCCACGACAGTGGCGCGGCCGCCTCGATGCTCGTCGTGCCGCCGCAGTCGTCGTTCCACTGCGTCGACGTCACCACCGACGGCGACATCAAGGAGATCGCCCCGATCACCAAGTTCCCCATCTATGTCAACGGCGGCTACTTCGTGCTGCGCCAGGACGTCATCGACCTGATTCCGGAGAACGGCGACCTGGTCGGCGACGCCTGCACCGAACTGGCCGGCACCGGACGGCTGCTGGGGTACCAGCACGACGGGTTCTGGAAGCCGGCCGACACGTTCAAGGAGCGCGCCGAACTCGACGCCGACTACAACCGCGGCGTGCGTCCCTGGGCGGTCTGGGAGACACCGACGGACCTGTCGGCATGATTCCGTTGACGTTTGGTGCCCCCATCGGCTCGGTCGCCGTCGTCGGCGCGCACTGCGACGACATCGCCATCGGCGCCGGTGCGACACTGATGCGGATCGCGCGCGACAACCCCGCTCTGGTGATCCACGCGCTGGTGCTCAGCGGCGCGGGAACCGAAAGGGAAATCGAGGAGAAGAACGCGTTCGCGGCCTTCTTCCCGCGCGCCGACGTGCGGTTGACCGTCGCCGATCTGCCCGACGGGCGCCTGCCCGAACACTGGGGCACCGTCAAACAACGACTCGCGGACTTCCGCCGCAGCTGCGAGCCGGACCTGGTGCTGGGACCGCAGCGCGACGACTACCACCAGGATCACCGGCTGCTCGCCAAGCTGCTGCCCACCGAGTTCCGGGCGCAACTGGTGCTGGGCTACGAGATTCTCAAGTGGGAGTCCGACCTACCCAATCCCACTGTCTACGTACCGATTCCGGACGACGTCGCGCAACAGAAGGCTCGACTGCTGGCTCAGTCGTATCCGTCCCAGACCGGCCGGGACTGGTTCGACGACGAGACGTTCCTCGGGTTGATGCGGATCCGCGGCGTGCAATGCCGCTCCCGGTACGCCGAAGCCTTCGTGGCCGAAAAAGCCGTGCTGACCCCGATCACCGGCTCTCCCGGCGCCTGACGACGCGGCTCGAATCATCAGAGGGGACAACAGATCCGGATGAAGTACACACCCACCAGCGTCGCCGGCGTGACGATCGTCGACATCGAACCGCACCGCGACCACCGCGGCTTCTTCTCGCGCGTCTTCTGCGCCGAGGAGTTCGCCGAGCACGGATTGATACCCGAGGTCTCCCAGACCAGCATCTGCTTCAACCAGACCCGCGGCACGGTGCGCGGTCTGCACCGCCAGCTCCCACCGCACGCCGAAGCCAAGCTGGTCCGCTGCGTCCGCGGCGCCATCGCCGACGTCGCGGTCGACGTGCGCCCGGAGTCGCCGACCTTCGGCAAGCACGTGATGGTGGAGTTGAGCGCGGCCAACCATCGCGCCCTGTTCCTGCCGCCCTATGTCGCGCACGGCTTCCAGACGCTGACCGACGACACCGAGCTCATCTACCAGATCAGCGGCCCTTACGTGCCGGGCAGCGAAGAGAACTTCCGTTACAGCGAACCGGAATTCGGCATCCAATGGCCGCTTCCGGTGACGGTCATCTCCGAAAAGGACGCCAGCTGGCCCCTGCTGAACTCCGGCCTGGCCCCGACCGGAGCCGCACCCGCATGATCCGCCCACACGAAAAGCATTGGGGGTAGCGCGATCATGGCCAACAACGCGCCGGCCCAGGCATCGGTACGGATGGTCGTCAGCGGCAGCATCGTCGAGCGCTGCGAGACGCACCAGGTGCTCTCGATCATCGACTCCCGACTGCGCTGTACCTCGGGGCGCGGCTTGGCGGTGGGTTCGGTGAACCTGGACCACCTGCACCACTTCCGCAAGTTGGGCGCCGCCCCCAGCGGGCTGCTGGAGTGGCTGCTGCTGGCCGACGGCATGCCGATCGCCTGGCGGGGTCAACTGCTCACCGCCCGACCGTGGCCGCGGGTCACCGGAGCCGACCTGCTGCCGGCAACACTGGCACTGGCCGAAGCCGACGGGCACCGGGTCGGGTTCTTCGGCGGCAGCGCGGCGACCCATCAGCGCCTGGCCGGGTACCTGCGCGAGAAGCATCCCGCACTGGTGGTATCCGGGATGTGGTCGCCGGACCCCTACGACATCGAAACAGATTCTGCTGCACTGTGTTCAGCGATCCGGGCCGCCCGAACCGACCTGCTGATCGTCAGCCTCGGCAAACCGAGGCAGGAGCACTGGGTCGACCAGCACGGGCACGCCACGGGAGCCAAGGTGTTCCTGCCGTCGGGCGGTGCCATCGACTTCTTGGCCGGCACCACCAGCCGCGCGCCCGAATGGATGCAACGGTCCGGGCTGGAATGGCTCTATCGGTTGACTCGCGAGCCGCGCCGCCTGGCTCGCCGCTACCTGCTGCAGGGGCCGGTCGCGCTGCTGCGCGCGCTACGTGCCCAGCTGATCTGCTATCCCGGCATCCACTACGTCGCGTTACCGACGCACGAACACGTCGAAAACTCAAGCGCCACAACCCAAGCAGTGTCCGCATGACAGAGGGAGCTGCCGGCATGACTGCCACCCTGCGGACACAGGCCAGCCTGCCCACCGTCGTCACACTGCCCACCACCAAGGACAAGGTGGGAGGCGTGCCGCGCTGGCAGCAGCAGTATTCGGCGCGGCTGCGGTTCACCGACTCGCTGATCGTCTGCGCGGCAATTGCCCTCGCGCAGTTGGTCCGGTTCGGCGACACACCCAACATGTCGGGCTATCCGGGCCCGGTGATGACAATGTTCTCCTGCTTGTTCGCGCTGCTGTGGCTCACGTCCATCTCGGTGTTCCAGGCCCGTTCGGCCCGCGTCATCGGCGCCGGCATCGACGAATACCGTCGCATCGCCAGCGCGTCGTTCTCGGTGTTCGGCATCATCGCGATGGTCACGCTGCTCGCCAAGATCGACCTGGCCCGTGGGTATCTGGCCGTCGCGCTGCCGGTCGGCACGCTCGGCCTGCTGCTCAGCCGCAACCTGTGGCGCAAATACGTGTGGCGCAAGCGGGCGCAGGGCCACTACCAGACGATGGTGCTGGCAATCGGCGACCGGTCCGGCGTCACGCACTTGGCGCACGAATTGGTCCGCAATCCCAAAGATGGCTATGTCGTTGTCGGCGTGTGCATCCCGGGCTACGGCCCGCATCGCGGCGAGACCATCAAGGTGGGCGGCCAGGAGATCCCGATCCTGGGCGACGAGACCGGCGCCGTCGCCGCCGTCGGCGCCTGCGGAGCCGACACCGTCGCCGTGACCCGTACCGAACATTTCGGTGTGCACGGCATCCGCGACCTGATGTGGCAGCTCGAGACGATGGACGTCGACATGGTGGTTTCCCCGGGTGTGATGGACGTCGCGGGGGCGCGGCTGACGATGCAGCCCATCGCCGGGTTCCCGCTGCTGCACGTCGACAAGCCGCAATACGAAGGGACGCAACGCCTGCAGAAGCGGGCGTTCGACTTCTGCTTCGCCCTGGCAGCGCTGCTGGCAACCGCTCCCATCCTGGTGCTGGCCGCCCTGGCCATCAAGTCGACCAGCAAGGGTCCGGTCTTCTACCGCGCCGAACGCATCGGACTGGACGGTCAACCCTTCACCATGCTGAAGTTCCGCACCATGGTCGACGGCGCGGACAAACAGGTCGAACACCTGCTGCCGTTGAACCAGGGAGCCGGCGGCATGCTGTTCAAGATCCACCAGGACCCACGCGTCACCCCCGTCGGAAAGACGTTGCGCCGCTACAGCATCGATGAACTGCCACAATTCATCAACGTGCTCAAGCAGGACATGAGCGTCGTCGGCCCGCGCCCGCCGCTGCGGCGCGAAGTGGAGAACTACGACGGCCAGGTCAAGCGCCGGCTGCTGGTGAAGCCCGGGGTCACCGGACTGTGGCAGGTCAGTGGACGCTCGGATCTGTCCTGGGAGGACTCGGTCCGACTCGACCTGTCCTACGTCGACAACTGGTCGATGGCCGGCGATCTCGTCATCATCGCCCGGACCCTGCGCGCCGTCCTGGCCAGCGACGGAGCCTACTGATGAAGGGCGGCACCGTGTTCGAGCCGACGAGTCCGGGGGGCTCCTCTTGCGGAGCCTGCGCCGCCGGGCACGCCCGACGTGCCACAGGCACGGATCGCCCACGCTTTCTCGATCCAGCTGATCTGCCGGGCACTGGGGATGGTCGCCTCGGTGGTCTCGGTGTCGATCACCGCGCGCTACCTGGGCCCGGGCCGCTACGGGGCAGCTGATGGTCGCGGTCGCCTTCATCGGAATGTGGACCGCCATGACCGATCTCGGCATCACCACCGTGATCGTGCGGCGCGTCACGTCCGGCCGCGGCGAGCTGGAGCGACTGGTACGCGTCAACAGCGGCCTCTCCCTGGTGTACTGCATTCCGCTGGCCGTGATCGCGGCCGTCACCGGGTGGCTGATCTACCGCGACGCTGACGTACGGGTGATGCTGGTGGTGTTGTCCGGTCAGCTGCTGATGCTGACGATGCGGACCCGATTCGAACCGGTATTCCTTTCCACAGTACGGTTTTCCGCGGTCGCCATCTCCGACGTGGCCGGCCGGCTGGGCACGCTGGCGATGGTGGCCTGGCTGGTGACCACGCACGCCGACGTGGTGTGGTTCGCGGTCGCCCAGCTCATCCCGCCGGCTCTGGCCCTGGCGATCCAGGGCGCGGCGGCGGCCCGGCACATCTCGCTGCGCCCGGTGTTCTCGGCGGCCGAATCCGTCGACCTGCTCCGGGAAAGCCTGCCGCTGATGGGCGTTGCGGTGATCGGGATCCTGTACTGGCGTGCCGACGGGGTGATCCTGTCGCTGCTCAACACCCACGCCGAGGTAGGCGTTTACGGGCTGGCCTATATCGTCGCGTTCAACACCGAGGCGCTGTCGGTCTTCTTCCAGAAGTCGACGCTGTCGACCGCCACCGGGCTCTACGCCCGTGACGTGGGTGCCTACGTCGCGTTCCTGCGCCGCAGCGTGGAGCTGATGAGCTTCCTCGCCTTTCCGGTGGCCGTGGTGGGCGCGTTGCTGGCCGGGCCGCTGATCGAGCTGTTCGGCGACCATGATTTCGTCGACCGGGGCGCGCCCACGCTGGCGCTGCTGCTGGTCGCCGCCGCGTTGCGGTTCGTCACCGGAACCCTGGGGCAGGGCCTGTTCGCCTGCCACGAACAACGGTTCTTCTTCGGGCTTTTCATTGCAACACTTGTCGTCAACGTGGCGCTGAATCTCGCTCTGGACGGCCGATTCGGGGCGGTGGGGGCCGGCATCTCGCTGGTGTGTACCGAGCTCTTCGGGTTGGGGCTGGCCACCTGGCGGCTGGGTCGGCACTGCGGTTACCGCACGCCGGTGGCGTTCCTGGCCCGGTTGCTGATCCCGACGGCGGCCAGTGTGGTTGTGGTGCTGCTGCTTTCGGCTCAGCACGTGGTGTTCGTCCTCGTCGCGGCCGCAGTCGCATATCTGGGCGTCAACATGACCGCCGGGCCGGTCAACTGGTCGGCGCTGACCGCACTATTCCGCAAAGAGGTGACCACATGACAATCGAACTCGATCGCGCGTATCTCAAACGGCCGTCGCCGGGTTCCGGGCCGACCGAGCTGCCGTCGGACCGGCCGTTGTCGGCGCTGATCGTCACCTACAAAAGCCACGACCTGGTGGAGCAGTGCCTGGCCGGGCTGGCCGAGCACGCCCCGGAATTACCGGTCTACGTCTACGAGAACAGCGGCGAGGGCTATCCGGGTCGCCGGGAGCTGGCCGCCCGGCACCCGAACGTGCACTGGGTGTTGGGCCCGGTGAATCTCGGCTTCGGCGGCGCCTTCAACGCATTGGTGGAGCACACGCCGCCCGACACCGATCTGCTGCTGCTCAACGCCGACACCCGGCTGACCGGGCCGCTCACCCGCACCCGTGCGCTGCTTCGCCAGCCCGGTGTCGCGGCCGTCTCACCGCTGATCCAGGATGCCGGCGCTCCCGGACCGCAGCGGTGGGACATCGCGACCCGCCGCCGCACGCTGACCAGGGCGCTGGTGGCAGCCGCGGGTTACTCGGACCGATTCCGCGGTACCCCGATCTCGCACCTGTACCCGGAGCAGCCCGGCGAATCCCACAGCATCGAAGGCTATCTGGCCGGCATCTGCCTGGCCATCAACCGCGTGGCCTGGAACCAGATCGGCGGGTTCGACGAGGAATTCTTTCTCTACGGCGAGGAAACCGACTGGCAGGAGCGAGCCGCCGCGGCGGGCTGGCGCATCCTGCTGGCCGACGAACTCGACGTCGACCACGGCAACCCGGCCGCCAGCGAGGCCGTCTCCGCACACGGTGCGCAGGTCTCCACCGTCGAACGGTTCCGCAACCGTGACCTGTTGCGCGCCAACATCGCCCTGCTGCTCGAGCGCCAGGACAGCGTGCATCACGCCGATGCCTACCTGGCCGCCACCTCGGTGCTGGACCGGGTGCAGCGCTCCAAACGTGAAGTCCGCAGGGCCGTGCTGAGGGCGACCACCGCCAACCGCACCGGCAAGCCCGTCATCGTCATCACCACCAACCGGCTGGTGTACGGCGGCGCCGAACGCCAAAAAGCTTTGCTGGCGGCAGAACTGGACCGCCGCGGATACCCGGTCACCATCGTCTGCATGCAACGGTTCGGGCCGTTGATCAAGGAGATCCCACACAGTGTGCGGGTGGTGCGCCAACCCTGGTGGGCGCCGATGGTCGACCTGCCTGCCGGCCCGTCGGTGTTGATCAGTGGCGACACCAACACCGAGACGGGTTTTGCGACACTGTGGCGCGCGAGGTCCCGGGACCGGCGCTGGTTGGTGGCCCCGCACGTTCCACCGGAGACCGAAGGGCCGATCTACTCGCGGCCGCTCACCGCCGCGATATGCCGCTCAGACGGATTCATCGTTCTGGCGCAACGGCATTGGGACATGCTGACCCCCCACCATAGGATCAAGGGCCGTCCGTTCGTCGCCCCCAACGGGGTTGAACCCGCCGTTGCCGCCGGGCCGCCGCGCCGGACCGGGCCGGCGGGCGCACCGCCACACCTGGTGATGCTGTCCCGCATCGTCGAACACAAGAACCCCCAACTGCTGATCGAGGCGCTCGACGAGTTGGCGGAAATGCCCTGGCGACTCTCGATTTTCGGAGACGGACCCGACCGCGAACGATTGGAAGCCGGCACACCCGAGGCGCTTCGGAACCGCGTGCAGTGGCGCGGCTGGTCGCGCGGGCCGGGCCCGGCGCTGGCCGATGCCGACCTGCTTTGTGTCCCAAGCCGTTCCGAAGCATTCCCGCTGGTGATCCTGGAAGCCATGTCCCGCGGCGTGCCGGTGGCCGCGTCGGGCATCTGCGCGGTCCCGGAGATGCTGGACTTCGGCAAGGCCGGCTTTGTCGTCGAACCGGTTTCGGTGTCGGCGTGGCGCGACCAACTGGCCGAGATACTGGCCGACCCGGACCGACTGCCGGAAGTGGGCCGGCGTGGTTTAGAGCGGCTGCGCACCCACTACACCGTGGCGGCGATGACCGATGCCTACCTCGACGCGATCGGCGCGGTGATGTGAACGCCCTGAACTCCCAACCAGAACAACGGACTCAGAGAATCGAGGCCTGACATGAAGTGCCGCCTGTGCGACTCGGACCGGATGCTCAGCGTCCTGGACCTAGGTGCGACCCCGCCGTGCGAAAAGATTCTTTCCGCAGCCGAACTCGACCTGCCGGAGCCCACCTACCCGCTGCACCTGCGGCTGTGCGAGGACTGCCTGCTGTTGCAGATCCCGGCACTGATCACCCCGGAAGAGACCTTCACCGAATACGCCTACTACTCGTCGTATTCCGACAGCTGGGTGCAGCACGCCGGGACCTTCGTCGCGCAAGCCGTCGAGCGGCTCGGACTGGGGCCCGACTCCTTCGTGGTGGAGGCCGCCAGCAATGACGGCTATCTGCTGCAGCACGCGGTCGCCAGAGGCATCCCGTGCCTGGGCATCGAGCCGTCGTTGAACGTCGGCGCGGCTGCCGTCGAGCGCGGGGTACCCACGGTGTCGGAGTTCCTGGACCAGGATCTGGCCCGACGAGTGCGTGCCGAACACGGCCCGGCGAATCTGGTGGTGGCCAACAACGTCTACGCCCACATCCCCGACCTGCGCGGGTTCACCCAATCACTGCGTGGGCTGCTCGCCGACGACGGTTGGCTCAGCATAGAAGTGCACCACGCGCTGAACCTGGTGTGCCTGGGCCAGTTCGACACCATCTATCACGAGCACTTTCAGTACTACACGGTGTTCTCGGCACAGAATGCACTCGCCAGCGCCGGCCTGGCCGTCGTCGACGTCGAGATGCTGCCCACCCACGGCGGGTCGATCCGGGTGTGGGCCCGCCCGATCGAAGTCGCCGGGCCGCCCACCGACCGGGTCGCCAAGATTTTACGGATCGAAGAGGCTGCCGGGCTGCACCGTCCCGAGGGCTATCGGCAACTGCGGCAGCATACCGAGCAGATCCGCCACGACCTGTTGCGCTTCCTGCTGGAATGCAAGGCGGAGGGCAAACGGGTGGTCGGCTACGGCGCCCCCGGCAAGGGCAACACGTTGTTGAACTACTGCGGGATCCGCACCGATCTGCTGGAGTACACCGTCGACCGCAATCCGTACAAGCACGGCCATTTCACGCCGGGCACCCGGATCCCGATCCACGCCCCGGACCTGATCGCCCAGGACCGCCCGGACGTGGTGTTGGTGCTGCCGTGGAACCTGGAGACCGAGATCACCGAACAACTCAGCTACGTCACCGAGTGGGGCGGCCAGATCGTCTACCCGCTCCCGAGCCTGCACTGGGCCAGCAATGTGAAACCGCGCAGTGCCGCACTCGCGTGAGAAGCTGTCGAGCATGCGGCGACGCTGACCTGACCCGGGTCCTCGATCTGGGGAATGTGCCTGCGGCCGACCACTTTCCACCGGCCGACCAGCCGGTCGACCCCCAGGAGACGGCGCACGCGCTGGCGATGGACCTGTGCGGTCGCTGCGGACTGGCTCAGCTGGCCGACGACGACACCGTCACCGAAGAGCCCCGAGGTGTCGAGCCGCAGGCCTTGCGCGACCAGGCCGCCGATGCCGTGCAACGGGTCGCCGATCGGGGCTGGTTGCGCGGTCGCACCGTCCGCGAATTCGGCAGCCCGCACGGCGGCACCTGGTTGTCGCTGCTCGCCGAGCGTGGCCTGGCCGAAGCCGAAGTCGCCGATCTGGTGCTGGACTCGTTCGGCGTCATGCACGAGGCCGACCAGCGGGCCGGTTTCGAGCTGCGGGCCAAGGTGACCGCTCCCGACGGGGTGCTGCTGGTGCAGTTCCCGTCGTTGATGGCGATGATCGAGCAAGGCCAGTGGAACTCGTTGCGGCACGGCCACTTCGGCTACTACTCGCTGACCGCCATCGGCAATCTGCTCCGTGCGGCGGGGATGAGCATCGCGACCGCCTGGGAGTTCGACCTCTACGGAGGAACGTTCCTGGTGGCCGCCGTGCACGGCCACCTCGAACCGGACCGGCATGTCGAGGACATCTTGGCGCGCGAGCGCGAGTTCGGTGTGACGCGACCCGAGGTGCTGCGACGCATGCAGCAGGCGGTCGACGCGCATGCTGTGCAACTACGTGAATGGCTTGTCGCACAAGCAGATCAGGGCCACAGGGTGTATGGGTATGCGGCCGGTTCGCGGGTGCCGGCGCTGTTCAGCATCGCGAAGGTGGACCGGCGGCTGGTGCAGGGTGTCGCCGACGGGTCTCCGGCCAAGCAGGGCCGCCGGCTGCCCGGCACCGACATCGCCATCATCTCCCCCGAGCAACTCATCGCCGCCGATCCCGACCGGGTGCTGTTGACGCTCCCCGATCTCTACGGTGAGCTGCAGCGGCAGTACCCGCAGTTCGCCGGACGCTGGTGGGTGGACAACGGGCCGCTGCAGAGTCCGACGTCGTCGTGAATCCACCTCGGGTGCTTTGGCTTTCACCGTGGATGCGGCCGTTGGCCCGCGTTCAGGCCGAGGCGTTGCGGCGCCGCGGTGCTGACGTGCTGCTGGTCACCTCCGATCAGCATCCGGAGTCCGATGCCGCCCGCGCCTACGAGCTGGTGCTCGACCCGCGGTTCCGCTCCGCCGCGACGTGGCCGGCCAGCTTCGCCGCCTGGCGCCGCATCCGCGACTTTCAGCCCGACGTGGTGCTCACCGAGCTGGTGCGCGATCCTCGCTGGATCGCGCTGGCCGGTGGCGTGCCGCGGGTGCAGTTGGTGCACGACGACTGCCCGCATGACGACTCCGAACGGCGGCCCGTCTACGAGGCGGCTGTCTTCGACCGGTGGGGTGCGCGGTCGACGGCGACGGTTGCCTACAGCCGGTATGTGGCGGCCGGGGTGGCCGACCGCCGCGACGTGGCGGGCATGCCGGTGCGGGTGGTGCCGCTGACCAGTGACCTGGACCCGCGGCTGGTCCCCGAGCCGGTGGGCGCCGAGCGGCGTCGCGACTTCGTGATGATCGGCCGGCTCAACCCGTACAAGAACATCGACGTGGTGCTGTCGGCGTGGCAGCGACATGTGGACGGAAGTGGCTGGCGGGGAGACAATCTGGTCTTGATCGGCGACGGGTCGATCGATGCGCGACGGTTGCCGCGCCACACCGAGTGGCGCTCGGGCAGCTACCGCTATGCCGATGTGCTGCCCACGCTGTCCGCGGCCAAGGGCTCGCTGGCCCACTACCGGCGCGCCTCGCAGAGCGGGGTGCAGGTGCTCTCCATGCAATTGGGGGTGATGCCTATCGTCTCCGATCTCGGCGCGCTGCCGGAATACCAGCCTGCCGACTGCCCACCGGTCGACGTCGACGACATAGCTGCTCTGGCAGCCACTTTCGATACGCTCGCCGACCCTGCCACCGCCGCTCGGCACGGCCATGCCGCGGCCCGCCACTACGCGCAGAACTATGCCGTCGACCACGCCGCCGAGCGATTGCTCGAGGTGATCGACCAGGCTCGCCGACCGTGGTGGGCCACCGCCGCTCTCTAGAGAGCGCGCAATGCGCGCCAAGTGTGGCAGCCGGCTACGGCACGTCGTCGTCTTCGTTTGGTGGGTAGCGGCGTTCGGGGTGGTGGAAGGTGTTGATGCGGGGTTGGCCGTGGTCGAGGTGGGTGGGGGTAGCCATTGGGTGTGGCCGCGGCTGGTGGTGTGGGTGGTCCAGCCTTTGTCGGCGAGGCGGTTGTGGATGCCGCAGGCTAGGGCGAGGTTGGTGATGTGGGTGCTGTGGCAGGTTTGCCAGGCGGTGAGGTGATGGACCTGGCAGTGGTAGGCCGGGGTGGTGCAGCCGGGGCGGGTGCAGCCGCGATCCCGCGCATACAGCATCAGGCGTTGGGCGCGGTTGGCCAGCCGCTTGGTGTGGTAGAGGGCCAGCGGTGTGGCGCCGTCGAACAGGGCGAGGTAGGGGTGCGCGGCGCCCGACCAGCGGATCACATCGGACATCGGCACTAAACTGCCGCCGGCGGTGCGGGCTTTGCCGGTGCCGGCTTCCAATTCGGTCAGGGTGGTGGTGACGATCAGGGTGACCGGCAACCCGTTATGGTGGCCGAGTTTGCCGGAGGCCAGCAGCGCCAGCAGCCCGGCCTGCAGCCCATCGTGCTGACGCTGAGCCGTGGTGCGGGTGTCGCGGCGGACCGCCTCGGCATCGGGCTCGCCCTCGTCGATGTGGGGCAGGTGGTCGTCGGGGTTGGCGATGCCGGGGGCGGCCAGTTTGGCCCAGGCGGCTTGCAGGGCGGCGCGCAGCGCGGGGTGATCCAGCCGGTGAGTTTGGACATGCCGTCGGGGTCTTGTTTGCCCAGACTCAGGCCGCGCTTTTTCGCGCGTTCGTCGTCGGAGAATTACCCGTCGGGGTGCAGGTAGGTCAGTAGTGCGGTGGCGTAGTCGGCGACCTCGTCGGGCCGGGTGGCGGTGGCTTGGTCGGCCAGGTCGGCTTCGGCGTGTTCGCGGGTGCCGGCGTCGATGTCGGCGGGCAGGTGTGTGAAGAAGTCGCGGATTTCCGCCACGTGCTCACTGCCGATGCGGCCGCGGCGTTGGGCGGCGGCGGTGGCTTCCAGCTTCGGGGGCAGCGGCTCCCCCGTCAGCGACATCCGGGGACCGAGGTCGGCGGCGTCGGCGATGCGCCGGCTGGCCTGGGCGCGGGTGATGCGCAGCCGGTCGGCCAGCGTATTGCGCAGGGTGTCGCCCAGCTCCTCTTTGGTGGCGGTGCCCAACTGGTTGAGCAGCTGATGCTGCGGCACCGGCAACCGCCGCGCCACCGTCTCGAGCCGCTCCAGGATCGCCATCCGCTCCGGAGTGGTGAGCACATCAAAGCTCAACTCGCACAACCGCTCGACGGCCGCATCACACGCGTCGAGGACCTCGACTATCTCCGCACGCGTGTTCGCAAGCATGTTCGAATACTATCCCCGCCCGGCGACACCAGCCCGGCCGTCACCCACCCGAAAGCCAGCCTGTAGACCAAAGCCCAACTGTGGACAACCCACGCCGGCGACCCCCCACGGACCGCGTAGAAGAACAAGCGGCACAGCAGATTTCAATCCACCCAAGGTGATATCACCGGCGATATCGCCCCTGGACATCGGGACAACATCGGGACACGACCTCCGAGTCACTAACGGAACCCGGCCACCATTTCCGGTGAGCGCACCGCGCAGAAGTCGTGCACATATCCCTTGGGCATCGCGAAGGGATGGAACTCACCGGAATTCACCATGTCCATCTGGTCCCGCTGCACGTCGAATTCGGCGATCGGCCGCAACCCGGACTCCGCGACGTAGAACAGGTGATACCCGAATTCTTCGATCAGCCCGAAGACCTCGGCGATCGGGAACGACAGATGCCGCTGCTCGATTTCGATCAAAATCGTTGGGCGGCAACGCTGGAACATCTCCGATCCACCGCGCAGCACCGACATCTCGTGCCCCTCGACATCGATCTTGACGAAGTCGACCTGTAAGTCCGGCGCCAACACTTCGTCCAGTCGCAGCAACGGCACGTCGATCGTGCACACCTCTACGCCCTGCCCGTCGAATCCGTGGGACAGACTGCCCTGCGCGGTCACCTGCCGGTTGTGCTGCGCGGGCACCAACAGTTGCGCGGTACCGACCGTATCGGACACCGCGGCCTGACTGAAATGCACATGAGGCAAGGCCTCGTCGAGCTTACGCAGCATCGGCGCATTGTCGGGATGCGGCTCAAAGCTGAACAGCTGCCCGCTTTTTCCGACCCGGCGGGCCAGGTGATAGCTGAACAGACCCCAACTCGCGCCCACATCAAGCACCGTTGACCCACGGGTGGCGAAGTGGTCAGCCACCGACATGGCTGGGTCCTGGCGCAGCCGGCGACGCCACAACGCCTCCGTGGCCGTGGCCATTGCGGTGCGGCCGAACACCCGGCCGACGTTGCGCACCGTTACATATTTCGCGGCCCAGTTCGCAACATCGCTGTGCGACAGGCGTTCTTTCGCTGACAAGTTGCCGCCCTCGGCGGTCGGCACGCACTGGACGTCCGTCCACACCTGATCCAACCGCTCATACCATCGCTGCAGCCCGAAGTCGGCGGCTCGGGCGCGGGCCGCCTGGGCCAGTTCCGCCCGCAAGGTGTCGTCTTTGAGTAATTCCGTTAGCGCAGCGGCGATTTGGGCGGGGTCGCCGGGCTCTATCAGCAGCCCGTTCACCCGGTCGGTGATCGCTTCGCCGATGCTGCCGACCAGTGTCGTCACCGGGGCCAGCCCATAGGCCATCGCCTCCAGCAGTGCCATCGGCAGGCCTTCGTCGTAGCTGGGCAGCACGAAAACATGTGCGCTGCATAGCAATGAGTCTCTGGCCGCCGGATCAAGCCATCCCGCCACGTGAATTGTTTCGGACAATCCCGCCGCCCGCACCGCCGCGCGCACTTCGTCGACCTCGCCGTCGCCGGCCAACGTCAGCTGCAACCGACCGCGTAACGAAGAATCAAGCCTGCCGACCGCGTCGATCAAGTCGTAACTGCCTTTGCGCACGCCTAACCTACCAAGTGAAACCGCATGCACGCGTTCGACATCCGACTGGGCTACCGAGTGTGACGGCATCGCCACCGCATTGTTGAGCACCCAAATCCGATCCGTGGACACCCCCAGCCGAACGGCGTACTCCTCGACGTGACGCGTACCCAGCACCAGCCACCGATCTGCGACCAGCGCCCGTCGCACCAGGCGTTGCACCAGCGCGGGCAGCCGGTCGAACCAGCCGCTGAAGTCATAACTGTGCGCGTGCACCACGGTGGGCACTTTCACCATCCGCGCCGCCGCCAGCGGCAGCGCCTTGCGCACAACGCTGCCGCCGTGCGCCAGGTGGACGTGCAGGATGTCGGCGCGGCCGCGCAGCACCAGCCAAGTGGCGCGCACCATTCCGGACACTCCGACCCAACGCCGGTACCAGAACGAGCCCTCGATGTACGTCGGCACCGGGGTGATGCAAATCCGCGGGTCCGGGTGCGCGGCCATCAGGGTCATCACCGTGGCCATGCCGCCGCGACTGGCCGCCTGTGCGGGCGCCGGGCCGACCACCAGTATCCGTACCGTCATCGGACCGCCTCGGCACCAGCCTCAGCCGGAATCGCTTCGAAATCCTCGTATTCCGGCCGCGGCGCGCGCTGCCGCAAGGTGGCGAAGGCCATCGCGGCACCCAATGCGACACCGAGTGTCATCGAATTGGCCGGGTCTTCGGGCAGCGGATCGATGACGCACATCACCAACAGCCCAACACTTGTGGCCGCGCTGACCTTGGCCGGCACCGACGCGCTGCGTAGCGCCCGCACCAGCGGTGCTAAAGCGAACACCGCAAACCCCAGCATGCCGACCGTACCGGACTTCGCGAGCCACCACAGGTAGAAGTTGTGCGCATAGGTCGTGCCCAGCGTCTGGGTGAACTCGGTTGGGTCATCGCCTCCGAAGGGCAGCTGATAGGCATAACCCAAGCCGTGGCCGAAGACCGGGGCGGCGGCAATCGCCTCGTTGAGATGGCGGTCCTCGGCAAACCTGGCCAGCGTCGAGGGATCCTCGGTGAGCGCGGTACCGGTCGACCTGCCGAGCACCCGATGGCTGAAGCCGGTGATCTGATTGGCCAGCCACACCCCCGCTGTGGAGTCCCCCAGCAGGAACAGCGCCAGCGGGATCGTCACCGCCAGGATGCCGGCGCCGATGAGGGTCAGCCGGGCGGCCCGGCGGACTGCCGACCAGCCCATGCTGGCGAAGAAGGCGACGACGGCGGCGACACCCACCGACAGAATGGTGTTGCGCGAGAAGGCCAATACCGCGATCACCAGTGCCGGCAAGCCCAGCGCGAGATACGCCGACGGCCGCACCCGGCCGGCTATCTGAGCGGCCACCAGCGCGGTCAGCACCGCGATCGCCGGGATGAGGCTGGAGGTGATCACCCGGTTGGCGGCGTCCCCGGTGTCGGCCTGCAGGCTCTCGGTGCGACCGGCCAACCGAATGCCGCCGGAGGAGCCCAGGATGGCCATGCCCGCGGAAAACCACAGGGTGAAGGCCATCGCGTGAATCGACAACATAATGTAGTCGCCGTAGACGATCACCAGCGCGAGGACGAATCCGGCGATCATCTCGAACAGGAAGGTGGACTCTCGCACCACGATCGCAGTGTTGTGGCCGGTCGAAAAACCAACGGCGGCAAAGTAAATGACCATCAGCCCGAACATGCCGGGCAGCAGGTAGTCGGACATGCGCAGCCGCACCACGGGCAGCACGAAGCAGATCGCCAGGATCAGTACCACGTGCGAGGCGTAAATCGACACGGGGCCAATCACTTTGCCTACATGCAAACCTTGTGGCAGCGCCGCGCAGCCCAAAAATAATGCCAGCCCGATCATCAACTCCGGCTTGGCCCAGTACACGATCAGAAAGAACGTCAGCCCGATCAGCAGGATGCCCTGGGTGGTGTTACGCACCGAAAGTGCGCCGTAGAGAAAGCACCCGAATACGAACAGCACCAACACGGCCGCAGCCATCGCCAGGCGATGACGACTCCGCAGATAGACGATCACGCCGGTCCACTGATCTTGGTGCGGTAAGTCCGGGTGGCAGCCCTGGTGTGGCGGGCGATGCGGGCGTCGGTCAACACCGTGCCCACCACGTCGGCGCCGGCCGCACGCAGCGCGGTCAGCGCGTCGGAGAGTTCGTCCTCGGTGGTGCGACCGGCCCGGGCCACCAGCACGGTGGCATCCACCGCGCCGCCGAGTAAGCCGGAGTCGGCCGACGCCAGTACCGGCGGACCGTCGACCACCGTGCGCTCGAACGTTTTCGCCACGTCGGTGAGCACCTTGTCCAGCACCTCGGGCAGGAAGGCGCTGGTGGGCAACGTCTCTCGGCGCACCGCACGGGCCGCAAGTACGAATAACCTCGGAATGGACGTCGGTTTGGTTGCCTCGGTGGCGATGTCGGGGTTGGACAGCACGTTGGACAGACCCTCCCCCGACTCGACCTTCAACAACCCGGCGATCGTCGGCCGCCGCGGGTCGCCCTCGATCAGCAGCACGTCCTCGCCCAGCTCCGCGAAGGCCCGGGACAGGTTGATCGCGGTGGTGGTGGTCCCCTCACCGCCGAACGGCGCCGTCAGCAACACCCGGTTGGCGCCGGGTCCAATCGCCCGCAGCAGCCGTGCGCGCAGGCCCCGCACCGCGTCGTCGAACGAGATGTCGGTGCCGAATCGCGGGGCGTTGCCGCGGTGCCCGGGCAGCTCGGCCAAGGTCGGCAGACCGGTGAGGTTTTCCAGCTTCGCTCGGTCGCGCACCGTGCGGTCGGCGGCCTCGCGGGTCAGCGCCACCCCGGTGCCCAGCAGCAAGCCGGCCACCAAGCCCATCGCCATGTTGCGCACCGGCACGGGCTTGACCGGCTTGTCGGGCACCCCGGGCTGTTCGACGACGGTGGCCCGGGCCATCGGCAGCTGCGACGGCGTCGGTGAGGCCTGCTGCGTCGGCTCCTGCTGTGCGTCCGGTGCCGCCGTCGGTGCTGCCGTGGTGGCCGAAACCGGCGCCGGCACCGACGCCGACGCCGACAGCGAAGGAGTGGTGTCACCGGCCTGGGGCTGGTCGGTGGACGGCGCAGCCGAGGGCGACGGCGTGGGCTGCGGGGTCAGCGGTGCGCCGGGGGCTTTGGGAGCACCCAGCGTGCCGACCATCATGGTGAACTCGTCGGCGACCGCTTTGGCCAGTGCCGCGGCGCGGTTGGGGTCGGTGTCGGTGACGGTGACGGTGAACAGTGTCGACTTCGGCGTGAACGCCACCTTGGTTTCGTTCGCCAGGACGTCGGCGCTGACCGGCAGGTGGAAGTGCTCGACCGCGCGTTCGGCCACGGCATGCCCACCCGCTATCGCCGCGTAGGAGGACAGGCGTTCCTCTGCGGCCTGCGTGCCCTGGTACACCTGCATCAGGTCGGTTTCGCCGGAGAAGGAGAGCAGGACGGTGGCCGAGGACTCGTAGCTCTTGGTCTGGAACGCGGTGATCGCTGCCGCGCCGGCCAGACAGGCCAGGACCGCCCCCACCACGAGCTTCCAATGCAACAGAAGCGTCCGGACGAACGTGCGGAAATCCATCCACTAACCTCTCTGGACGCCCCCGGGGCGGGGCGGCCGGGACCGTGGACGATTTGCATTTCGCAGGTCGCGACGATCCCGGCGTCAAGTGCCGTGGTCAAACCCGGCGGTTTCTAGATACCCATGTTGCCATACTTTTAGTACGCCAACCAAACCTAGAACAGTCTCCAGGTATGCCGAAGCCCGCAGCGGGTCTACACCTGGCCAGGAGTGCTGAGGACGCTGCGGGGCACATCCAGCGTGGCGATCGGATAGAAGCCCGCATCGTCGCGCCCGTCGCGGGCCAACCGCATGGGCGGATAGTTCACCGCGTGCGAGCCGTTCGGCTTGTGCTGCTGCCACTCCACCGCGGCCCGCAGCGTGTAATGGCCCGGCGGTAGTCCTTTGAGTTCGACCCGCACCGTCTCGGCCGCCGACACCGGCGGCGGCGTGTCGCTGCTGCCGCTGCCCGAAGAATCCGGAACCAGGCCCCGCAGGTTCACCGACCCGGGTATCACCCGCACCGTCTGCCCGGTGAAATCCACCACCCGGTACGCCGCCGCCCACTTCTCGGTGGCCGCGGCGGCGCCGTAGTTGGTCCAGTTGACCGAGATCGACGCCGTGTTGTCCTGCAACGACTGCGAACCCGGCCGCGCTTCGACCGAATAGCGGTAGCCGGCGACCGCGTTCGCCTGCGCCCACAGCACATACAGCTTGGGATCCATCGGCGAGGTCGCGTCCTGATCCGGAAAGTTGATACTCGAGGTCATCGACACGTGGTAGCCGATGACGTCGTGCAGTCCTTTCTCGTAGTACTGCTGCGGCGTCATCCCATTCTGCAACTGGCACCACTCGGTGATCACCGGTGCTTTTCCGAGCCGCTCCTTGAGCTTGTCGACCAGTGCGCCCTCGGTCTGCGGATAGTGGCCCGACTCGGCCCAGACGGGCAGCGGTGAGTAGACCCCCAGACAGTCCGAGCGAATACCCACCGGCGCAACCAGCTTCTTGGTCACGTCGTCGGAGAGCAGCTGCCGGGTGATCTCGGGGTTGTTCGGGGTGACCACCAGCTGCGTGTGCGGGAAGGCGGCGACATTGGCCGCGACCAGCTGGGTGATGGACGCCTTGGTGATGTTCTGGTCGCGGTACTGGCTGTAGTAGCCCAGCACGCGTTCGCTGTTGTCGGGATCCGGGCCCGGCACGCCGAGCGTGTCGCGCAGATAGGCGACGTGGTTCTCGCTGAAATCGCCGTAGCCGGAGAACTCGAAAACGCTGAGCCGTTCGTCGTTGTCGTAGCGGCGGCCGAGCGCGGCCAGCAGCTGCCCGAAATCGTTCAGATAGGTGGGGTCGTTGAAATTCGGCACCACCTGCGTGACGCCGGGCGCGGGCGCCTTCGCACCGCCGGAGTAACTGGTGCTGGTGCCGGGCTTGGCGCGTTCCCAGTCCGGGATCTCGATGTTGGTGTTGTCCGGGTAGCTGGGGTTGCAGCAGGAGTTGTAGGCCTGCACCCGCAGCGTCAGCCGCATGTGCCGCTCGGCGAGCTTGGTCAAAGCATCGTCGATGACGCTGAAGTCGAATCTGAGGTCGTCCGGCGCATCCGGCGGCAGGGTGGCGGGATCGGTGGGCTGCAACTGACGCCAGGTGACCCGAAGGCTGGCGTCGTGCGACGCGGGCCAGGCCGGGTAGCGCTGCTGGGCGAGATCGCGCTGCGGAAACAGCGGCTCGAGCAGGTCCTCGTACTGCCCGCGCAGCGGATTGGGTATCTCCTGCGCCGCCGGCGGGATGGCCGGGCTCACCATGGCGTTCAGCGGTCCGGGATCGGTGTGGTGGCGGCTGCACCCGCCGATCATCAGGGCAGTACCCGCGACCAGGACGGTGGCCAGCGCCGTCGCGCAGGCGACAGCGATCAACGTGGGATTTCTGATTGTTCGAACCATTCTCTGCGTTGGCTAGATCACGCCGAGCGTCAGCGCTTCGCGATCGGCGAGGAAGGGCATCGGCATCCAGCGTGCGGCCAGCAACTCCTCCATGGCGTTGCCGGGGACGGGGCGTGACAGCAAAAACCCCTGCGCGCGATGGCAACCGTGCTGCATCAAGGTGAGCGCGGCGGCCGGGGTCTCGACGCCCTCGGCAACCAGCTGCAGGCCGAATGCCTCGGCCAGGCCGATGATCGCCCGCACGATTGCCAGGTCACCGGCGTTGGTCCCGAGGTCACGGACGAACCCGGTGTCGATCTTGAGCATGTCGACCGGCAGCGACTTCAGGTGCGACAACACCGCATAGCCGGTACCGAAGTCGTCGATGGCGATCTGCACGCCCACGTCTTTGAGCTCGTGCAGCGTCTTGCGGGTGGCCTCGATGTCGTGGACCACCGCGCGCTCGGTGATCTCCAAGCAGACCGACCCGCCGTCGATGCCGAACTCCTCGATCGTGTCCGCGACGGTGCGGACGAAACCACGGGTGATCAGCTGCACGGGCGAGACGTTGATGCGCAGGATGGCGGTCTGCCCGACACCGTGGGACCGCCACCGGCTGAACTCCGCGCATGCGCTGCGCATCACCCAGCGCCCCAGCTCACCGGCCAGGTTGGTCGATTCGGCGACCCCGATGAACGAATCCGGCAGCAGCAATCCCCAGATCGGGTGCCGCCAGCGCACCAACGCCTCGGCCGCAACGATGGCCCCGGTCCACAGGTCGACCTCGGGCAGGTAATGCAGCAGCAGGGCCTCGCTGTCGATGTCTCCCTGCAGGTGCAGCTCGATGTCGTTGCGGAACGCGCTCTTGAGCGACATGTCGTCGGTGGACACGGCTACCTGGTTGCCGCCGGCGCGCTTGGCGGTGAGCACCGCCTCGTCGGCACGACGCAGCAGGTCGGTGCTGTTGTCGCGGCCCGGCATGCCCACCGCCAGCCCGATGCTGACGGTCCGGGTGATCTGATGGCCACCGATCGCCAGCCGCTCGCGCAGCATGGTGCCGAGGCGGCGGGCGAACGATTCGGCTGCGCCGCTGGACATCGTCTGGTCGGGGATGACGACGAACTCGTCGCCGCCCAGTCGGGCGATCATGCTCTGCGAGCCCGCGCAGACCCGCAGCCGCTGGGCGAAGACCCGGATGAACCAGTCACCGGCGGTGTGCCCGAGGTAGTCGTTGATCGACTTCAGCCGGTCGAGGTCCATGTAGAGCACGGCGACCGGGCCGGGGTTGCCGGCCGCGAGCCGGTCGGAAAGGTGCGCGACCAGCGCCCGCCGGTTGTACAGGCCGGTCAGGTCGTCGTGTTCGGCCAGGTAGCGCAGCTTCTCCTCGGCCGCGATCCGGGCCTGCAGCTGCGCGAACAGCGCCGCCACCGCCTCGAGGGTGTTGATCTCCTCCTGCTTCCACTTGCGGGCGCCGAACTTGACGAAGCCCAGCACCCCGGTGGTCATCTCGCCGGAGACCAGCGGGGCGGCAGCCACCGACGGCGATGCGGCCTGCTTCCCGGCCCCGATCCAGCGGGGCAGCGTCCGATTGTTCTGGTCGGGCCGGATCACCACCGGCTTTCTGCCGTGCTCGCACTGCGCGAGCACCGGGTCGGCGCTGGTGAAATGCACGACGCCCTGCGGATCGGGATCCGGCACATTGGCCCGCGGCGGCCATTCGGCGACCAGCACCGAGGCACGGATGTCGTGATCGTGGTGACGCAGAAAACTGGCGTCCACGTCGAACTGCTCGACGAGCTGAGCCAGGACCCGTTCGCTGACCTGCGTAGCGGTGGACGCGGTCGCCTCCATGAGCTGGGTAGCCACGGAGGTGACGACGAGGTCCAAGCTGCGCGGCACCGGTCCTCCGATTTGTGCACGAGTCGAGTGGCTGCACCGGTTGGGCAACTGACCCGGCCACCGTCAGTTTTGACGAACCGCCGCATCCGAACACCCACCGATGCGCTTCGAAGCGGCCCCTTGCCTAGCCTGGTTCCCTGAGAAGTACCCGGACCGGCGCAGGTCACGGACGAATTATCTGTCGGTGAGATTATCACGCGGGCCGGTCTGGACCCTTCGAAATCTTTGTGACCTGCACGATCCCGACGCCTCACCCCGGACCCCCGTCCGATACTGTCGTCACGATGTCGCTCGCCCGCACCGCCAAACATCGGCTCGCGCCCGCGGCGAAGTTGATCGCGCCGGGCCTGTTCTGGCGGCGCAAATACCGCATCCTGCAACGTCTCGGCGAGTCCCGGCCGGACGTGGCGCTGGTGCGATCGCTGTGCGATCCCCATCGGGTGTCGCTGGACATCGGCGCCGACATCGGTGAATTCGCCATCGCCATGGCGTCTTCGTCGCGCTCGGTGATCGCCTTCGAGCCCCGCCCGGCCCAGGCCCGCGAGCTGACGACGATGTTCGCCGCGGTCGGCGCGCCGGTGCGCGTCGAGGCGCTGGCCCTTTCCGACCAGCCCGGCGTAGTGGCCATGCGGGTCGTCGAGTCCGACCCGGGCCGCAGCACCATCGACGCGGACAACGTGCTGGACACCGCGGTCGGCGGACCGGTCGCCACCATCGAAGTCCCCGTCCAGCGCCTAGACGACCTCAGCCTGGACGGCGTCGGCCTGATCAAGATCGACGTCGAGGGTCACGAACTGGCCGTGCTGCGCGGCGCCGTGGAGACGCTGGACCGCAACCGGCCGACGATCGTCGTCGAGGCCGAGGACCGCCACCACGCCGACGCGGTCGCCGAGATCACCCGGCTGCTGACCGGCCTGGGTTACCGGGGCCACTTCACCCTGGACGGCGAGCGCCGGCCCATCGAGGAGTTCGACGCCGCCGAACATCAGAATCCGGCCAACATCGGCGGCGCCGAAGACGGCTGGGCGCCGCGGGGTGTCTACGTCAACAACTTCGTCTTCGTTCCGGCGGAGTGAAACAGCTCACAATCCGCGCCTGTTCTGTCACGTCTGGCCGCCCCACGGTGTCTTGAGGGCGTAACCCGATCAGAACAGGAGACAACGATGTCCAAGCTGTCCAAGGAGTCCAGGCCTGCCGAACCGGCCGCCCCCAAGACCCGGGTGGTCGTCGTCGGCGGCGGATACGCCGGCACCATGGCCGCCAATCATTTACGGCTGCGCGCCGCCGTCGATATCACCCTGGTCAACCCGCGGCCGCAGTTCGTGGAGCGAATCCGCCTGCACCAGTTGGCCGCCGGCACCGCCACCGGCACCGCGGACTACGGCACGCTGCTGGGCAGGGGCATCCGGCTGGTCGTCGACACCGCCACCCACATCGATGCGACGGCGCGGCGGGTGGAACTGAGCTCGGGCGGCGCGCTGGAGTACGACTACCTGATCTACGCCGTCGGCAGCACCGGAGCCACACCGGCCGCGGTGCCCGGCGCCGCCGAATACGCCTTTGCCCTGGCCGAGCTGGAAGGCGCGCAGCGGCTGCGCTACGCGCTCACCGATCTGGCCCCCGCCGCGCCCATCACCGTGGTCGGCGGCGGCCTGACCGGCATCGAGGCGGCCGGCGAGCTGGGTGAGCAGGGCCACCCGGTGACCCTGGTCTGCGGCGGCGTCCTGGGTCCGTCGCTGAGCGAGCCCGGCCGGCGCTCGGTGGCCAAACAGCTGGCCAAGCTCGGCGTGCGGGTGCTCGAGTCCGCGACGGTGACCGAGGTCCGGTGGGAGTCGGTGGTGCTCGGGGACGGCGCCGTGCTGCCCAGCGCTGTCACCGTCTGGACGGCCGGCTTCGGGGTGCCGGACCTGGCCAGCCGCAGCGGATTGCGCACCGACGCGCTGGGCCGCCTGCTCACCGACGAGACGCTGACCAGCGTCACCGACGACCGGATCGTCGCGGCCGGTGATGCCGCCGCGCCCTCCAACCAGCCGTTGCGGATGAGCTGCCAGGCCGCCATTCCGCTGGCCGCCCAGGCGGCCAACACGGTCCTGGCCCGGATCGCCGGCACCACCCCGGACCCGTTGAACCAGGCGTTCACCGGGCAGTGCGTGAGCGTGGGCCGCAGCTACGGCACCATCCAGCTCGCCCGCGCCGACGACACCCCGCTGAACCTCTACATCGGCGGCCGCTTGGCGGCGTCCGTCAAGGAGCTGGTCTGCAAGGGCACGTTGTGGGGCCTGCGCAAGGAGGCCGCCAAGCCCGGCTGGTACCGCTGGCTCAAAGGCGGCAACCGGCCGGCGCGGCTCGGCACCGACGAGCAGGTCGCCGTCCGGTGAATTCTCCCAGCCCGGTGAGTTCGCCGGGGAACGGCGGCGGGCACGCGGAACGGTTCACCCTGCTGCGCCCGCTGCTGTTCACCATCGCCTACGAGATCCTCGGCTCGGCGACCGAGGCCGACGACGTACTGCAGGACAGCTACCTGCGCTGGGCGCAGGTCGACCTGGACGGCGTGCGGGACACCAAGTCATACCTGGCCCGCTTGGTCACCCGGCAGGCGCTCAACGCATTGCGGGCTCAGGTCCGCCGCCGGGAGGAGTATGTGGGGCCCTGGCTGCCCGAGCCGCTGCTGCTCGACGACCAGGACGCCAGCGCCGACGTCGTGCTGGCCGAATCGGTGTCCATCGCCATGCTGGTGCTGCTGGAGACCCTCAGCCCGGACGAGCGGGCGGTGTTCGTGCTGCGCGAGGTGTTCGGGTTCGGCTACGACGAGATCTCCGACGCGGTGGGCAAGCCGGTGCCGACCGTGCGGCAGGTCGCGCACCGGGCGCGTGAGCACGTCCAGGCCCGGCGCACGCGGTTCGACGGCGCCGGCCCGGTGGATCCCGATCGGCACGCGCGGATCACCCGGCAGTTCCTGGCCTCGGCGGCCAACGGTGACGTCGAGGCGCTGCTGGAGATGCTGGCCCCGGACGCGGTTTGGCTGGCCGACGGCGGCGGCAAGGTCACCGCCTCCCGCAAGCCCATCGTCGGCGCACGGAAGGTGGCCGGCGCCATCGTCGGATTGCTGCGCAAAGCGCGCGGCGAACTGCACGTCGAGGCCGTGACCTGCAACAGCGCTCCGGCCGTGGTGCTTTACCTGGACGGCCGGCTGCAGGGGGTGATCACGGTGGAGATCGTCGACGACAAGATCACCAACTTCTACGCGATGCGGAATCCCGAGAAGCTGCTGGCGCTGGGTAATCCACGCAAGATCAGCCGCGGGTGAGGGCTTCTGTCAAGCTAGGCCGGTGCGAATCGAGCGGCTCGGCGATCTGGGTGGCGCACCGCAGGTGCTGCGGTCACTCGGTCGCGCCACTGCTCGGCTCGGGCTGGCCCCCCCGGCGGCCCTGACCGGCGAGTGGTTCGGCGCGCTGGCGGTGATCGCGCCGAGCGTGCAGGTGCGCCCTACCCCTGCCCGGGAAGCGTTCGCCCTGCCGACTGCGCTCCCGGCGGGGACCGCCCCGCCCGGACCGGTGGATGCGGTCGGAGGCGGCTGGATCGGTTACCTGTCCTACCCCGACCCCGGCGCCGACGGGTTGGGGCACCGGATTCCCGAAGCGGCCGGCGGCTGGACCGATTGCGTGCTGCGCCGCGACCGCGACGGGCAGTGGTGGTTCGAGAGCCTTTCCGGTGCCCGGATGCCGGATTGGTTGACGGACTCGCTGGCGGCGCCGGCGCCCAGAACTGGACCGCTGTGCCATATCGAATGGCAGCCGGCGAACCGGTCAGCACACACAGAAGGTGTGCTGGCATGCCTGGAGGCGATCGCGGCGGGCGAGGTGTACCAGGCCTGCGTCTGCACCCAGTTCAGTGGCGCCCTGACCGGGTCCGCGCTGGACTTCTTCGTCGACGGCGTGGCCCGCACCGCGCCGGCCCGCGCGGCGTACGTCGCCGGGCGATGGGGGGCGGTGGCATCGCTGTCTCCCGAACTTTTCCTGCGCCGCCACGGTGGCCTGGTGATGTCCAGTCCCATCAAGGGAACGCTGCCACTGGACGCTTGGCCGACGGCACTGCGGGCATCGCCCAAAGAGGTGGCCGAGAACATCATGATCGTCGATCTTGTTCGTAATGACCTTGGGCGCGTTGCGATTACCGGAACAGTCACCGTCCCGGAACTGTTGGTGGTCCGGCGCGCGCCGGGCGTCTGGCATCTGGTGTCGACGGTCTCGGCCCAGATCCCGCCCGAGTTGCCCATGGCGGCGCTGCTGGACGCGGCCTTCCCGCCCGCATCGGTGACCGGAACACCGAAAATTCGTGCCCGCCAACTTATTTCGCAATGGGAACGCAGACGGCGGGGAATCTACTGCGGCACCATGGGATTAGTTTCGCCGATAGCGGGATGTGAACTCAACGTCGCGATCCGCACAGTGGAGTTCGATGCCGGTGACAACGCCGTCCTGGGTGTGGGCGGCGGGATAACCGCCGATTCGGACCCCGCGGCGGAATGGGCGGAGTGCCTGCACAAGGCCGCCCCCGTCGTCGGGCCGCCGACCGCCGCCACGGCGAGTCGCGTGAGTTAGCCCAGCAAATTTTACCTCGATCGAGCTGGTTGGGCTGATTTCGCAGAAAGCCCGCGGCGGTCGTCGGGTGCGCCTAAGCTTCAGCCAGCAGTGTGTCGATTTGCACACTTGAAGGCGCGAGCGGGTGCGAAAGGTCTGTCATGAGAGTTGCCATCGTCGGCGCCGCGGCCGCCGCCGTGTTGGGCGGCGCGCTGGCGGTTGCGCCGTTGACCCTGTCCAACCAGAGCAAGGTGCTGTCCGGCGGCACCTGCACCGCCGGTAAACAGTGCGACAAGCTGGCTTCGGTCCTGATGCCGCCGGCGGGTAAGCCGGGCGCCGACACGGTGCCCCAGGCTCCCGCAGCACCCGCGGCGGTCGAGGCGCCGCAAACACCCACGCCCGCACCTGCTGCGGCGAAACAACCGGGCTCACCCGAATCGGCCGCCTACACCTCTCCCGGCGGGTCCAGCGGCAGCACCAGCGCGTTGCCCGACGCGTCCAACGCCGCCGCACCCCCTGCAGGTCCGCCACCCGATGCGGCCGCCCAACCCCCCGGCTCCGGCGACCCGGTCGACATCTACTCGATTCCCGGTGTGTCGGACCTCTACGGCGCTGCGGCCGGAGGCACCGCCCTGGCCAACGTCCCCAACGGCGTGAACGCGGCGACCGCCGTCGTCAACGGAGTGCTGGGCGTGGGCAACACCATCTCGGGCACGGTCTCGACCACCGCGCTGGCCGTCACCTACGTGGTGCTCGCCTACAACACGCTGAATTCCTCGGGTCTGCTCCCCGCCGTCAACAACCAGGTACAGGGCGCCGTCAACTCGGTCAGCAATCTGCTGTTGCCGATCACCAGCAAACTGCCCACCGCCGCGCTGCCGAGTCTGAGCCTGCCCGGCGTGCCGAACCTGAATCTGGCCGGGCTGCCCGGCGTTTCGCCGGCCGGCATGATCGGTTTGGCCGCCGCGGGCGGCCTGCCGGGCATCAGCCTGCCCGCCCTGCCGGGCGTATCTCCGGCAAGCCTGATGTCCCTGGCCGCCACCGGACTGCCGGGGCTGCCGGGCGTTTCGCCTACCGACCTGCTCGCGCTGGCCTCAGCCGGCGGCATTCCCGGCCTGCCGGCCCTGTCCGGGGTCAACCCGGCGATACTGACGGCCGCCCTGCCGGCGTTGACGGCTGGAATCCCGGGACTGCCGCCGATCCCCGGCGTGGACCCGGCGATGCTGGCGGCCGCGCTGCCTGCGCTGGCCAGCGCCCTTCCGGCGGTCAACCCGGCGATGCTGGCCCAGGCCCTGCCCGCCCTGGCCGGCGGCGCGCTGCCCGGCGTGGACCCGGCGCTGCTGGCCGCCGCACTGCCGGCGCTGGTCGCGGGCGCACCACAACTACAGGGTGTGGACCCGGCCGCGCTGGCCGCAGCACTCCCGGCGATGCTGGCCGCTGCCGGGGTTCCCACCAGCCTGCCGGCGCTGCCCGGGGCCTGCCGGCGCTGCCCGCGGGCTTACCGGCACTGCCCGGGGCTTGCCGGCGCTGCCCCCGCTACCCGCCCTGCCCGCTCCGCCGCCGCTACCGGCCCTACCGCCGCTGCCTGCGCTGCCCGGTCCGCCGCCGCACCCCCGATCTGTCCCGTACCGCTGCCGGGCGTGCCCTGCCTCTAACCCCGGCGCGCTGACGGGCCGGGCCTACTCCTCGGTTTCGCGGCGCGACTTCAACACCGCCTCGTAGAGCTGGCGCGACCGCACCTCCGGATAGCCGGCCGCCACGTGACTGCACGCGTCTTTGACGCGGATGCCGCCTTCGACGAGGTTCTCCACCTCGGCAACCAGGTCGGCCACCAGCGTGGACAGGTCGGCCCGCGGGGTGGCTCCGGACAGCACGACGGTGATCTCGCCGAGGACGCCGCCGGCCGCCCAGTCCGCCAGCTCGTCCAGCGATCCCCGCACCACTTCCTCGTGCACCTTGGTCAGTTCCCGGCAGATCGCGGCCTGCCGGGCCCCGCCGAGCTGGTCGACCGCGTCGCGAAGGCAGGCGGCAAGCCGGCGCGGAGACTCGAAGAACACGCAGGTACGCCGCTCGTCGGCCAGCGAGGCTAGCCAGGATCGGCGGGCCGCGCCCTTACGCGGCGCGAAACCCTCGAAGCAGAACTTCTCGGCCGGCAGCCCGGAAACCACCAACGCCGTCGTCACCGCCGACGGCCCCGGCAGGCAGTGCACCGGCAGGCCGGCCTCGATACACGCCGTGGTCAGCCGGTAGCCCGGGTCGCTGATGATCGGCATCCCGGCGTCGCTGACCACCAGCACCGTCGCCCCCGAGCCGATCGCGTCGACCAGCGTGCCGACCCTGGTGGCCTCCACGCGGTCGAATAGGCTGAGCACCCGCCCGCCGATCGTCACGTTCAGCGCCTTGGCCAGGTTGCGCAGTCGCCGGGTGTCCTCGGCGGCCACCACGTCGGCTTCCGCGAGTGCCTCGATCAGGCGCGGCGACGCGTCCGAGGGCTGGCCCAACGGGGTCGCGGCGAGCAATAGGCGGCCGGTAGTCACGACCGACAGCCTACGATCGACACCGATGACTGCCCCGCCCCGAGAAACCTCCGTCTGCGACGAGGACCCCGCCGAGGACGGGGTCTTCGAGCGCGAGTCGATCCGCCCGGCAGCCACCGTCAGCCCCGCGCCGCTGCTTCCCGCTGCCGACTTCGGCCCGCGCGACCGGCTGCGGGGCTGGGTCACCACCGCGGTGATCACCCTGCTTGCCGCGCTGACCCGGTTTCTGAACCTAGGCTCCCCGACCGACGCCGGCACCCCCATCTTCGACGAGAAGCACTACGCGCCCCAGGCCTGGCAGATGCTGAACAACCATGGGGTAGAAGACAATCCGGGCTTCGGCCTGGTGGTGCACCCGCCGGTGGGCAAGCAGATGATCGCGCTCGGCGAGGCGCTGTTCGGCTACAGCGGCTTCGGCTGGCGGTTCACCGGAGCGTTGCTGGGCGTGCTGCTGGTCGCGCTGGTGACCCGCATCGTGCGGCGGATCAGCCGCTCGACGCTGGTCGGTGCGATCGCCGGGATCCTGGTGATCTGCGACGGGGTCAGCTTCGTCACCGCACGGACCGCGCTGCTCGACGGATTCCTGACGTTCTTCGTGGTCGCGGCGTTCGGTGCACTGATCGTCGACCGGGACCAGGTTCGGCAACGCATGCATGTCGCGTTCAGCGAAGGTCGCTGCGCCGCGACGGTGTGGGGCCCGCGGCTGGGGGTGCGCTGGTGGCGGTTCGGCGCCGGCGTGCTGCTGGGGCTGGCGTTCGGGACGAAGTGGTCGGGACTGTATTTCATGGCCTTCTTCGGCCTGATGTCGCTGGGCTTCGACGTGTCCGCCCGCCGCCAGTATCAGGTGCCCCGGCCCTGGCTGGGCACGCTGCGCCGCGACGTCGTGCCCACCGCGTATGCGCTGCTAGTCATCCCGTTCGCCGTCTATCTGGCCAGCTACGCGGCGTGGTTCGCCTCCGAGACGGCGATCGACCGCCACCAGGTCGGCCAGACCATCGGCCCGGACAGCGTGGTCCCGCTGCCCGACGCGATCCGCTCGCTGTGGTGGTATACCACCAAGGCGTTCCACTTCCACGCCACGCTGACCAATTCCGCGGGCAACTACCACCCTTGGGAATCCAAGCCGTGGAGCTGGCCGATGTCGCTGCGGCCGGTGCTGTACGCCATCGACCAGAACAACGTCGCCGGCTGCGGTGCCCAGTCGTGCGTCAAGGCGGTGATGCTGGTGGGCACCCCGGCCATGTGGTGGCTCGCGGTGCCGGTGCTGCTGTACACATCGTGGCGGATGTTCGTGCGCCGCGACTGGCGCTACGCGGTGGTGTGGGTGGGCTATTGCGCGGGCTGGCTGCCCTGGTTCGCCGAGATCGATCGGCAGATGTACTTCTTCTACGCGGCGACCATGGGCCCGTTCCTGGCGATGGCGATCGCGCTGATCCTCGGCGACATCCTGCACCAGCCCGGCCAGAACAAGGAACGACGTACGCTCGGCTTGATCCTGGTCAGCTGCTACGTCGCGCTGGTGGTGACGAACTTCGCCTGGCTGTTCCCGGTGCTGACCGGGTTGCCGATCTCCCAGCAGACCTGGGACATGGAGATCTGGCTGCCCAGCTGGCGTTAGCACGACTGCTGCGCGCCGAACGTCACGCTAGCGTGACGTTGCGCGCCGAACGTCACGCTAGCGTGACCCCGTCGGCCGACCGCGAGGGTGATGCGAGCCACCCTAAAGCGGGTCGCGGGCGGCCGGGCAGGTCATGCAGCGGGGGCCGCCGCGGCCTGTGCCCAACTCCGAGCCCGCGATGGTGAGCACCTCGATGCCGGCGTCCTGCAGCCGGGCGTTGGTTTGCGCGTTGCGCTCGTAGGCCACCACCACGCCGGGTGACAGCGCCAGGGTGTTGTTGCCGTCGTCCCACTGCTCGCGTTCGGCGACCACGGGATCGCGGCCGGTGTCGATCACGCGCAGCTTGTCGAGCCCCATCGCCGCGGCGGCGGCCGCCACGAACGGCGCCGCGTCGCTGATCGTCACACCGTCGGGGGTGCGCGCGATGGTGAACGCCGACAGCGTGTCGACGACGTTGGCGTACATCACCATCGCGTCGACGTCGACCATGGTGCACACCGTGTCCAGGTGCATCTGCGCGCGCTGCTGGGCGATCGGCACGGCCAGTACCGTATGAGCCAGATCGTCGTCGAAAAGGCTGCGCGCCAACGCTTCTGCACCGGCCGGGGTGGTCCGCTCCCCCACCCCCACGGCGATCACGCCCGGGGCGAGCAACAGCACATCGCCGCCCTCCACGGGCGCGGTGCGCGATTCGTAGGCCCGCCGCACCCCGGTGAACCGCGGGTGGTGTGCGTAGACGATGTCGGTCAGCGAGGCCTCGCGCACCCGCGCGCGCAGCGCCAGCGACGGGATCACCACCCGCGGACCGATCCAGATCGACGAGTCGCGGGTGAACACCAGGTTGGGCAGCGGGTCGATCACGAAGTCCGACTCGTGGTGCATCCGCAATACCAACGACACCGCGGTGCGGGCCGCCGCGGGCAGTTCCTCGAAGGTCATCCCGGCGGTCAGCACCCGCGCCAGCGCGGCCGGCTCGAGGCCCCGCAGGTGGGCCGAAACCGATTGCGCCAGCGGCGTTCCCAGTCGCCGCGCGTCCACGGCCGCCGCGACCCCCTGCATCCGGGCGGCCCCGCTGTGCTGCAGCGCCTCGGTCAGTAGCTGCGAGAGCAGCAGCACCTCGACCCCGCGCGAGCGCAGCAGCGCCGCGAACTCGTCGTGCTCGTCCTGGGCGCGCGACACCCATGGCAGCGCGTCGAACAGCAACTGGTCGTTGTTGCGCGGGTTGAGCCGGCGCAGTTCGTCGCCGGGGCGATGCAGGATGGCCACCCGCAACTCGCCCACCTCGGAATTGGTCCCCAGCGCGACACCCACGCCTCAAACCGTAGCGGCGGCGGCGGCCGCGGGCGCGTCACACACCGAGCGATCGAACTGGTGTGCGATAGACTCGCGGGGTGGCGATCGCGGTTCAGGGCTCGCTATTCGAGCACAACGAGCGCAGGTATCTGGGCGACGGCGCATTCCTCGACGTCCGCGCGAACTGGCTGCGGGACTGCGACGATCTGCTCGGGGAACTGCTGCGGACCGTGCCCTGGCGCGCCGAGCGCCGCCAGATGTACGACCGGGTGGTCAACGTGCCACGGCTGGTGAGTTTCCACGACCTGACCGTCGAGGATCCGCCGCACCCGCAGCTGGCGCGAATTCGGCGGCGACTCAACGACATCTACGGCGGTGAGTTGGGCGAGCCGTTCACCACCGTCGGATTGTGCTGCTATCGGGACGGATCCGACAGCGTGGCGTGGCACGGCGACACCATCGGGCGCAGCAGCTCGCAGGACACCATGGTCGCGATCGTCAGCCTGGGCGCCACCCGCACCTTCGCGATGCGCCGGCGCGGCGGCGGGCCGTCGTTGCGGTTGCCGCTGGCCCACGGCGACCTGCTGGTGATGGGCGGATCCTGCCAACGCACCTGGGAGCATTCGGTTCCCAAGACGTCGGCGGCCGCCGGTCCACGGGTCAGCATTCAGTTCCGGCCGCGCGACGTGCGGTAACCCGCAGCTGAAGCTACTGGCCGCGGACTGCGGCCACCGCCTTGACCAGCAGGTCGCGGGCGCGCTGGGTGTCGACCTTGGCGACCGGCTGGCCGGGTATCACCAGCGGGTTGGCGATCACGATCACCTGGTAGTCGCCGAACTGGGCAGAAAAGTCGTAGAGCTCGCCGGTGTGTGCCGAGCCGTCCACCAGCGCCTGCAGCACGCGATGGATGCCCTGGGTGTGCACGCCGTCGATGTGCGGCGCCTCGACCACCTCGATGCCGCCGCGCACCTGCGCACCTGCGAAGCCCACCTTGGCGCAGTCTTTGCCCGGATCGTTGACGGGCAGCGCCTGGGACGTCTCGACCGCGATCGCCACGAATCGGTTGCCGTTGCCCTCGGCGGAGATGGCGGCCATGTTGCCCTCCAGGCCGGGTGGCATCTCCGGGCCCACCGCCGTCTTGGCACAGGCGGCCGGGTCGAAATTGAGGCCCGCGGGCAGTTTGCGCGCAGCGAAGAACTGTGGGTCGATGGCGCGCGGGGTGACGTCGGTTACCTTGAATTCCGGCCCGAAACTGGACTTCACCTCGCTGATCTTGGCGATGTCGACCTTGGCGGGCTGCGAACTGTGGGTGCCGCCGGAACAGCCGACGAGCACACACACCGATCCGACCGCGAGCGACACCCTGAACATCGTGGCCAATCTACCGAACCGGGGAGGCTCAGCCGCGTAACGTCGACACCGTTTTGACCAGTAGATCCGCGGCGTATTGCGGTGGCAGCGGCGGCAGCATGGACCCCGGGTCGGTGGTCAGCGCGGTCAACACGTAGTAGGCGCCCAGGTATGCGACGAATGTGTATGCCCGCGAATCGATTTCGCTCCCCGATTCGACCGCGGCGCGGATGTCGGCGACCATTCCGAGCGTGTCGGCGCCGTCGATGTGCGGGGCTTCGATCAGGCCGACGTTCACCAGGGTGCGCCCGGCGGTCAGATCCCAGTGCGCGCACGCCGTTTGCGCGTTGCGGTCCAGCGTCGCCAGACCCCCGGACATCGTCACGACCACCGAGTCGACGATGCCGCCCGGGCCGGACCCCGACACGCCCTGCGCGGCCGGCTGATGCGCGTCACCCGGATCGGCCAGCACCATACACAGCGGCGGATTCGCCACGGTGTCTGCGCCCAATCCCCAGATCGCCTTCGGCGATGCGGCGCGGGCGACGTTGCTCACCTCGTAACCTGCGGGCAGTTCACGGCCGATCCGCCTGATGTTGCCCGGGTTGACGGCAGCGCCGGGGGCACGGCTCGACGTCGGTACCGACAGTGAGGCAGGCGCCGCGGTGGGCCGCTGCTCGGCGCAGCCGGCCAGCATCGCCACCGCGAGCCCAATCCATATGCGCCGCATGATCGTTGATACCACGACGGACGGGCTTCGTCGGGGAGCTCAGCTGACCACGTCGATAACCTGACGAGCGACCTGCTTGATCTGATCGGCCATCGCGGCGTCGATCTTCAGTTCGCGGGGCACGTCGATGACGGTGGCGATCACCCCGACGTCCTCGCGCTGCCATACCGCGCCGGCGCGGTCCATGATGGTACGCATCGGCAGGTTGTCGGAAAGCATTCGCGCAGAAAATCTTTCGACGCCGTCCGCCCGGGCGGCCACCGACAGCGCGTCGATCAGAAACGTCCCGATGCCACGTCCCTGATAGGCGTCGGCGACGGTGAAGGCGATCTCGGCGACCGTCGGGTCTTCCTGATCGCGCACGAAGCGCGCGTCGGCGACCGGGTCGCTGCCGTCGACCATGACCCAGACGAAGTGGTCGACGTAGTCGACCTCGGCCAGGTAGTGCATCATCGCCAGGCTGGGCGCCCGCGCCGACATGAACCTCCGGTAGATGGTTTCACTGGAGAAGTGCACGTGGCCGTGCACGGTTCGTTCGCTGTCGCCGGGCAGCACCGGACGCAGCATCAGCTCGGATCCGTCGCGCAGCCGCACCGGAATCGGGGTGATGAAGGCGGCCAGACGCTGGCGTACCGTGCGCACCAGCCGGTCCATGATCCCGGGGATGTGCACCATCTCATTCAGGGCGTCCCGGTCGCCGATCCAGCCGGTGAGCGGTTCGACGGTGGCGATCGTCGCCGTGCGCGGGATGTCGCGCAGCAAAGCGATCTCGCCGACGAGCATGCCCGGCACGGCCTGCTCGACGATTACTGCGTGGTCGCTGCCGACGTGCATGACCTCGGCGCTGCCCGATGCGATGAGCAGGAACGACAGCGCCTGCTCGCCTTGGCGCATCAGCACCTGGCCGGCCGGAGCGGACAGCGGAGACAGGCGCGCTGCCAGCGGCAGCAGATCCTGCACCGGACAGCCCCGGAAAATGTCCATTCCCGCGAGTGCTTCGACCCCCACGCCGGTCAATTCGGCCATCCCTCCGCGGTCTACTGCGCCCCAGGCTAAGACGTGCGGCGCCGCTCCGGCAAGGACGGGCACTAACCTGAGGGCAGGGAGGAACCGGCGACGATGATCGATAACCAGGATCGGCTCGAGCTCACGCGCAGTCTGCTCACCAAGCCCGCAGTGCTGCGGCACGGCTACCTCGACGTGCTCGGAGAGTCGACGGCCGCACCCGTGCCGACGTTGGCTCAGCTCGCGATGAACAACTCGTTCGTAGCGACGGTCTACGAGCAGCTCTGGCGCCCGATGTCGTTCTACCTGGCCAGCGGTGTCACCACCGGAGCCGAGCAGCGTCGCGCGGCGACGGCCCTGGGTTTGCGCGGCGCCACCACGTTGCTCGATGTCGCTTGCGGGCCAGGCAATTTCACTGCTCCGCTGGCCGAGCAGCTGTCCACCGGCAGCCTCGCGGTCGGGTTCGACATCTCCGAGCCGATGCTGACCCGCGCCGTGCAGGACAACAGCGGACCGCGGACCTGCTACGTGCGCGGCGATGCCCGTGAATTGCCCTTCCACGACGAAACCTTCGACGCGGTTTGCTGTTTCGGTGCGCTGTACCTGATTCCGGAACCGTTCCGGGTGGCCCAGGAGATGGTGCGGGTGCTGGCGCCGGGTGGTCGTATCGCGATCCTGACGAGTTATTACCCTGCGCCACAACCACTGGGCTTCGCGCTGAGCGCGGGCGCGCGCCTCATCGGGCTTACCATGTTCGACAGTGACGCATTCGTCGACCTGTTCACCTCGGCGGGGCTGGTCGACGTCGAACAGCAGACCCAGCGGGTGTTGCAGTTCGTGACCGCCGCCAAACCGCGCTGAGGTCGAGACTCGGGAGGCTTCAGGACGCTGCCCTCGCGCAGATGCCGAAGAGCCGCACAACCGGTGTGCCCGCTTCGTATTGCAGCGTGGCGGCGGTATCCGAAGTCAGGGTGACCGTCACCGGTTGGCCGCCGCGCCGCGACACCTCGATGCCTTCCACTTGGAACAGCCGGAACTTGGCGCCACCGGTGCGGACGGCATCGCGGATCGCGAGCGAGTAGCCCGGCTCGACGGCCTCCACGGGAATCTTCTGCAGGTAGTACTGGGTGTTCATTCCCTCGACATTAGAGACGTCCCCGGACACAATTCGACGCAGAAACGCTGTCTCAGCGAATGTTCAGCTGAATATTGGACGTTCATCAGGCTGCGGCGCGGCTCGCCGGTCCGTGGCTGTGCCGGAGGGCCGGCGGCCCAGTAGCGTTTGCGACATGGTCGACGATTGGGGTGTTCGATGAGTGTCGCCGGCTTCGTGCTGGGCTTGGTCGCCACCGTTCTTGCGGTGGCGTCCCTGGGCTGGCAGATCGGCACGTTCCTGCGGCAGCGACCGCGTCCCAGACTCACGGCGGTCATCGGCCGGCTGACGCCCGACGGATTGCTGACCAACGACGCCAGTGCCGATGTCCGGGAGTGCCTGAGCAATGCCGCCGAGCAATTCGACGATCTGGTGATCGGGGTGAAGGTGGTCAATGCCGGACGGGCGCCGTTCCACGTCGACGGGTGGGCGATACGTTCCGATCCGGACGGTACGTCGCTGGTCCCGATCGGCAAGCCGGTCGCGGGCGCCGATGTTCCGCACGAGATACCGCCCGCCGGCAGCGCGGTGTTCCTCACCGAGCTGGCGCATGCACACCACTTCAGCGACGTCGCCGCGGGTGTCGCGGATCAGCGTCTGGTACTGACAGTGTCTTCAGGTGCACGCACGTACGCAACCAAACCTATTGCGACCGAACTGTTTTCAGCCGGTTAACCGGGCCCGGTCGGTGCGCAGCGTAACCTGCGGACTTTGACCGTACTGTTCGCGGTAGTGCACGGCGAACCGGCCCGGGTGCGCGAATCCCCAACGCCGTGCTATGTCGGCCACGGTGGCCTCGGCGCGGTCGGCGATCAACAGGTCACGGTGGGCGTGGTGCATCCGTACCCGGCGCAGGTATTCCGTTGGGGTGCAATCGCGGTGCTTGCGGAACATGTACTGCAGCGCGCGGGGCGTGATGTGCACCGCTGCCGCGATGTCGGCCAGCGAAAGGTCGGTGTGGGCGTTGTCGTCGATGAATCTCATGGCACGCTTCAGCAATACCGGTGTGATGCCCCGCATTTCGGCCCTGGTCGGTTGTTGTGGTGCGGTGCTGGGGAAGATCGCCAACAGCACCGCCGCCAGGTATTGCTCCAAGTTGCTGCGGATCAACTGATTACGGTCCGCATATCCGGCGGCCGCGACGCCGTGCAGGTAATCGATGCAGTCGAAGAGATGCCGGTTGGCAGCCGGCGACAAGGGTGTGGAATCGGTCAGCCGGACGGGTTCGCTGTTGTGCGAAGGTGTTCCGGCTGCCCTGTTCAGGAGGGACCGGTCGACGACCACGTGGTAGTACTTGCCCCGCCGGACTCGCCCTCGGTATCCCAGCCCGTCGGCCGCGCCGAAGGCGTAAACCTCGCCGGGTCGGCAGAAAGTGGCTTCCCGCCGATCGGGCCCCGCTTCCAGTCCACCGGAGACCACGCCGCACACCACGATCGGTTCCGGCGGGTCCATTTCGTAGGTGAAGCCGCATCCGTAATCGGCGGCGTCGACGCCGATCGAGCCGAAGCAGCTCCGTTCGATACGCATCGCGGCGGGGGTGCCGTCCGGCGTCGCGTTGATGCGGATCTTCGAGTAGTTCGCGCTGAGGGCTGTCTCGGCCTCGGCGAGATCGCTGGTGTCGAGTAGGACAGTGGGCACTACGGTGACTTTCGGTGCAGGGAACGGCCACTACGGCATCGTTCTGAACCGACTTTCCATCTTAGCCACGCTCGTCAACCTGCGCACCGCGCCTGCAGGCGGACCGCCACGGCAGGCCGAACCTCATTTGATTGACGACTGTCATTGACGATCGTCAATCAGCTGGGTAGCGTCACCGGCCATGCCCATCCCACCAGCCAGCAGCCTGCGGGAGACGCGGCGACTCGAAACCAGGGCACGCCTATCCGCGGCGGCGCTGGACGAAATTTCCCGGCGCGGCCTGGCCGGGGCCGACGTCAGTTCGATCGCCGCCGCGGCCGGCGTGGTGCGCGGAACCTTCTATTTTCACTTCCCCACCAAGGAGCACGTGCTCATCGAAGTCGAACGCACCGAGGAAACCCGCATCGTCAGTGAACTCGGTGCGGCCGCGGGGCCCTTGGAATCGGTGCTGGCCCGCGTCGTCGAACTCGTCCTGGACGCCGAGCGCCGGCTGGGCGCAGCGGTGTTTCGCGACATGCTCGGACTGCACTTCTCCTCGACCCGGCCCGTCGAGGACGAGCTGGGCCGGCACCCCCTGGCGCAGTTCCTGGTGGGCGTGATCAGCCGGGCGCAGGACGGCGGGCAGGTTTCCCCGGACGCAGACTCCGCCGAGCTCTCAATGTTCTTCCTGACCGGGCTTTTCGCGCTGCTGGCCACCGGGGCGCACGACGCCGCGCTGCTCAACAGATACGTCACGACGATTGTCAAAGGAATGGAAAGATCATGACGCTCAATGGGATTGACGGTTACCGGGACTTTCTGGCCCGGCGCGACGGCGAGGCCGATCTGCTCAATCGGCGGTTGGCGAATCGTGAGGACTTCTTCGTCGAACTCGAGGCGAACCCGGTCCGCTCGGCCCGGCCGGCCGATCGGGTGACGTTCCTTCGCAACCTGCGGCGGCGGCGGCCCGAACCCGGCCTGGACCGCAGGATGTTGTTCCTGCTGGCGACGGCCAAGCTGAATCAGGCGGAGCGGTTCGGCGTCGGTCTGGGTGAGACGTACGGGCGCAACAGCGACGCGAACCTGCCGCCGGAGAACGTCTATCTCGAACTCGAGGAGCACTACCACACCCGGCTGCTGGCCTACGTGCTCGACGTGTTCGACCTGACCTTCCAGGTGGTCCCGCCGCCGTTCGTGCTACGCCAGTTCGTCAAGGCCGGGGTGTTCATGCCCCAACGGCTGGGCTTCCTGTTCGTCGGGGCCGCCGAAATGGCCGGCTGCATCATGTTCGACGAACTGCGACGCGTCGGTATCGAGCTGTTCGGCGACGAACCGGCCGTGGCGGCGCGAATCGAGTTGCTGTACAGCGAGATTCTGACCGATGAGATCGGACACGTCGGTTATTGCGCGTCCCGGTGCACTGCTGCCGAGCGCGCGGTCATGCGCCGGATCTACCCGATGATCGGCCGGTTGTTCGCCCGTCAGACCGCGGAGATCAGCCTGCTCGTCGATCCGAAGGCCCTGCACGCCCGCCTCGACCGACCGTTCGATGTCGAAGAACTCAGAGCCGGGCTGAGCAACGAGACGTATCTGCTCGCCCATCCGTGATGAGCACGAACTTTGTGGAGCTATGGGGAATCGAACCCCCGTGCTTTGGTGGGGAAATAGCCTTCGAACTGCAGTGATTGAAAGTCTGCATCGTTACGCACGTTGGCGTTGTTCTGGCAATATGTCTCCGCGTGTTACGCGACGTAACAGCGTGTGCGCCCATTGCGCCGCGCGGCAATACTGGGTCAGTTACGAAGGTCGCAGTGGTCGCAATCGCGATCGAGGCGCCGAGAAGGGCTCTCCGCAGTCTGTTCTCACTCGCTGCGGCACGAATTGCGACAGCCCGTCCTCATAGTCATGAGCTGCTGGCTCGGTCGCTCGAAACTCGATGGTCTCGAGCGCACAGTTCAACACCGGCCTATGTCCGCATGGTTGCGCACCGATCCGTGGGACTTCCCGGAGTTTTTTTCGGCACTGATCCTGCGGCGGATGCTCAGCGACCAACCCATCGCATATGTCGATCTGCGAAGTCCCGCCGGAATCGGCCTGGGAGCCTTCGTCTACAACTACGACGGAACCGTCTTCGCCTCCGACGAAGCCCGCATGCTCGCCGAAATGGGCGATCGGCGCTTCGAGCTGGGCAACGTCGGCGAGCACCACTACCGGGACCTGGTGCTATCGGACACCCTGGTGTCAGCGGTCGCGGACTCCCTCACCCAAACCGCACCCCAATGCTCAACCTGCGTCTTCGAGCCCAACTGCGGCGCCGATCCCGTGTATCACCATGCAACCCAGGGTGATCTGCTGGGGATCAAACCGCTCTCAGAGTTCTGCGAGCGACACAAGGGAGTCATCACCCATCTGTTCGAGCTGCTCGAACACTCCCCCGAGGACGCCGCCATACTCCGGAACTGGGCACAATGAAACCGCTCGTCCTGTCCGCTCGGACGCCGACGGCTGACATCATCGGACTGGGTGCACAGCGGCGATCCTGGCGACTGCGGCCCCCCAGCACCGTCCCGACCGACGCCCGCGACGCCGCACTCATCACCCACCACGGCGAATGGACACTGGCCCAAGCGCACGGCTATCACGTCGCCATCGGCCGCCGCGCGCGCCCGGACGACGTGATGCTGAACTATGTGAGGCTGCCCGCCGCGTTCGCCGAACTCGGCGACGGCGACGTGCTGAGCATCCACCCGCCATCCGGGCGAGTGCGGGTGCTCTACCGCCGCTCCTCGCGCCACAACTATTTCCTGGTCACCGAACGCTGCAACAACTACTGCCTCATGTGCTCGCAACCACCCAAGAAAAGCCGACGACGGTTGGCTGATCGACGAGATCGCCGACACTCTGCCGCTCGTTGACCCATCGACGCCGGCGCTGACCTTCACCGGAGGTGAACCGCTCACGGATTGGCGCCGGTTCATCGGTCTACTTGATCTGGCACGAAATGTGCTCCCGGACACCGCGGTACACGTGCTGACCAACGGCCGAGCCTTCGCCTCGCCCGAGATCGCGGATGCCTGGGCAACGGTTGGTCACCCCGAACTCTCGGCAGGCATACCAATCTATGCTGCCGTCGACCACATCCACGACTACGTAGTCCAAGCCCGGGGCGCGTTCGACCAGACAGTGCTCGGTGTACTACAGCTGAAAGATCGCAGCCAGCGAGTTGAAATCCGTGTCGTATTGCACGCGATCACCGCGCCACGCCTGCGCGAAACGTGCTCATGGAACGCCCGGAACCTCCCCTTCGTCGACCACGTCGCACTGATGGGCATGGAACACACCGGCTTCGCGATCGCCAACGAAGACACACTGTGGATCGACCCCGTCGACTACCAAGAGAAATTGAAGGCCGGCGTCCATATCCTCGCAGCAGCCGGGGTGAGCGTATCGATCTACAACCTCCCACTGTGCGTCCTCGACCCCAGCGTGAGACCCTTCGCAGTGCAATCGATCTCAGACTGGAAGAACGCCTACATCCACGAGTGAGAAGGATGCTCAGCCCGCAGCCAATGTGCGGGCTTCTTCTCCACCGGGCGACCCTGGTTCAGCCGAGGCATAGCAGCGATCTAGATTGTCCTGTCGCTGTCTCGGCCCGCAGACGTTCTCCGAGTCGCGGTTGGCCGGCTGACCTGACCAAGTGGTCAGTGCGACAAATCAACAGGTCCTCAGCGGCGACTGGAAGACTCACCACCGAGCGCACGCTTCAGCGACAGAGCGCCCCCCGTCGACGGTGTCGTGCAATCGCCGTTCGGGGGGGTCGAACGCGACAGCTGACGGCGTAGCGGAGGTACTCCCGGCGGGAAGCCTTGCGTCATCGTTGTCATCAGCGCTTGACCAGGGCAGCTTCAACGAGTCATCGACGACCCGGTCGTCGGGGGCCACGGGCAAAGCCAGGTCGGTCAGCGTCGCCATGGCGCAGCCGACCCTCGCCAACTCTTCAGCCGGTCTGACTGTAAGACCCATGACCCGCCAGGTCACTCGCGCCGGGGGGAGTTTTCGGGAAGCCTTCGCAGCAGCCAGATATTCACGCACGCCCACGTAACAATAACGAGGATAAAACTGATAAAGATCGGTGAATAGAAATAGGAATCGATAAAGCTGTAAGCGGCCAGTAGCGCTAGGGCTTGGGGGATTTGCGTCAGTTGCATAAGGACGGACTGCCCCTGACGAGATTGCCTGCGAATCATTAGAGCTGTACTGAATGGAAGTGGCGAAAAGACCGTCACGGCAAAGCTGACGAAATAAAGTTCGTCGTTTATCGCATCCTTTACGAGAAGCCAAAAAACGGACAAACCTACCGTGGCCAGTATCACCAGAACGGTAAAACCCTTCTGTTTCAGGAAGGGGGAAGGTTTCCGCACGACCATAGCGGGCAACAAAGTAGATCAACAGCATTTCGAGCGGGACAGTAATAAGCAGCACAAACCACCACGCTTTGCACCACCAGTGGCCGTACTGGTTGAACCATTTGTCATAGTAAACCAGGAATGATAAGTCGTGAGCGAAAATAAATATTGCGGTGGCCAGAGGTACTGCGTAGACCTTTTGCGAAATGGTCAATCTTATCGCTTCTATAAAGTAGACGAATCCAGCCAACACCGCAACGGCGTAAAACAGCAAAATAGATAGTGTATGGCTGTCGATTGCTTCCAATGCGGCATGCGGGTCGTACATAGCTACCTCGTTTATTCATGGTGTGAGACCTGGAGTAACAAAGGGGCCTGCGGTGATTTCCTGTTGGTTGAACCGGTCGTTCGGGTTTAATCCATCCAAGCGGTGAATGAGTAGGGACCCTGTGGGCTGCACGTTCAGTCAAGAGGCGGACCAGCCGCCGTCGGCGGTGAACTCGCAACCGGTTGTGTAGCTGGACTCGTCGGACGCCAGGAAGAGGATCATGTTGGCGATCTCGTCCGCTCTCCCGATCCGGCCCAGAGGCAGGTTCGGAGGAAGTATCTGATCAACTATGTCCCGTATGCCGCCCAGGATCGGGGTGTCGATCACGCCTGGGTGCACGGAGTTGACCCGGATGCGATCTGCGCCCAAGTCGAGGGCGGCTGACCGGGTCATGCCGCGCACCGCCCACTTCGACGCGCAGTAGGCCAGCGACTGCGCCATACCGACGAGACCGGCCAGAGACGACACGTTGATGATCGAGCCGCCCCCTGCGCGGCGCATGGCCGGGACGACCGCTTGCAAGCCGAGGAAGGTACCGAGGGCGTTGATGTCCATAACTCGGCGGAACTCGGCTTCCGCGAGATCGTCGATCGGAGCGCTTGAGGCGACGCCGGCACTGTTTACCAGGACGTGCACTGGGCCGAGCTCGGTGTTCACGCGCTCGAGGAGGGCGGTCCAGGCGGAGCCGTCGGTGACATCCAGCCTTGTCGGTCGGGCCTGCGACCCGATCTGCTCGGCGACTGTGGCAGCACCGGTCAGGTTGATGTCGGCAAGGACAACAGTCGCCCCCTCGGCCGCCAGCCGCCTGGCGGTTTCGGCGCCGATTCCGCTGGCTGCTCCGGTAATGATTGCGGTCTTGCCCGCTACCCGCTCCACGTCGGAGGTCCTTCCGGTCAGCCGACGGCGGGCAGCAGCGCCCGCCGGGTGGTGGCATGAAACATGGTGGCATCCACGCGGCGGCTGCGGCGGAGCATGTGGCGCATCGTTCCTGCGTACACCGCATGTACGTCGCCGCTGGGGTCCTGGTACCAGCTGTCGCAGCCGCCCGCGCCGAACACCGCCTTTGCGTGCTTCTCGCGTTGCTCTTGCTTCCAGGCATCGACCACCTCGGCCCGAATGTCCAGACTGGCCGCGCCCAGTTCGACGCGTGTGCGCAGCGCGGCGACGATGTAGTTGAGCTGGGCCTGCACCATCACGAAGTTGCAGCCGGTGCCCGCATTCGGGCCCCAGATCTGATACGCGTTCGGGAAACCCGGGACGCTGCTGCCCATGTACGCCTTGGGGTTGTCCCCGTACACCTCTGCCAGGGTGCGCCCATTTCGTCCGAGCAGCCGGGCTAGGAACGGCGGGTCAACGGTGTGGAAGCCGGTCGCCCAGATGATGGTGTCCACTTCGTGTTCGCTGCCGTCCTCGGCGACTATGGAGTGTTTTCGTACCTCTTTCAGCCCGTGTCCGACCACGGTGACATTGGTACGGGTAAGCGCGGGGTAGTACACGTTCGATGTCATGAATCGCTTGCAGCCAATTACATGGTGTGGCGTGAGGGTCCGGCGCAGCTTCGGGTCGCGCACGCTGGCCAGCAGGTGCAGCCGCCCGACCACGTGCAGCAGCCGGGCCAGGCGCACGCGCAGAAAGAGCATCAACACCAGGTCGTCGAAGGTGAATTGCAACCAACGGGCGAACCGCAGCAAGGTCGTCGAACGACGGTAGAGCGCGTACTCGAGCCGGCTGGTCCGCCAGTCCGGCTTGGGCATCACCCATCCTGCTGTCCGTTGCAGATAGGTCAAGTGAGCCACGTCCGGCTGAATCGAAGGGACAACCTGCACGGCGGTAGCGGCGGACCCGACCACCGCCACGCGCTTGCCGCGCAAATCATGGTCATGATTCCACCTGGCGGAGTGGAACTGGACGCCCTGGAAATCCGCGACGCCCGGCACGTTCGGTATGAATGGCTCGTTGAGGGCGCCGACACCGAACACCAGGGTCGCCGCAGCGAAGGCTCCGTTGGTGGTGTCCACCAACCAGCGCTGGGTGTCCTCGTCCCAGACGGTCCGGGTCACCTCGGTGCCCAGCAGGGCGCGGTCGGTAACCCCCAACTCGTCGGCCACTCGTCGCACGTAGGCCAGAATCTCGGGCTGAGGGGCGAACATCCGCGACCAGTTCGGGTTGGGAGCGAACTCGAAGGAATACAGCAGTGACGGGATGTCACAGGCGGCGCCGGGGTAGGTGTTGTCGTTCCAGGTGCCGCCGAGGCCGTCGCTCTTCTCGATGAGCAGAACGTCGTCAATCCCGGCCTCCTTGCGCAGCCGGACCACCGCCGCAATCCCGGAGATTCCTCCGCCGATCACGATCGCACCTCGCTCCTGGCGGACGGAGTCATTGACCTGACCGTTCACTGGGCATCACTTCCTCGGCGGAACGCATCGAGAACCTGCTGGTAGGCGTCGGCCGTCTCGTCAGCGGACAGCGGTGGCACATAGGGCGGATGCAACATCACGTGATCGATAACACCTTCCCAGCAGGCCAATTGTTCGCGACCTTCGTCGGGGGTGCCGGCGATGCTGAACGTGCGCACCAGCTCGTCGTCGGTCACCTCCGCCAGCGCCGCCGGGCCGCCGCTCATGATGGCGTCGCGTACCTCGTCTACTTGTTTGCGCAGTCCGTGAGCATCAATAACCCCGTCACTGACCGGATTTAGCACCAGCTGACCGACGTGGATGCGGGCGCGGCGCATCGCCACCTCTCGGTCCGGGTGCACGCAGCACACCACTTGGGTGATCGTGTCGAGTTCGGCGGCGTCGCGACCGGCCCGCTCGGCACCGATGGCCAGGTTTGGCCGCACCACGTCGGTGACGAATGTCCGCGAGTAACCGCCGCCTACCAGTCCGTCGCCAAGCTCACCGGCCAGCTGAATCATCTTCGGATTCATCCCGCCGAGGTACAGCGGAACTCTCCGGCGCACTGTCCGAGTGCCCAGCGGGTTACCCGGCAGCGGGGTGAACTGATAGTAATCGCCGCTGAGGTCCTCGGCCTCGCCGCCACTGAGGTAGGCCCAACTGCTCCGCAGCGCCAGCACGTACTCCCGCATGCGGGACAGCGGTCGATCGATCGCCGCGCCGTGCAGGGTAGCCATCAGCCCAGGAATGCCCAGTCCGACGCCGAGCAGTAGCCGGCCATCGGACAGGTCATCGACGTCGGCCGCGGCATTGGCCAGCTCGAACGGCGTCCGGGCCAAGGCGGTGACGACTCCAGTACCGAGCTGTATCCGGTCGGTGCGCATCGCGACGGCGGCCAGGACAGCCAGGGGGTTCTCGTACACCTCGTAGGTCCACACCGAGTCGAAACCAGACTGCTCGGCAGCTCGCGCCATCTCGGGGTATGCCCGCAGTGGATGCTTACCCATAGGCATAGTCACGCCGACTTGCACAGCGCTCCTTCCATACAGCTCGAAGTCGCTCTCACGATGAGTCGCATGAAATAATCTCAACAAAAAACGCTCTGTGTCAATGTTTGATAGTTCGGCACACCGTTGGGGTAGAGCTGGTCTGCCAAGCACGCAGCCTGCATCGAGCTCTAGAGTGAACAGCGTGTCCGCGTTGTCTCCCACTCCTGCGTCGGGCCACCGTAAACGCGGTCCAAAATCGATCCTCGGCGAGAACCCGCGTGACCGAATCCACGATGTCGCCTTAGCCTGCTTCGAACAACAGGGAATCGCCGCAACCAGCATGGACGATGTTGCCGGAAACCTCGGCGTATCTCGGCCGACGCTCTATTACTACTTCTCTTCCAAGGACGAACTAGTTCTCGAAGTCGTCGCGCGCCAGGGCGGAGCAATCCTGCGCGACCTGCCACACCGCCTGACTGCCACCGGCCTGGAGCGAATCGCCGAGGCCGCCTACCTCGGACTGATTGCCTCCCTGGATAATCCGTACGCTCGGCTGACAGTTGAGGCCGGCGCAACTTCGTTCACCGGTGCCGCGATGGAGAGTCCCCGGATGTGGGAGCTGCAACGGGCCTTCTGGCTACCACTGCTGGAGTATGCTCAGGGAAACTCTGACCTGCGGGGCGACCGCAGCCTCGACGAGATCATGAAACTGATTGTTTTCACCCAGTTCTCGCTAGCTACAGCTGGCATCGCGTTCGGCATGACTCGCGAGCAGATGCGCGAAATAATCACGACTTACCTGATCCCAGCTTTGCGTGGATAAAGTCCGGCCCTACCGTCGTGGTTGGCCGGAAATGCCACTGGCACAACGTATCGAATTCACTGACAATCTGTCTCTAGCGTCAATATTAACGACCGTCCCCGCCCGAAGCCGAGGGGGCCATCTGCGCTCCGATCGCAGCGTCCACCGCCAAGCGCAAGGCCGCGCGCGTCATCAAGTACAAAGGCAACAACAAGCTGGTTGCCGAGCGTGAACAAGAGGGTGATGTGCCCCGGGTTGCATGGAGTCAGTTTGCTTGACTTTTGGTCACGACATCCGATGAAGGAGCCGTGTCCGTGCCCAAGCGTTATCCCGAGGAGTTCCGCCGTAAGGTGCTCGATCTGGTGGCCGCTGGCCGCCCCGTGGCCCAGATCGCTGCCGATCTGGGCATCAGTGACCAGACGATTTACGGCTGGCGCAAACAAGAACTGATCGACACCGGGCAACTACCCGGTTTGAACCGCGCCGAACAAGCCGAGCTGACTGCGGCCAACAAGCGCATCCGCGAACTGGAGAACGAGGTAGTCATCCTGAAAAGGGCTCGTGAGCTGCTGCGGGAGCCGGACGACCCAAAAGGCGGTACGCGGCCATAGCCACGATGGCCGCGGAAGGACTGCCCGTGCAGCTAGCCTGCCGACTGTTGTCGGTGGCCGAATCGGGCTATTACGAGTGGCGCTCACGACCGCCGTCAGCGCGGGCTGTTCGTCATGCGTGGCTGACCGAACAGATCCGCGCCGTGCACAGCGCCTCACGGGGCACCTACGGCGCCCGCAGGGTCCACGCTGAACTGACCCTCGGGCTCGGACTGCAGGTCGGCCACAACCAGGTCGAGTTGTTGATGGCGCGGGCAGCGATCAAGGGGCTGCCGGGTAACCGCCGTCCTCGGCCGCGTCACGAGACACCGACAGCCGCTGATCTGGTCGAGCGAATGTTCACACGTGAAGCGCCAAATCGGTTGTGGGTCACCGACATCACCGAACATCGCACCTACGAAGGCAAGGTGTACTGCGCGGTGGTTCTTGACACCTTCTCCCGCCGGGTCGTCGGGTGGTCGATCGATTCCAGCCAGACCGCAGCGCTGGTCACCAACGCGCTGAGCATGGCCATCGCAAACCGTGATCCGCAGGGCGGTGGCGTCATCCACTCCGACCACGGCGTGCAATTCACCTCTTGGGCATTCACTGATCGAGCCAAGCGCTCGGGGCTGGTGCCCTCGATGGGCTCGATCGGGGATTGCTATGACAACGCAATGATCGAATCATTCTGGGGCAGAATGCAAACCGAGCTACTCAACCGCAAACGCTGGAAGACACGCATCGAGTTGGCCAACGCCATCTTCGACTACCTGGAAATCTTCCACAACCGCCAACGCCGCCATTCCGCCCTCGGGATGCGCACTCCGATAGAGTTCGAACTGCTACACCAATCCGCCCAACCCGTGGCCTGAAACCAAGTATGACGACACCGCCGAACCCGGGTACATCAGAGTCTCCGGACATGCCGGGGCGATTCAGAAACCTGTTCTGTGGTCATGAATTCGCCGCCATCCACCGGGCGCAGTTGTGGCGGTTGACTCGGGGGCATTCCGTTGCTCCTTGTGTTGGCGCGCCATCAGTTAGGGCGCTCTAGGTGCCAATGGTGCAGCACGCCGTTGACAGCGCCCACGTACAAAAGGCGTTATCTAGCAACGGAATTGCGCTTATGCCACCATTTGGTGGTTGCACCGCAACCAATCTCGGCGTGCACGGCACGTAGGCATAGGACGGCCACAAGCGGTGTGACCTGCACATTCACCTTGCAACCACAGGCACCCAGGGTTCCGGCCGCAAGAGGAGTTGTCCAGTTCGGCGAGGTCGTGGTTGTTGTCGACGTTGCCGAAGGCAATTACCTGGAACAGACTTAGTAGTCATGTTGACCTGGCGCACAGAACTTTTGCAATTCGTTCAACGCGTTGGGCACTTCGGTTGCACAGTGCATCATGTTGGTGGAAAGCCCACTAGCTACCAGGGCGGACAGACATGGCAACGAAACGCAATCGGCGCGCTGGCGTGGAGGACCGTTGGACGAAAACAGTGCGCGATGCCGATGGCAATGCCACGACGGTGCACCGCGCCACGCATGGCAAGGGGAAGCGTTGGCGCGCAATGTATGTGGACGATGCGGGCCGTGAGCACGGCAAGGTTTTTTGAACGGAAGGCGGCCGCGCAGCCGTGGCTCGATACCGAGGTGACCGCCAAGTTCGCGACGGGCAGTTATGTTGCGCCTTCGGCCGGAAAGGTCACCGTCGCCGCCGTCTACGCGGTGTGGTCGGCGGCGCAGGCGCACGTGTTGCCTGAGACAGTGGCGTCGCGGCGCAGCAGTTGGCGTAGCCGCGTTGAACCGCAGTGGGGCGACATGGCGGTGGCCGACGTACGGACAGCGGCGGTCCGCGCGTGGGTTGCGGCCATGGCAGCGGAAGGTGCTGGTGTACCGACAATGGAGAATGCGTTCGGGCTGCTGCGGCAGGTGCTCGGCGCGGCTGTCGAGGACGGCGGCCTTGCCCGCAACCCGTGCCAGGGTGTGCGGCTGCCTAAGCGTCAGCACGCCGACCGGGGTTACCTGAGCCATGTGCATGTGGCCGCGCTGGCCGCGGCCGTTGACCGCCAACCGGAGGTCATTCGGTTCCTTGCCTACACCGGATTGCGGTGGGGCGAGATGGCGGCGCTGCGGGTGTGCGACTTCGATATGCTGCGCCGCCGCGTCAACGTGTCACGGCCGGTCACCGAAGCTGGTGCGCTGGGAATGGCACCGAGCGCCGCTCCCACGTCTTCGGCGTTGACCACACAAGGCCGGCGGGGTGCTGCGGAATTCCAACTACCGCGGCCGCGTCTTTCAGTCCGCCGTGGAGACGTGCCAGGAGGCCGCGCTGGAACAACGGGCGAAGGAGACCGCAGCCAGCGGCATACCGAGCACCCCCGAGTTCCCGACGATCACACCGCACGACCTGAGGCACACCGCAGCCTCGCTCGCTGTGTCGGCGGGAGCCAACGTCAAGGCAGTGCAGCGGATGCTGGGGACGCGAAGGCGTCGATGACGCTCGACGTCTATGCCGACTTGTTCGACGACGACCTGGACGCCGTAGCGGCGAATTTGGACGCGGCGATCGAATCTGCTGCGGCACGACTGCGACACGCAGGCAATTCTTGAAATGTCCGGCCAGCGAAACCGCTGGTCAAGTTGTGGAGCTATGGGGAATCGAACCCCAGACCTACTCGATGCGAACGAGTCGCGCTACCAACTGCGCCATAGCCCCTGACCGCTAGCAGGCTACCAGCCGCTGGCCCGTTGGGCCGAACCGCGGGCTACTGGCCGACGGCGCGGGGAAGGTCGCGCGGCCAACCGTAGTTGCGGGCGGCCACCGCGTAGTCCAGGTGCTCGAAGATCGGGTCCTCGTCGTCGATCTCGAGGACCACCGCGCCCGGGCGCCGCAGCCGCGAGGGCACCACGTCGTAGTCGCGGTCCTCGGTGTTCTCCACACCCATGCGCGCGCGGGCCATCCGGCGCATCCGCCGCCGCCGCACCTGCTCCTCGATCTTGGTCTGCCGCCGCAGGTAGGCCAGGTAGAACAGGGTGATCGTGGTGGCGATCCCGCACACCCACCAGGCCAGCGAGGTCACCTCGAACGCCGCGATGGCCGAACCGACCAGGACCAGCGCCATCACCACCAGCACCCGCTTGCGGAAGGCGTACTTGCGGGCGCTGACCGCCGCAGCGGTCTTGTTGTCGTAGCGGCGGCGCCGCGACGCACCCGACGCGTAGGTCAGCGGCGCGTCCTCTTCGTCGTCCTCCTCGGGCTCCAAACCCGAAGAGTCGTCGACGTATTCGTACTCGTCCTCGGCGAGGTCCGCGTCGGTTTCGGTCTCGGTGCCGGTTTCGTCGACAGGCTCGGCCTCGTCCTCGGCTACCTCGTCTTTGACCACGAGCAGCGCCGCGCCGTCGGCAGCGGCGGCGCCGGCACCCACCGGCAGTGCGGGCGCATCCTCGTCGACGATATCGACGTCGAGGTAGTCGTCCCCGCCGTCTGCTGCGGCCTTGTCGGCCTTGGTCAGCGTCGCCACGGCGGACCGCTGGCCCACCACCACGTCGGTGTCGACGTCGTGGTCCTGGTCAGCGTCGGCGTAGGCCCCGTCGATGCGGTCGGTGTCCCACTCCTCCTCGGGCTGCCAGTCGGGATCGGTGCGGTGACCCGCGGCGGGTCCGGTCCGTTTGAGCAGGCGGGAACCGGCGCCGCCGTTGAGGACTCTGGTCGCCAGGGCCACATCGCTGGTGCGCCGTACCGCGTCCCGTTTGCTGATCAGCATCGGCACCAGCACGAACAACCAGAGCACCACAAGCGAGATCCACAACAACGACTGCGGGATGCTTGGCATGATGACCTGCTCTCTTCGGTTCCGCTATCCGCGAGGCACCTCGTTGGCCAGCGCGGCCGGGTCTGTCGTGACCAGGGCAATTACACACCTGTAATTTGCCTCTTTCAAGCATCACACGCCACATATGTCACGCCAGCCACACTTTTATTTCGATTTACTCAGCAAAAGCGCGCCCGGATCGTGTCCCAGTGCCTCCCAGCGCCTCCCAGCGCCCTTCGAGACGCCCGGCCGGCCGCGCCCCCGGGCTCAGACCCAGCTGGCGCGACCGGCCCTGACCAGCGTCGATGCCACCGACCCGTACACCTCTTCCACCGTCAGCCCCACCAGCAGATGGTCGCGCCAACCGCGGTCGACCTCGAGATATCGGCGCAGTAGGCCCTCTTCCCGGAACCCGACCTTGGCCAGCACGGCGCGGCTGGCCGCGTTCTCCGGGCGCACGGTGGCCTCCACCCGGTGCAGTCGCACCGGGCCGAAGCAGTGATCCAGGCCCAGCGCTACGGCTCCGGTTGCCACGCCGCCGCCGGTGCATTCACTGGACACCCAGTAGCCGATCCACGCTGAGCGCAGCGCCCCGTGCGTGACGTTGCCGATGGTCAGCTGCCCGCAGAACTGCCCGTCCAGCTCGATCGCGTAGGGCAGCATCCGGCCCTTGCGCGCCTCGGCACGCAGACTCGAACACACCGCCGGCCACGCGGCAGTGGAATGACGGATCGCCCAGTCACCGTCGGCGCTGGGTTCCCACGGCTCGAGGTGCGCCCGATCCGACAACCGAATCCGGCTCCACTGCGCGCCGTCGCGCATCCGCACCGCGCGCAGCCGGATCACCCCCGCGGCAACCCGTAGCGGGCCCACCGTCATCGGCCAACCCGGGTGCCGGGCACTGGAACGCAGCAGGTTCACGCGCGGTGGGGCTCAGCCGTGCTGAGCCAGGAAGGCGACGTCGACGATCTCCCCGGTACGGATCTGCTCCGCCCCACTGGGAACCACCACCAGGCAGTTGGCCTCGGCCAGCGTCGCCAGCAGATGCGACGACGCCCCCGGCCCGCCACCCAGGGCCTGCACCAGGTACTCGCCGCTCTCCTGATCACGCATCAGCTGACCGCGCAGATACCCCTTGCGCCCGGCCACCGAGGTGATCGGCGAGAGCGTGCGCGCCTGTACCACCCGCCGCATCGGGTGCCGTCGGCCCAGCGACAGCCGGATCAGCGGACGGACCATCACCTCGAACACCACCAGCGCGCTCACCGGATTGGCCGGTAGCAGAAAGGTCGGCACACCGTCTCGGCCCAGTTGCCCGAATCCCTGGACGGAGCCCGGATGCATCGCGACCCGGACCACCTCCATGTCCCCGAGTTCGGACAACACCGCACGCACCCCTTCGGCCGCGGCGCCGCCCACTCCCCCCGGCGATCACCAGCACCTCGGCCCGGTTGAGCTGCCCCTTCGACCACCTGGCCGAGTTCCTTGGGGTCGTTGCTGACGATGCCGACACGGTTCACCTCGGCACCGGCATCGCGGGCGGCGGCTGCCAGCGCGTAGGAGTTCACGTCGTAGACCTGCCCGTTGCCGGGGTTGCGGGAGATGTCGACAAGCTCGCCGCCGACGGCCATCACCGACACCCGCGGCCGTGGATGCACCAGCACCCGCTCCCGGCCGACCGCCGCCAGCAGTCCGACCTGGGCGGCACCGATGATCGTCCCCGACCGCACCGCCACATCACCGGGCTGCACGTCGTCACCGGTGCGCCGCACGTATGCGCCCGACGGCGCACCGCGCAGGATCCGCACCCGGTTCATCCCCCCGTCGGTCCAGCGCAACGGCAGCACGGCGTCGGCGAGCGTCGGCAGCGGCGCACCGGTCTGCACCCGGGCTGCCTGGCGGGGCTGCAGCCGGCTGGGCGTGCGCGCGCCGGCCTCGATGGTCCCCATCACCGGTAGGGTCACCACCTCACGACCTTCGACACCGATCTCGCCGCCCTCGCCGCCGAACGCGACTTCGACCGGTCCCGAATCGCCGACCCCGAGCACGTCGACGCTGCGCACCGCGTAGCCGTCGATGGCGGCCTGATCGAACCCGGGCAGCGGGCGTTCGGTCACCACCTCTTCGGCGCACAACAGTCCCTGCGCCTCGGCAATGGCAACCTTGATCGGCCTCGGAGCCACAGCGGCTGCCGAGATCCGTGCCTGCTGCTCCTCCACAGAACGCACAGTGCGCCTTCCTGCCGCCGGCTTGCGCCTACTGTTCGGTCAGGCCCAATCGCGCTACCAACCACCGCCGAAGTTCCGGGCCGTAGTCGTCACGATCCAAAGCAAAGTCAACCGCAGCCTTGAGGTAGCCGCCGGGATTTCCCAAGTCGTGTCGGGATCCGCGGTGCACCACGACGTGAACCGGATGCCCCTCGGAGATCAGCAGCGCGATGGCATCCGTCAGCTGCACCTCACCGCCGGCGCCGCGGTCGATGCGGCGTAGCGCGTCGAAGATCGCCCGGTCGAGCACGTAGCGCCCGGCTGCTGCGAGCAGCGACGGAGCATCCTCGGTCTTGGGCTTCTCGACCATGCCCTTGACCTTGAGGACATCGGGGTTGGCGGCCCCTGCGTCACCGGCCAGGGGCTCGACGTCGAACACGCCGTAGGCGCTGATCTCGTCGGGCTCGACTTCGATGGCGCACAAGACCGTGCCGCCGTGCTGCGCGCGCACCTGCGACATCGTCTCCAACACCCCGGTCGGGAGCACCAGGTCATCGGGGAGCAGCACCATCACCGCGTCCTCGTCGGCCGACAGCGTCGGTTCCACGCAGCCGATGGCGTGGCCCAACCCGAGCGGCTCGGCCTGCACCACCGACTCGACCTTGAGCAGCGCGGGCGCCCGGCGGACCTTGGCCAGCATGGCCTTCTTGCCCCGGGCCTCGAGGGTGCCCTCCAGCACCAGGTCCTCGACGAAATGGGCGACCACGCCGTCCTTGCCTTCGGAGGTGATGATCACCAGCCGTTCGGCACCGGCGTCGGCGGCCTCCGCGGCGACCAGCTCGATGCCCGGCGTGTCGACGACGGGAAGCAGTTCCTTGGGCACCGTCTTGGTCGCGGGGAGGAAGCGCGTTCCCAGTCCGGCAGCGGGGACGATCGCCGTGAACGGGATCGGGTTTGGCGAGGGTAGTGACATCGATTCACACCATAACCTGCTGCGACGCTGTGGCGCCGGGAACACCGCAGCTGTCATGGTGGACGGCATGACCGACGGCGGTGGCGCAGCGAGTAAGGCTGCCTGGCGAGAACGGCTGAGCGCGGCCCGGTCAGAAGTTGCCGACGACGTCCGCGCCGCCGAGGCCGCGATGCTCACCCACCACCTCGAGGCAGCGGTGACCAGCGGCAGCACGGTTTGTGCCTACGTGGCGGTGGGGTCGGAGCCGGGTTCGATCGCCATGCTCGACGCGTTGCTGAGCCGCGCCGCCAGGGTGCTTTTGCCGGTGGCGCGCACCTCGACCAACGACGCCGCGGAGCCCCTGCAGTGGGGGGAATACCGAACCGGAAACCTGGTGACCGCGCGGTGGGGGCTGCGCGAACCGCCCGGGCCGTGGCTTGCGGCCACAGCCCTGGCCGAAGCGGATCTGGTGCTGCTGCCGGCGCTGGCGGTCGACCGGCGCGGCGTACGGCTGGGCCGCGGACGCGGCTTCTACGACCTGTCGCTGCCGCTGCGCAATCCGCGGGCCCGCCTGGTTGCGGTGGTGCGCGACACGGAACTGGTCGACGAGTTGCCGTGCGAACCGCATGATGTGCCGATGACGCATGCGCTCACCCCGACGTTGGGACTGATCGCACTGCCGATCCGGGAATGATTGCGATCACGTGGCGGTTCTAGCACTTAAGACGGTAGAGTGCTAACTCAGACTTACTCATCATCCGGAGGTTTTTGTGCCCACGTACAGCTACGCGTGCACCGAGTGCGGCCACCGCTTCGACAAGGTGCAGGCCTTCACCGACGACGCGCTGACCACCTGCGACCAGTGCTCCGGCCGGCTGCGCAAATTGTTCAACTCGGTCGGGGTCGTCTTCAAGGGCAGCGGGTTCTACCGCACCGACAGTCGCGAGGCGAGCAAGAAGAGTTCGACCAACGGCTCCTCGTCCAGCGATTCGGGGTCCAACGGCTCGGGCTCCGGCGACACCAAGTCGTCGGCCTCGGGTGAGAGCAAGTCGTCGGGGTCCGGTGAGAAGGCCAGCAGCTCGCCTGCGCCCGCCGCGGCCGCGGCATCCAGCTAGACCGGTTATCCACACCCCCGTCGCCCCGCGGACCCCATCGGCGCGCTACGCCACCTAACGTGGCGGACGTGCGGGAGTCACCGACGCTCAACCCTTCGCTGATCGACCGGATCGGCGCGCTCGTGCGTCCGGATTGGGCGCGCACCGTGCTGGCCCGGCGGGTCGCTGCCGCTGCGCTCGTGGTGCTGGCAGGCATCGCGGCGCTCCGCGCCAATCCCGAGGGCGACCGGGTCGACGTGCTGGTGGCCAGCCACGACCTGACCTCGGGAACCGCGCTGACCCCGGACGACGTGCGGCTGGAAAGACGGTTGAGCACGACCGTTCCCGACGGCTCGCAAGCGAAGCTGGAAACCGCACTGGGTTCCACGCTGGCCAGTCCGGCCCGCCGCGGCGAAGTGATCACCGATGTGCGGCTGCTGGGCAGCCGGCTGGCCGAGTCGACGGCGGGGCCGGGCGCCCGGATCGTGCCGCTGCACCTCGCCGACTCCGCGCTGATCGACCTGGTCAGGGTCGGCGATGTGGTCGACGTCCTGGCCGCACCGGCCGGCGAGGCGTCGGCATCCTCCCGCGTGCTGGCCGCCGATGCGACGGTGGTGCTGATCTCGGCTCGATCCAAGACGCACACCGACAGCGACGACCGCGTGGTGTTGGTGGCGCTGCCGGCCCGGCTGGCCGCCGCGGTCGCGGGCGCGGCGCTGGGTCAGACGGTGACCGTCGTGCTGCACTGACACGCACGAATCGCTGCCGGCAACAAGGCAACTCAGCGCGATACCGGCCCAGCCCCTATGTTGTACGCGTGAGCTCTGCATCCGAGAACGCGTGCCGTCGGCTGGACGACGCCCGGTTCGCCGCCGGCGTGCGCGACGGTGTCTCCCGGATCGCAGACCTGATCGACCGCGAACTCGCCCTGGACGACGACGTCGTACACGACGGCGTCACGCAGGACGACGTCGTTGCCGCAACCACCCAGCTGCGAGCGCTGTTCACCGTCCTGGCCGCACAACTGGGCCCCGACCCAGACGCGTGGCAGGTCACGACCGTCGGCGCAGCACTCGAGTTGATGCACCAGGCCACCCTGTGCCACTACGACGTTGCCGAAGACGAAGACGACGTTGCCGAAGACGAAGACGACGTTGCCGAAGACGCCGCCTCCGAAGACGGCGGCGCCGAGGGCAGGGCCGCCTACCGCGCACGGGTCAGCTCGGCCATTCTCACCGGCGACCACCGGTACGCGACAGCCTCGCGCCTGGGCTCGCGGCTGGGCCCGGAAGCCTTCGGCGTGATCGCCGAGACGTTCGCCGAAGTGGTCACCGGTCAAATGCGTCAGAAACGTTATACTGCAACACATTTCGAAAACGCCGAGCACCACTTGCGCATTGCGCGGGAGAAATCCGGCTCGCTGCTCGCGGCGTGTGGGCGGCTGGGTGCGCTGTGCGCCGGCGCGCCGGACGACGTGATTGCCCGCATGGGGCGGTTGGGGCACCTGGTCGGTGTCACGGTGCATCTGGGTTCTGTCGAAGCCTCGGGCGAACTGCCCGGCATCAGGGCCGCGGCCGCGAGCCATGCCGCGCGCGCACATCAGGAACTGGTCGAGCTACCCGATTCCGAGATCCGACAAGCCTTCTCGATCCTGGTCGACTCGGTGTACCCGGGCGGCGAATCCGAGCAGCGTTCGCACTGACCGGAACTGCCGCCGCAAAGGCGCGCCCCACACTTAGTCGTGGCAAATCGCGCCGACTGGGTTAGGTTTGCCCTGGGGTAGGAATTCTGAGATCAACCGAAGCCCACTGCAGAAAGGACGTCCCATGCTCAAAGGGTTCAAGGAGTTTCTCTCGCGGGGCAATATCATCGACCTGTCGGTCGCGGTCGTCATCGGTACCGCGTTCACGGCGTTGGTCAAGAGCTTCACCGACAGCGTCATCAACCCACTGGTGAGCTCGGTCGGCTTCAACCAGGAGTCGAAGCACGGCATCCTCAACCTGCACATCCCGGGCACCGACCTCTACATCGACCTCAACACGGTGCTGTCGGCCGCGATCAACTTCTTCCTGGTCGCCGCGGTGGTGTACTTCCTGATCGTGTTGCCGTACAGCAAACTGCGCAAGCAGGGCGAGGTGGAGCAGGCCGACGACGCACAGGTCGTGCTGCTGGAGGAGATCCGCGATCTGCTCGCGCAAACCAACGGCGCAGCCTCCTCGGGCCGGCACGGCGGCGCACCCGCAGCCGGCGAGGTTCCGCTGTCGCCGCCGCCCAACTACGGACCGCGCGGCGACCGCTGAGCCGGAGGCAGCCTCAGATCTCGAGGCTGGACAGCTGCCCGATGATGTGGGCTGCCAGGGGGTTCAGGGTCGCCATACCGTCCCGCACGGCGTAGCGCGAACCGGCCAGGTTCACCACCAGCGTGCTGCCGGAGACCCCGGCCAGCCCGCGGGACAAGCCGGCGTCCGTGATGCCGGCGGACAGGCCGGAAGCGCGGATGGCCTCGGCGATGCCCAGGATCTCCCGGTCCAGGATGTCGCGGGTGGCTTCCGGGGCGACGTCGCGCGGCGTGACGCCGGTCCCGCCGACCGAGACCACCAGGTCGACCCCGCCGATCACGGCGGTGTTCAACGCATTGCGGATCTCCACCTCGTCCGCCTCGACCGCCACGACACCGTCGACGACGAACCCCGCCTCGGTGAGCAACTCGGTGACCAGCGGGCCGCTGTGGTCCTCGTCGCCGTGCGCGGTGCGATCGTCGACGACCACCACCAGCGCCCGGCCGACAACCAGCTCCGCGTCCTGTTCCATGGGTGCGACCGTATATCCGAGGTCGGACAGCTGCCCCTCGGCCTTCATCACTGATCCGCCTTTCCGAGCGTGACCTGCACCGTGCGGCTCCCGCCGGCAGGATCCTCAAATGTCAGCGACACCTTGTCCCCCGGCGCTTTGGAACGCACCGCGGCGACCAACGCGTCGGCGCTGTTGATCGTACGGTCGTCGACTTTGGTGACGATGACCCCCTTGGGCACCCCGGCGTTGGCGGCGGCGCCGTTGGCGACGACCTCCATCACCTTGGCGCCGGGGACGCCCTTGTCGGTGGTCACCTGCACGCCCAGCGAAGCGTGCGAAGCCTTACCAGTGCTGATCAACTCGTCGGCGATGCGCTTGGCCTGGTCGACCGGGATCGCGAAGCCCAATCCGATCGAGCCGCTCTGCGCGTCACCGGAGTCAGCGCCCAGCGTGGCGATCGCCGAGTTGATGCCGACGAGTTGCGAGTTCATGTTGACCAGTGCACCGCCGGAGTTGCCCGGGTTGATGGCGGCGTCGGTCTGAATCGCGTCGAGCACGGTGTTCTGGTTGCCGGCCTCACCGGTGGTCGACACCGGCCGGTTGAGTGCGCTGACAATGCCGGTGGTGACGGTACCCGCCAGTCCCAGCGGCGAGCCGATGGCCAGCACCGGCTGCCCCACCCGCAGACCCGCCGATGAACCCATCTGGATCGGGGTGAGCCCGGAGGCGCCCTGCACCCGCACGACGGCGATATCGCTGGTCGGGTCCGCTCCGACGACGGTGAAAGAGGAGGTGTGCCCGTCGGAGAACGTCACCGTGGTCTTCGGCGGCGGGCTGCCGGCCGGCGGTTTCGCGGCGGCGGCCACGACGTGGTTGTTGGTCAGGACCAGACCGTCAGCGGACAGGATGACTCCGGAACCTTCCTCGGACTGACGCCCCAGGTCGGTCTCCAGCATCACGACGCTGGGCACCACCTTGGCCGCGACCTGTTCCACCGAGCCGGGCGGCATGTTCGCCGCCGGGACGCTGGGCGCCGAACCCGAGGCCACCGTGGTGCCGTGCGCGCCGCCGGACTGATGCCCCAGCTCGACCACCGTCGCCGCCGCGCCACCGATTCCCGCCGACACCACCGCGATGGCCAGCGCGCCGAAGATCAGTCCGCCCGAACGGCGTCGCCGCGGCGGGGGACCCATCGGCGGGTACATGCCGGGGATGGGGCCCGACATCGTCGCTCCCGGTAGGGGGCCGTGCATGGTTGCGCCGGGGACCGGACCGACCCCGGTGCCACCGGGAATGGTGCGGGCGCCGGTTCCGCCGGGTATCGGGCCGGGCCCGGTCCCGCTGGGAACCGGGCGTCCCCCGGTGCCGCTCAGCGGGTCGAAGGATCGGTACTCCGGCTGCGTGGCCGATTGGTAGCGCCAGTCGAACTGCTGGTTGTAGCTTTGCTGCCCCTGGGCATAGGCGGGCGGCACCGGCTGGTTGGACGCGGCACTGTAACCCGGCTGTTGCGGCGGTGGCGAATACCTCGGGTGATTCGTCATGGCGCTAAGACGCTCTTCCTCTACTACTACGTGGGGCTTGCTTACGGCCTAGAACATGCGTGGCTTGCATGGCTCAGGTTTTCAACACTAACTGCAACCAGCGTCCGCGCGCGGACTAAGAGTCCACTGAGATAACGTTCGCCGAACCCCGTGAGTTCTCGTTGTGACCAGTTTCTTCGTGCCGCATTTCCGCGGCAGCCGGGGGGTAGGCGCCCGGCGGCATCGGCCGGCCGGGTAACAGCACGTGAATCGAGGTTCCCGGCGGTTGAGCGGTGGGATCGGTGTCCTCGACGCGCAGTGATCCACCGTGGTTGAGCACCACCTGTTTCACGATCGCCAGACCCAGACCGGAGCCCGGCATCGCGCGCGCCGAGGTGGACCGGTAGAAGCGTTCGAACACCAGGCGCCGCTCTTGGGGCGGGATTCCCGGCCCCTGGTCGGACACCACGAGTTCGGCGTGCGACGGATCGAGCTGGCGCAGCACGACGCCCACTCGCCCGCCCGGCGGGCTCCACTTGGCCGCGTTGTCCATCAGGTTCAGCGCCGCCCGCGACAAACCCGCGGAATCGCCGTAGACCTGCCAGGGAACGACATCGACGTCGAAGTGAATGTCGTTGCGCCGCCGGCGAACTCGTTCCAGGCTGCGGTCGACCACCTCGGCCAGGTCGACCGGCTCGTGCACCACCTGACCGGCGTCGCCGCGGGTCAGGTCCACCAAATCGCCGACCAGCGTGGACAATTCCTCGATCTGCGCCAGCACGTCGGCGCGCAGGTCGACCATCTCCTGCTCGGGCAGCCGGGGGGCGCCGGGCTCCATCGAGGCCATCAACAGCTCGACATTGGTGCGCAAAGACGTCAGCGGGGTGCGCAGTTCGTGCCCGGCGTCGGTGACCAGGCGCGCCTGCCGCTCGCGCGATTCGGCCAGCGCCCGCAGCATCAGGTTGAACGCCTCGGTGAGCCGGGCCAGCTCGTCACTGCCGAACACCGGGATGGGCCGCAGGTCGTCGGTGCGGGCCACCCGCTCGGCGGCCTCGGTGAGACGCCCGACCGGTCGCAGCCCCGCGCGGCTGACCATGCCCCCGGCAACCGCGGCCACCGCGACGCCGACCCCGCCGACCATCAGCAGCACGAACCGGAGTTTGGCCATGACGTGATCGGTGGGTTTGAGGCTCTTGGAAATCAACAGCGAGCTGCCGTTGGGTAGGTGGATGGCGAGTACCCGCTGGTCGGAGGCGGTACGACGGGACATGAACAACTCACCGCGGATGACCGCCTTCTCCGGCGAGCCGACCGGCAGGGTCTGCCCCGGCTGGTTGGCGGTGTAGATGGACCGGCCCGGGTTCACCAGCATCGCGTTGACGTCCGAGTAGGCGGTGCCCTCGATGGCTTTGCCCGGGTCCGCGGCGAGCGAGCCGCTGGCGATCAGCAGCTGCGCGCGGCTCTGCAGTTGATTGTCCAGGTCGCTGTAGAGGGCAGCCGAGATCACCGCATAGACGGCGAACGACATCAGCACCACGCCGAGGGCGACCATCGACATCGCCAGCAGCATCACCCGCCACCGCAGCGACAGCGAGCTCGTCGCGCGCAGCGGCACGCGCCTCTTGCGGCGGAGCGAAAGCATCAGGGCGGCGTTTCGCGTAGCACGTAACCCACCCCGCGCACGGTGTGGATCAGCCGCGGCTCGCCGTCGGCCTCGGTCTTACGGCGCAGGTACCCGACGTACACCTCGAGCGCGTTGCCCGAGGTGGGGAAGTCGAATCCCCATACCTCCTCCAGGATGCGGCTGCGGGTCAGCACCCGGCGCGGATTGGCGATCAGCATCTCCAGCAGGGCGAACTCGGTGCGGGTCAGGCTGATGCGACGCTGACCGCGGGTGACCTCGCGGGTTACCGGGTCCAAGGTCAGATCGGAGAAGACCATCGCCACCGAGTCGGCGGCGTCCTCGGGCTTGGTCCGGCGCAGCAGCGCGCGCATCCGGGCCAGCAGCTCTTCGAGCGCGAACGGTTTGGGCAGGTAGTCGTCGGCTCCGGCATCGAGACCCGCGACGCGCTCGGAAACCGAGTCGCGGGCGGTCAGGACCAGAATCGGCAGGTCGTCGCCGGTGCTGCGGAGCTGCCGGCACACCTCCAGGCCGTCCAGCCGGGGCATCATCACGTCCAGAACGACCGCATCGGGCCGGTCGCTGGCTATCCGCTCGAGAGCCTCCACCCCGTCATGGGCCAGCTCAACCGAGTAGCCGTTGAAGGAGAGCGACCTGCGCAGCGACTCGCGCACGGCGCGATCGTCGTCGACGACAAGTATTCGCACGGAGCCTAGTTTCGTACGAGCGCCTGAGACTGGGCTGAGAGGCGCGCCGACGCCCGACGAGGAGGCGCTGCTGCGCAGCCGGTCAATCCAGCGCCGACCGTCGGGTCAGCGCTTGTCGAGGTCGATCAGGCCCAGGCGTGCGGCCTTGAGCAGCCGGCGCGGCACCTTGTGCTTGTGACCTGCGACGTTGACGCCCACCAGCTCGGTCGAGGTGGCCTTCCACTGCGAGCGCCGGCTGCGGGTATTCGAGCGCGACATTCTGCGCTTGGGTGTGGCCATGGTCGGGCCTTACTCCTCGATCGGGTTTTCGGGTGGGGCGTGTCGCAGGGGCCGTTGCTGACCGGATGTGGCGACAGTTGTCGATCAGGATAGTCGGTGGGCCTGCCGCTCACCAAAATGACTTCGGCCGCGGCGCCTCATCCCGGGGCGGTGCCGGTTGACGGGACACCCGACAGACGGGCTAACCTACCGGTTGGTTGGTCGTGTTCACGCCGATCCCGGGAGGATGCGCATGGCAGCTCTGGACGCCGTCCGGATCGCGAACTGCTCCGGTTTCTACGGCGACCGGCACTCGGCGATGCGCGAGATGCTCACCGGCGGCGACGTCGACTACATCACCGGGGACTACCTGGCCGAACTGACCATGCTGATCCTGGGCCGCGACCGGATGAAAAGCCCCGAACGCGGTTACGCCAAGACCTTCCTGACCCAACTCGAGGACTGCTTGGGACTGGCTCACCAGCGCGGCGTGCGCATCGTCGCCAACGCCGGCGGGCTGAATCCCGCCGGGCTGGCCGACGCGGTACGCGCCTTGGCGCAGCGCCTGGGCATCCCGGCCCGGGTGGCCCACGTCGAGGGTGACGACCTGCAGCCGCGCGCCGCCGAACTCGGTCTGGGTTCGCCGCTGACGGCGAATGCCTACCTGGGCGGCTGGGGCATCGCGGACTGTCTGCGGGCCGGGGCCGACGTGGTGGTCACCGGGCGGGTCACCGACGCCTCGGTGATCGTCGGGTCCGCCGCCGCGCACTTCGGTTGGGGCCGTAACGATTACGACGCACTGGCCGGCGCGGTGGTCGCCGGACACATCATCGAGTGCGGCACCCAGGCCACCGGCGGCAACTTCTCCTTCTTCACCGAGATCCCCGACCTGACCTACCCCGGTTTCCCGCTGGCCGAGGTGGCGGCCGACGGCTCCGCGGTGATCACCAAGCACCCGGGCACCGGTGGTCTGGTCAGCGTCGACACCGTAACCGCCCAGCTGCTCTACGAGATCGCCGGCGCCCGATACGCCAACCCGGACGTGACGGCGCGGATGGACACCATCTCCCTGTCCTCGGACGGGCCCGACCGGGGTACGGATCAGCGGCGTGATCGGCGAGCCGCCGCCGCCCACGCTGAAGGTGTCGCTGAACAGCATCGGCGGGTTCCGCAACGCGATGACGTTCGTGTTGACCGGGTTGGACATCGAGGCCAAGGCGGAGTTGGTGCGACGCCAGCTCGAGGCCACCCTGACGGTCAAGCCTGCCGAGATGCAGTGGACGCTGTCGCGCACCGATCGCCCCGACGCCGACACCGAGGAGACCGCCAGCGCGCTGCTCAGCTGCGTGGTCCGCGATCCCGATCCCGCCAACGTGGGACGCAAATTCTCCGGCGCCGCAGTCGAATTGGCGCTGGCCAGTTATCCGGGCTTCACCGCCACCACGCCGCCGGGCGACGGCCAGGTGTACGGGGTCTTCACACCGGGCTACGTGGATGCCGCCCTGGTGCCGCACGTCGCCGTGCATGCCGATGGCACCCGCGTCGAAATCCCCTGTGCTGAACAGACTTTGACGCTGGCGCCGACCGCTGCCGCGCCGCTGCCCGACCCGCTGCCGCCCGGACCGGCCCGCCGCGTCCCGCTGGGGCTGATCGCCGGGGCCCGCAGCGGCGACAAGGGCGGCTCGGCCAACGTCGGGGTGTGGGTACGCACCGACGACCAATGGCGCTGGCTCGCACATACTTTGACCGTCGAGTTGCTCAAGGAACTACTACCCGAGGCCGCCGAGCTCGACGTCACCCGCCATGTACTGCCCAACCTGCGGGCGGTGAACTTCGTGATCGAGGGAATCCTCGGCCAGGGCGTTGCCTACCAGGCGCGTTTTGATCCGCAGGCCAAGGGGCTGGGCGAATGGTTGCGCAGCCGCCACGTCGACATTCCGGAGGCGCTGTTATGACCATCTGGACCACACCGGAGCGCGAGCAGCTGCGAAAAACGGTCCACTCCTTCGTCGAACGGGAGGTCCTGCCGCACGTCGACGAGTGGGAGCGCACCGGCGACCTGCCTCGCGAACTGCACCGCCGCGCCGGCGAAGCGGGCCTGCTGGGCGCCAACTTTCCCGCCGCGGTCGGCGGCGGTGACGGCGACGGCGCCGACGCGGTGGTGATCTGCGAGGAGTTCCACCAGTCCGGCGCGCCCGGCGGGGTTTTCGCCTCGTTGTTCACCTGCGGCATCGCGGTGCCGCACATCATCGCCTCCGGCGACGAGCGGTTGATCGAGACCTACGTGCGCCCGACGCTGGCCGGCGAGAAGATCGGTGCGCTGGCCATCACCGAGCCGGGCGGTGGCTCGGACGTCGGGCACCTGCGGACCTCGGCGGTGCGCGACGGTGACCACTACGTCGTCAACGGCGCCAAGACCTACATCACCTCCGGGGTGCGCGCGGACTTCGTGGTGACCGCGGTCCGCACCGGCGGCCCCGGCGCTGCCGGGGTTTCGCTGCTGGTGGTCGATAAGGACACACCCGGGTTCGCGGTGACCCGCAAGCTGGACAAGATGGGCTGGCGGTCCTCGGACACCGCGGAACTGTCCTACACCGATGTACGGGTGCCGGTGGCCAACCTGGTCGGCGCCGAGAACAGCGGCTTCGGCCAGATCGCGCAGGCATTCGTCTCCGAGCGGATCGGCCTTGCCGCACAAGCCTATTCGAGTGCGCAGCGGTGCCTGGACATCACCGCGCAGTGGTGCCGGGACCGGGAGACCTTCGGCCGGCCGCTGATCTCGCGCCAGGCGGTGCAGAACACGCTGGCCGAGATGGCTCGCCGCGTCGACGTCGCCCGTGTCTATTCACGCAATGTGGTGGAGCGGCAACTGGCCGGCGAGACGAACCTGATTGCGCAGGTGTGCTTCGCCAAGAACACCGCCGTCGAAGCCGGCGAGTGGGTCGCCAACCAGGGCGTCCAATTGTTCGGCGGGATGGGCTATATGGCCGAATCCGAGATCGAACGCCAGTACCGGGACATGCGGATCCTGGGTATCGGCGGGGGCACCACCGAGATCATGACCGCATTGGCCGCCAAACTCCTGGGGTATCAACAATGATCACAGCTCCTTTTCCTCATCGCTTCGCTCTGCATCGCCGGAGCTGGCAATGATTCTGCGGTCCACGCTCGATCCCGCTGCCGACGCTTTCACCGAGGCCGCCGCGGCGGCGACCACCAAACTCGACGAGATCGCCGCCGAACTGGCCAACGCTGTCGAAGGCGGCGGACCCAAATACGTTGAACGCCATCATGCCCGGGGCAAGCTGACCGCCCGGGAGCGAATCGAACTGCTGGTCGACGCGGACTCCCCGTTCCTGGAGTTGAGCCCCCTGGCGGCCTGGGGCAGTCCGTTCAAGGTGGGCGCCAGCGCGGTCACCGGAATCGGCGTCGTCGAAGGCGTCGAATGCATGATCGCCGCCCACGACCCCACGGTGAAGGGCGGCACCAGCAACCCGTGGACCTTGAAGAAGATCCTGCGGGCCAACCAGATCGCCTTCGAGAACCGGCTCCCGGTGATCTCGCTGGTCGAGTCCGGCGGCGCGGACCTGCCGACGCAGAAAGAGATCTTCGTTCCCGGCGGCCGGATGTTCCGCGACCTGACCCGCCTTTCGGCGGCCGGAATACCGACCATCGCACTGGTTTTCGGCAATTCGACCGCCGGTGGCGCCTACATCCCGGGCATGTCGGATCATGTGGTGATGATCAAGGAACGCTCCAAGGTGTTCCTGGCCGGTCCCCCGCTGGTGAAGATGGCCACCGGTGAGGAATCCGACGACGAATCACTGGGCGGCGCCGAAATGCATGCCCGGGTATCAGGTCTGGCCGACTACTTCGCCCAGGACGAATTCGACGCGATCCGCATCGGCCGCCGCGTCGTGGCCCGGCTCAACTGGCGCAAGCAAGGCCCGCAGCCGCGTCCGGTGACCGAACCGCTGTTCGACACCGAGGAACTCATCGGCATCGTCCCGGCGGACCTGCGGATCCCGTTCGACCCGCGCGAGGTGATCGCCCGGATCGTCGACGGCTCCGAATTCGACGAGTTCAAACCGCTGTACGGGTCGTCGCTGGTGACCGGCTGGGCGCAGCTGCACGGCTATCCGATCGGCATCCTGGCCAATGCCCGCGGCGTGCTGTTCAGCGAGGAATCGCAGAAGGCCACCCAGTTCATCCAGCTGGCCAACCGCTACGACACACCACTGTTGTTCTTGCACAACACCACCGGCTACATGGTGGGCAAGGACTACGAGGAGGGCGGGATGATCAAGCACGGCTCGATGATGATCAACGCTGTGTCCAACTCGAAGGTCCCGCACATCTCGCTGCTGATCGGCGCATCCTACGGCGCCGGGCACTACGGCATGTGCGGCCGCGCCTACGACCCCCGGTTCCTGTTCGCCTGGCCCACCGCCAAATCCGCGGTGATGGGTGGCGCCCAGCTGGCGGGGGTGCTGTCGATCGTGGCCCGGGCGGCTGCCGAGGCCCGCGGTCAGCAGGTCGACGAAGAGGCCGACGCCGCCATGCGGGCCGCCGTCGAAGGCCAGATCGAAGCCGAGTCGCTGCCCATGGTGCTCTCCGGAATGCTCTACGACGACGGGGTGATCGACCCCCGCGACACTCGCACGGTGCTGGGAATCTGTCTGTCCGCCATAGCGAATGGCGCGATCGAGGGGACGCCGAACTTCGGCGTCTTCCGGATGTGAGCCCCATGATTACTCGAGTGCTGGTCGCCAATCGCGGTGAGATCGCCCGGCGGGTGTTCGCCACCTGCCGTCGGCTCGGTCTGGGCACCGTCGCGGTCTACACCGAACCGGACTCCACATCCCCGCACGTCGGCGAGGCCGATGCCCGGGTCCGATTGCTCAACACCAACGACTACCTCAACGCCGAGGCCATCATCGCGGCGGCCGAAGCCGCGGGCGCCGACGCCGTGCACCCCGGCTACGGATTCCTCTCGGAGAACGCCGAATTCGCCGCTGCCGTGCAGAACGCCGGCCTGGCCTGGATCGGGCCACCGGTGGACGCGGTGCGCGCCATGGGCTCCAAAATCGAATCCAAGAAGCTGATGTCGGCGGCCGGAGTCCCGGTGCTCGAGGAACTCGACCCGGCCACCGTCACGCAGCAGCAGCTGCCGGTACTGGTCAAGGCCTCTGCCGGCGGCGGCGGTCGGGGCATGCGTGTGGTACGCGAATTGTCCGCACTACCAGGCGAAGTCGAGGCGGCCCAGCGCGAAGCGCAGTCGGCATTCGGCGACCCGACGGTGTTCTGCGAGCGCTACCTGCCCGCCGGGCACCACATCGAGGTCCAGGTGATGGCCGACAACCACGGCACAGTCTGGGCCGTCGGTGAACGGGAATGCTCCATCCAGCGGCGCCACCAGAAAGTGATCGAAGAGGCCCCCTCGCCGCTGGTGGAGCGTGTTCCGGGGATGCGTGCCAAGCTGTTCGAAGCGGCCCGGCTGGCGGCCGCCGCGATCGGTTACAGCGGCGCGGGCACCGTGGAGTTCCTGGCCGACGACCACGGCGAGTTCTTCTTCCTGGAGATGAACACCCGGCTGCAGGTCGAGCACCCGGTCACCGAGGAGACCACCGGGCTGGACCTGGTCGAGTTGCAGCTCGACGTCGCCGGCGGCGGCAAGCTGGGCGCCGAACCATCGGTGACACAAGGACATTCGATCGAAGCGCGACTCTACGCCGAAGACCCCGCACGCGGCTGGCAGCCGCAGGCCGGCCAGGTGCACGCCATCCACCTGCCGTCGGTGCGAGCCGAGTTCGGCGCCCTTGGACACCGGACCGGGATCCGGCTCGACTCGGGCATCGTCGACGGCTCCGTGGTCTCGATCCATTACGACCCGATGCTGGCCAAGGTGATCTCCTGGGCCCCGACTCGCCGGCAAGCGGCGCTGGTGCTCGCCGACGCGCTGGCCCGCGCCCACCTGCACGGCCTGCGCACCAACCGTGAACTGCTGGTCAACGTGCTGCGCCAGCCCGCCTTCCTCGACGGCGCCACCGACACAGCGTTTTTCCACACGCACGGGCTGGCCGAGCTGGCCGCACCGCTGGCCGATGCCCAGGCGGTCCGGTTGTCGGCACTCGCCGCCGCGCTGGCCGACGCGGCGCACAACCGCGCCGCTGCCACCGTGCTGGCCGCCGTTCCCAGCGGCTGGCGCAATCTGGCATCGGGCTTTCAGTCCAAGGCCTACCGGGACGACGACGACAACGAACAACTGGTCCGATACCGTTACACCAGAACGGGTTTGGCCCTTCCCGATGACCCTGCCGTGCAGTTGGTGTCGGCAACGCCGGATCAGGTGGTGCTGGCCGAACACGGGGTCGCGGTCGGCTTCGCCGTCTCCCGCTACGGTCACGACGTCTACGTCGACTCGGCACGCGGACCCGTGCACCTGCACGTACTACCGCGCTATCCCGAGCCCGGATCTTCCGTCGAGCAGGGGTCGCTGGTTGCGCCCATGCCCGGCAACGTGATCCGCGTCGGCGCCGACGTCGGCGACACGGTCACCGCCGGCCAGCCGCTGATCTGGCTGGAAGCCATGAAGATGGAACACACCATCGCCGCACCGAACGACGGCGTACTCGCCGAACTCAACGTCCAAGCCGGCCAACAAGTCGAAGTCGGCGCCCTATTGGCGCGCGTCGAAACACCCGAAGCACCGCAAGCAGAAGGGGATCCCCAATGACCGACACCAGTTTCATCGAGAGCGAAGACCGTCAGGCATTGCGCAAGGCGGTGCGCGAATGGGCGTCCGGCTACGGCGCCGAGTACTACCTGAAGAAGGCGCGCGCCCAGGAACACACCGACGAATTGTTGGAGCGAGGCAGGAAAACTCGGCTTTCTCGGGGTGAACCTGCCCGAGGAGTACGGTGGCGGCGGCGCCGGCATGTACGAGCTGTCGCTGGTGATGGAGGAGATGGCGGCCGCCGGCAGCGCACTGCTGCTGATGGTGGTGTCACCGGCCATCAACGGCACCATCATCAGCAAGTTCGGCACCGAGGAGCAGAAGAAGCGCTGGATTCCCGGCATCGCCGACGGCACGCTGACCATGGCGTTCGCCATCACCGAACCCGACGCGGGCTCCAACTCGCACAAGATCACCACGACCGCCCGCCGCGACGGCAGCGACTGGATCCTCAAGGGCCAGAAGGTCTACATCTCCGGCGTCGACCAGGCCCAGGCGGTGCTGGTGGTCGGGCGCACCGAGGAAGCGAAAACCGGCAAGCTGCGGCCGGCGCTGTTCGTGGTGCCCACCGACACCCCGGGCTTCACTTACACCCCGATCGACATGGAGATCGTCAGCCCCGAACGGCAGTTCCAGGTCTTCATCGACGACGTGCGGCTACCGTCGGATGCCCTGGTCGGCGCCGAAGACGCCGCCATCGCACAGCTTTTCGCCGGCCTGAACCCCGAACGCATCATGGGCGCGGCCAGCGCGGTCGGCATGGGGCGCTGCGCACTCGGCAAGGCTGTCGAATACGTCAACACACGCAAGGTCTGGTCCACCCCGATCGGGGCGCACCAGGGCCTGGCACATCCGTTGGCGCAGTGTCACATCGAGGTCGAGCTGGCCAAGCTGATGATGCAGAAGGCCGCGACGCTCTACGACAGCGGTGACGACGCCGGCGCGGCCGAGGCGGCCAACATGGCCAAGTACGCCGCGGCCGAGGCCGCCAACCGCGCGGTGGACCAGGCCGTTCAGTCGCTGGGCGGCAACGGGCTGACCAAGGAGTACGGCGTGGCCGCCATGATGTCGTCAGCTCGGCTGGCGCGGATCGCGCCGATCAGCCGCGAGATGGTGCTGAACTTCGTCGCGCAGACCTCGCTGGGCCTGCCCCGCTCCTACTGATGGACACCCTGGTCGACTACGCACGCGTCGGTGTCGTCGCACGGCTGACGCTGAACTCCCCGCACAACCGCAATGCCCTGTCGACCGCCCTGGTCACCCAGTTGCACGACGGCCTGCGGGCCGCCGCGGCGGACCCGGCGGTGCGGGTGGTGGTGCTGGGGCACACCGGCGGCACGTTCTGCGCCGGCGCCGACCTCAGCGAAGCGGGCAGCGGCGACCCCTACGAACTGGCGGTGGCGCGGGCCCAGGAGATGACCACGCTGCTGCGCAGCATCGTCTCCTCGCCGCTGCCGGTGATCGGCGCCGTCAACGGGCATGTGCGGGCCGGCGGGTTCGGTCTGGTCGGGGCGTGCGACATCGTGGTCGCCGGACCCAGGAGCACCTTTGCCCTGACCGAGGCCCGGATCGGCGTCGCGCCCGCGATCATCTCGCTGACCCTGCTGCCGAAACTGTCGGCGCGGGCGGCGGCGCGCTACTACCTCACCGGAGAAACGTTCGGCGCCAGCGAAGCCGCCGAGATCGGGTTGATCAGCCTGGCCGCCGACGACGTGGACGCCGCGGTGGCCAGGCTGGTCGCCGACGTCGGCCGCGGGTCACCGCAGGGCCTGGCGGCGTCCAAGGCGCTGACCACCGCGGCCGTGCTGGATGGTTTCGACCGCGACGCGCAGCGGCTCACCGAGGAGTCGGCCCGACTGTTCGTCTCCGACGAAGCACGCGAAGGGATGCTGGCATTCTTACAGAAACGGCCCCCCAGCTGGGCTTCTGCACCGGAATAGGACTGGGCCGACGGCGCGAAGATTGCAGTTTAGCCAAACCCTCTTGCAGCAAAAATATGAAGTCGTAAGCTCGCCTGTGAGATGACCAACCCAGCCCAACGTAATGTGAAGGCCTTACGCGACGAGCTGTCGCGCGCAGAGGACACCGATCGCATCCAGATTGCGCAGTTGCTGGCCTACGCCGCCGAGCAGGGCCGCCTGCAGCTCAACGAGTACGAAGATCGGCTGACCAAGGCCTACGCGGCGACGACGTACCGGGAACTCGATCAGTTACGCGCCGACCTGCCGGGCACCGTGGTGAGCGAGCGCCGCGGCGGTAGCTGCAATCCGGCGCCGTCCACGCTGCTGCTGGCCATCATGAGCGGCTTCGAGCGCCGCGGGCGCTGGAACGTGCCGAAGAAGCTGACCACTTTCACGTTCTGGGGCAGCGGGGTGGTGGACCTGCGCTACGCCGACTTCACCTCCACCGAGGTCGAGATCCACGCGTACTCGATCATGAGCGCGCAAACCATCCTGTTGCCGCCGGAGGTCAACGTCGAGATCGACGGCCACGGGATCATGGGCAACTTCGACCAGTCGGTGGTCGGCGAGGGCAGCCCGGGCGCACCCAACATCCGGATCCACGGCTTCTCGCTGTGGGGCGGGGTCGCCATCAAGCGCAAGCCGCGCAAGCCTCGCAAGTAATCCACAGACACCACATCGGGTAATCCACACGGGCCACCGCAGTGAGTGGCCCGTCGTTTTGACCGCTGCCACGCTTTCGCCGGAAGTTCACCTCGGCGGAGGACGGATGGTATGGCGGAAGAACTGCGCGTGGCTCCCCACGTGCTCGCCCAGGTTGGGACGGCGCTGGCCGACCACGGCCAGGCGTTGCTGGATCTGCAGCAGGCGTGTCACACCGACGCCGACGGCGCCCAGCCCGGCTGGGTGGGCGCTTCGGCCGGCGCCCTGTCGGGGCTGTTGGACGGCTGGACGGCCTCGAGTGCTGACCACCTTGGTCGCATTGACCAGCATGCGGCTGGGATGCATTGTGCTGCAGCCGGTTTCGCTGAGCTGGAGCACGCCGGCGCGGCACAGCTGACCGGTCGGTCGGCGCCATGACCGTGACCCCGGCCGATATCGAGCGCTGGGATCCCGAGGCGATCCGTGCCGTGTTCGACGCGGCGATCCGGCGCGCACATGGCACCCGCACCGCCTCGGCGGCGGTCACGGAGACGATGCGGCTGCTGAACTTCGGCGGCGACACCGCCGACGCGGCGCAAGCAGCCACCCGGCACACCGCACTGGTTCTGGACGGCCACGCCGACGCCTGCGAAGCCGTCGCGCGCGCCGCCGAGCAGTCCGCCGACGAAGTCACCGCAATCAAGCTGCAGCTGAGCACAATCCGCGATCTGGCCCGGTACAGCCGGGTGGTCATCGACGACGAGAGCGGCGCGGTGCTGCCGCCCTCCGACTTCACCTCGCTGCCCGCCGACGACCAGCAGCGCATCCTGGACGCGGCGCTCAGGCTCACCGAAAGTATGTGGAATCTGTTGGTGTCGGCCGAGATCGCCGATGAAGATCTGGCGGCGGCGATCCGCGGCGCTGACGGCGATCTCTCCCCGACCAGCTCAGCGCGCAACTCGGTCACCAACCGACCGGCCTGCCGGCGCTGCCGCCCAGCGGCAGCACCCCCGATCAGGTGAGCAGCTGGTGGCATGCATTGACACCGAGCCAGCAGGACCGGGTCGAGGAATCGGCCCCGGACGCCATCCGCAACCTCGACGGTATTCCAGTCGCCGTCCGCAGCCGGCTCAATCTGCCGGTGCTGCAACACGAAATCACCCGTCTGCAGCGAGGCTGGTTCGACGGCGCCGGCCTCTGGCACACCGATCCGGAGAAGATGGCCGACCTGCGGGCGCTGCGCAGCGCCCTGGACGCCAATCCCGGATCCAGCCTGATCCTGTTGGACACCACCGGGCTTGCCGGAAAGGTGCTGGCGGCGGTCGGAGTCGGCGACGTCGACAACGCCGAGTGCGTCGGCGTCATGGTGGGCGGCTTGAACACCCGGGTCAGTGCCAGCGTCTTCGACGTGACGAATCAGGCTGCGGCACAGCGGGACAAAGCGCGCGAACTCCGCACGGCGGCGCACCGCAGCAATCCCGGCGCGGTCGCGTCCATCGCCTGGCTGGGATACGACGCACCCGACAGCCTGCGCGACGTCACGCACGACTGGCATGCCCGCGACGGAGCCGACAAACTCAACCGCTTCTACAAAGGGCTTGCCGCGGCGAGTAACGTTGCCGATCAACACATCACCGCGTTCGGCCACTCCTACGGCTCGCTGGTCACCAGCCTGGCCCTGCAGCAGGGCGCACCGGTGAGCGACGTCGTCCTGTACGGTTCGCCGGGCGGCGAACTCACCGACGCGTCTCAGCTGGGCGTACAGCCCGGCCACGCGTTCTACCTGAACGGCGTGAACGACTATGTGGCGCAGACCATTCCCGGATTCGGCGCGTTCGGCCCGGCTTTGCAGGACGTGCCGGGGATGATGCCACTGTCGACCGGGACGGGCGTGGCGCCGCCCAACGAATACGGCGACGGGCAACTGCACGAACGCGCCTACGGCCATTCGGACTACGCCCGAATGGGCAGCAACGGGCAACTACGCATGAGCGCCTACAACATGGCCGCGGTGCTGGCCGGCTTGCCCGACGACCTGATCCGGCCGGCCGGGCCGCGCCGATGAGCCGGCCCCTCCGTCCGCGAGCCCTACCGGCGACGCCGCCGCGACCGCAGGTAGTCCCCGACCACCGCGGCACCCAGCCCGTCCAGATCGGGCACCACCACCCGGCCCTCCACCCGCCGGGCCACCTGGTCGATGAACCGCGCCAGCCCGGGATCGCTGCCCAGCCGGAAGATGGTGATCTGCGCGCCGAGCCGGGCCATGTCGTCGAAACCCTTGACGGTGAACGAGATGGTGCGCGGATGCGGCGGATAGTCAAAGAACACCGACGTGCCGTCGCCGTTGAAATCCTCCAGGTGGGCCGTCGGTTCGCCGTCGGTGACGATCAGCACCACCGGCTGCGCATTGGGGTGACGACGCAGGTGGCGCCCGGCCAGCGCCAGCGCGTGATGCAGGTTGGTGCCCTGCTCGTACACGCCCTCCAGCCCGGTCAACTCACCCGCCGTCACGGTGCGCGCGTAACGTCCGAAAGCGATGATCTGCAAGGCATCCGAGCGAAACCGGGTGGTCACCAGATGGTTCAGCGCCAGCGCCGTCTGCTTCATCGGCAACCAGCGGTTCTCCATCACCATCGAGAACGAGGTGTCCACCAGCAACGCCACCGCGGCCTGGGTGCGGGTCTCGGTCTCGGAGATCTCGACGTCGTCCACGGCGATGCGCAGCGACGGGCGGCCCTCGTCGAGGGTGTGCGTACCCGCTTGGCGCAGTACGGCATTGGTGAGCGTGCGGGAGATGTTCCACGGTTCGGTGTCGCCGAATTGCCAGGGCCGGGTCGCTCCGGTCAGCTCGCCGGCCGCACCCGCGCGCCGATGGTCACGCTCGCCGTGCCGGCCGGAAAGCTGTTGCGCCACATCGCGTAACGCGGTCTCCCCGAGCCTGCGCAACGCCTTCGGGGACAGCCGCCACTGCCCGTCGGAACCGCGATCCAGAAAGCCCTGATTGACCAGGGCGCGTTCGAGTTCGGCCAGGGTGCGGGCGTCGACGGCGGCCTCGTCGCCGAGCTGGCGGGCCAGCGCGTCGAGGTCGACGTCGTCCATGGTGGCACCGGGGTACGCCTGCGAAAGCTGTTCGGCGAGTTGCTCGAGCTCTCCGATGTCGGCCAGCGCCTGCGCTCCCTCGCCCATGCCCAGCGGGTTGTCACCGGAGAACTGCTGCGACCCTTCCCAATCCTCGCCCGGGCGGGCGGCCTGCAGATGCGCGTCCAGCCGGCCCAGCGCCTGCATCAGCGACGGTGAACCGAAAGCCTGCTGCGCCAAGGCATCCAGCTCGTCGCGCTGCTCCTGGGACAGGCTGTTGCGGAACCGCTGCGCGGCAGCGGCGCGCTTGCCCAGCGAGTCCAGCAACTCCTCCACGTTCTGTGGGTTCTCCGGGAAGAACTCACCGTGGGCGTCCATAAAATCCTGAAAGTCCTGCTGAGTGTCCTCGCCGCGAGAGTGCTTGTCCAGCAAGTTGTTCAGGTCGTTGAGCATGTCGTTGACCCGCTGGCGGTCCTCGTCGGTGGCGCCTTCCAGCGCCTGCTTCATGCCGGCGAAGCGTTGGTCGAGCATCTCGCGGCCCAGCAGATCCTTGATCTGCTCGTACTTCTGCCGGGCCTCGGGACTGCGCCAGTTGTATTCGGACAGTTCCTGCACGGCCTTGGCCGGAGACGGCGGCAGCGCTTCCAGCTGCAGCTCGGAGAAGCGTGCGTCGTCGTCCAGTGCGCGCGCCAGTTCCTTGCGCTCGGCCAGCACGGCCTCGTCGAGCAGCTTCTTGATTTCCTGCAGCGTGCCGTCCAAGTTGTTGCGGCGCAACAGGTCCCGGCGGCGGCGGTTGGCCTCGGCGGCCAGCCGGTCGGCGCCGCGCATGTTCTCGGTGCCGCGCCTCAGCAGCTCGGACAGCGCGCGGCGCGGCGAGGTGCCGGCCATCACGTCCTGGCCGATCTGTTCGAGCGCCTCACGCAGGTCCACCGGCGGAGCCAGCGGGTCGGGCCCGCCGGTGTACGCCGAGTACCGCGACGAGTGCCCTCTGTTAGCCATAGACGGTCTGCCCTTCTCCGGACACCTTGTCGACCCGCTTCGCCAGGTACAACGCTTCGAGTGCCAACTCCAAGGCGGCGGCCCGCTCGCCCTCGGATTCGGCGCCGAGCTTGCGGGCGATGGCGTCCACCACCGGCAGTCCGGGCACCGCGGCCAGCACGTCCTTGGCCGACACCCGTTCGCCCGTGGTCACCGCGGAACCGCCTTCGACAGCGGTCACCAGGGTGCCGACGTCGATGCCACCGAGCACGCGGGACGCGGTGTCGGCGGTGGCGCGGCGCAGCAGGTGCTCGAGCACGGCCTGCTCGCGACCCTCCTCGCCGGACTCGAATTCCAGCTTGCCGCGCAGCACGTCGATCACGGTGCCCAGGTCGACCACCCGGGCCACCGGGTCGGTTTCTCCCAGGATCGCACCGCGGTGGCGGGCCGCGGCGGCGACGGTCTCGGCGGCGGCGATGGCGAACCGCGCCGACACCCCGGAGCGCTGGTCGACCGAGCTGGACTCCCGCAGATAACGGGCGAACCGGGCGATCACCTGCAGCAGATAATCCGGCACCTGCGCGCTCAGGTGCGCCTCCTGGGCGATGACGCCCATTTCGGCCTCGAGTTCCAGCGGGTAGTGGGTGCGGATCTCGGCGCCGAACCGGTCCTTGAGCGGGGTGATGATCCGGCCGCGGTTGGTGTAGTCCTCCGGGTTCGCGCTGGCCACCACCAGCACGTCCAGCGGCAACCGCAGCGTGTAGCCGCGGACCTGGATGTCGCGCTCCTCCATCACGTTGAGCATGGACACCTGGATGCGCTCGGCGAGGTCGGGCAGCTCGTTGACGGCGACGATCCCGCGGTGCGCGCGCGGGATCAGGCCGTAGGCGATGGTCTCGGGGTCGCCCAGGCTGCGGCCCTCGGCGACCTTGATCGGGTCGATGTCGCCGACCAGGTCGGCGACGCTGGTGTCGGGGGTGGCCAGCTTTTCGGTGTAGCGCTCGCTGCGGTGCTTCCACGCGATCGGCAGGTCGTCCTGGGCCTGGGCGGCGCGGCGGATCCACTCCGGGGTGATCGGGGTGTAGGGGTGCTCGCCCAGCTCGGAACCCTCGATCACCGGGGTCCACTCGTCGAGCAACCCGGTCAGCGCGCGCAGCAGCCGGGTCTTGCCCTGGCCTCGTTCGCCCAGCAGCACGAAGTCGTGCCCGGCGATCAGCGCCCGCTCCAGCTGCGGGATCACGGTGTCTTCGAAGCCCAGGATGCCCGGCCACACGTCGTCGCCGTCGGCCAGCGCGGTGAGCAGATTCTCGCGGATTTCCTGCTTGACGCCGCGCTCGCGATGACCGGAGGCGCGCAGCTCGCCGACGGTTCTGGGCAGATTGCTCGGTGAAGTCACCTCTCCACGCTACGACCATGCCGCGGATTCGGCACGGGCGCGTTCCTCGAATGCACACAAGGCCGGGCAATCAAGTTGATCGCCCGGCCCTCGCGCATTGCCTCGGTCAGCTGGTCGTGACGGTGGCGTCGGCGTCGCCCGGCTTCCAGGTGATGGTGCCGTGCTCGAACGTCGACTTGTAGGTGCCGTCCGGCTGCACCTGCTCGTCAGCGGTGGGGTAGCCCAGCTTGCCCTGCGAAGCCTGGTTGGCGTTCCACGCGTCGCGGATCTTGCCCCAGACGAAGTAGACCGGGCCACCATTGCGGTAGATCAGCACTCCGCCGTCGAACTGCTGGTAGACGCCGCTGTTGTCGAGGGTGTTCTTCTGGTTGTCGAAGGGCGCGCCGAGGTCCTTCTTCTGGGCCTCGGTCAGGGTCTGCCACTTCGCCAGAATGGGCCCTTCGACCGTGTACTGGGTGCCGTTGGCGCCGGGGATCTGGGTCGAGCTGGCCGCCGCACTCGAGCTGGGGCTCGACGCCGACGACGTCGCGCTGGATACTGCGCTCGAGGCCGCCGAGCTCGCCGAACTGGCGGAACTGGAAGCCCCGCCGGACTTGTTCGAGTTGCTGCAGCCGGCGCCGATCACACCGAATGCGGCAATCGCCGCAGCAAACGCCGCTGTTTGTCTGGTTATCGCACGCATCATTGCCTCCGAATCTTCAGTCCCGTCCCTAATTGACGATGCTTTCAGTTTCGGGGTCGCACGACAAGGGCCCTCAGTGCGCGAAGTGCCGGGCGCCGGTCAAATACAGCGTGATCCCAGCGTTGGCGGCGGCGGCGGTCACCTCGTCGTCGCGCACCGAACCGCCGGGGTGCACGATCGCCCTGACCCCGGCGGCGGTGAGCGTCTCGAGGCCGTCCGGGAACGGGAAGAACGCATCCGACGCGCCGACCGCTCCCCGGACCCGCTCGCCGCCACGCTCCACGGCAAGGCGGGCGGCGTCCACCCGGTTCACCTGGCCCATACCCACCCCGATGGTGGCGCCGCCGGCGACGATGACGATCGCGTTGGATTTCACCGCCCGGCAGGCCCGCCAGGCGAACACGAGGTCGGTCAGGGTGGCCGGGTCGGCGGGTTCGCCGGTGGCCAGGGTCCAGTTGTTGGGGTCGTCACCGGTGGCGTCGAGTTGGTCGCGCTGCTGGATCAGCAGTCCCCCGCTGATCGGACGCAGTTCGTGGGCGCCGCTGAGCGGTTCGGAGGCCACCAGCACCCGGATGTTCTTCTTCTTGGCCAACACCTCCACCGCACCCGGCTCGTAGGCGGGCGCGACGATCACCTCGGTGAAGATGGTGCTGACGTACTCGGCCATCTCCACGCTGACTTCGGTGTTGGCCGCGATCACCCCGCCGAAAGCACTCAACGGGTCGCATTCGTGGGCTTTGCGGTGCGCATCGGCAACCGAGATGTCGGAAATCGCGATGCCGCACGGGTTGGCGTGCTTGATGATCGCCACGCAGGTCTGCTCGTGGTCGAAGGCTGCCCGCCAGGCCGCGTCGGCATCGGTGAAGTTGTTGTAGGACATCTCTTTTCCGTGCAACTGCTCAGCCTGCGCCAGGCCCGGCCACGCGGCGGGGTCGGTGTAGAGGGCGGCCTGCTGGTGCGGATTCTCGCCGTAGCGCAGCGTCGCCGCTCGGCGCCAGTTGCGGGCGAAGAAATGCGGGAATTCCTGCGGGGGATCCTCGGGCGCGAGGTTGGACTGCATCCAGTTGGCGACCGCGATGTCGTATTCGGCGGTGTGCTGAAACGCCAGGGAGGCAAGCTTTTTGCGCTCGGCGAGGGTGAAGCCGCCGTGCCGTACCGCGGCCAGTACGCCGTCGTAGCCGCGCGGATCGGTTACCACGGCGACGCTGGGGTGGTTCTTGGCCGCCGCACGCACCATCGACGGACCGCCGATGTCGATCTGCTCGACGCATTCGTCTTCCGACGCACCGGATTCGACGGTCTGGGTGAACGGATAGAGGTTGACGACGACGAGTTGGAACGCCTCGATGCCGAGTTCAGCCAGCGCCTTCTCGTGGGCGGTCTTGCGCAGGTCGGCGAGCAGGCCGGCGTGCACCCGCGGGTGCAGGGTCTTGACGCGCCCGTCGAGCACCTCGGGGAAGCCGGTCAGTTCCTCGACCCGGGTCACCGGAATCGCTTTGTCCGCAATGGTCTTCGCGGTCGAACCGGTCGACACGATCTCGACGCCGGCGTCGGCCAGCCCCCGCGCCAGATCGACCAGACCGGTCTTGTCGTACACGCTGATCAACGCGCGGCGGATCGGCCTCTTGTCGATGGTGCTCATCCCAGGGTCGCCTTTCGTCCCGTCACCGTCACGCCGCGGGTGGCGATCGCGGCTACCACATCCACCAGCAGTTGTCGTTCCACGACCTTGATGCGTTCGTGCAGCGTCTCTTGGTCGTCGCCGTCGAGTACCTCGACGGGTTGCTGGGCCAATATCGGACCGGTGTCCACGCCGGCATCCACCAGATGCACCGTACAGCCCGTCACCTTGACACCGTAGGCCAACGCGTCGGCCACACCGTGCGCGCCCGGGAAGGCCGGCAGCAACGCCGGATGGGTGTTTACGGTACGGCCGGAGAATCGCGAAAGAAATTGCGGGCCAAGGATTCTCATGAATCCGGCGGACACTATCAGGTCGGGGCGCTGCGCGGCGGTGGCGGCGGTGATGGCGCCGTCCCAGGCGTCGCGGCTCGGGTGGTCGCCGACCCGGACGGTGAAAGCGGGGATGTCGGCGGCGGCGGCGATCGTAGTGGCCCGGCAGTCGCGATCGACGCCGACGGCCACCACCCGGGCCGGATAGTCGCCTTGGGCCGCGTCGAGCAAGGAGTTGAGCAGCGAACCGGTGCCCGAGGCCAGCACCACCAGCCGCGCCGGTGCACTTGGGGGTACCCGGAGCGGTTCCTGCACACGGCGAGCCTAATCTGCCGCCGCCGAGTGTGCGTGGGGGGCTTTGGGTATGGATCCGGCCTCAGTCCCGGCTCTCGCGCGGGTGGCCGGACGACGGGTTGCCGCCGTCGTCGGGCAGGATCTCGTCGCCGACCGGGTTCGCGCCGCCGGTCGGGCTCTCCCCGCCGACCGGGGCGTCACCGTCGTCGGGCACATCTTCGTCGGCGTCGTCGGCGAACTCGCCGGCCTCGAGGTCGTGGTCGAAAGATCCCAGCAACGGATCTTCCTGGTCGTTGTCGGGCTCCGGCGCAACGGGCCGGGGGCGGGGACGTCGCCGCCGTCGCCGGACCCCGCCGGCCATTATGACGGTCATCGCGCCCACGACGGTGAACCAGAACAGCACCCCGAGGAACATCGCCGACAGATCCACGCCGACGTCGCCGAAGTTGCCCAACCGGCCGCCGCCACCTAACCCGAGCAACGTCATCATCAGCGCCCCGACCACCGCGGCGACCACCAGCTTGGCCATCGCCGCCGGCAATGGCAGCGGCCGCCGCGCGCACTGCTGCCCGACCGCCACCCCGGACGACGCACCCACGATCAGCAGCGCCACCCAGGCCGGACCCAGCTGCGGGGTGGGCGCGGCGGCCAAGATCGGCACCGCCGGCACGTCGCCGCCGAACACCGCGAACGCGCTGAAAGTCGCAAACCCGATATGAGCGCTGGAACCGACCGCAACCGCCGCGGCCCCCACCATGACGTTAGGCGTATAGAGCACCGACAGCACCGCAAGGTTGAACTGTCCCCAGATTGAATCGGTGATGCCGAACAGGTCCTGCATGGTCGCCCAATGCACCACCAGCGATCCCGTCGTCACCGCGCCGGAGAGACCCAGCAGGGCCAGCACTCCGGCGACGGAGGCGCGCAGTGCATCGCCCAGCCAGTTGGGCAACGGGGTCGCGGCCAGCGCACGCCGGCCGACCTGGGACCACACGCCGATCGTGGCGCCGATCAGATGTACCGCCAGCACGCTGGTGAACGCCCGCAGCGCGTTGGGCGTCTGCAGTTCGGTGAGCACCGACGAGGCGTCGTGGATGACCGCCAGCGCGATCGCCGTCATCAGCAGCGGCCCGCCCAGGGCTGAGGCCACCACCCACCGCACCACCAGCCACGACGAATACGGTGACGTCGCGCGCGCCGTGGTGCGTGCGGTGCCCCAGATCATCAGCAGCACCGGCAGTAGCGGCATGATGCCCAGGTCGCGGCCACCGATCGAGACCGGGACCTGGTGCACGCCGAGCCACATGCTGGCGATGGCGCCGAGGGCGCCGGTCATGTCGCTGTTGGCGATCAGCAGTTCCAGCAGCGTCACCGCGGCGATGATGACCAGCGCCACCACGGCCGGCGCGAACGCGACCCTGACCAGGTCACGTGCCTGACGGGCGCCTGCCCGATTGTCCCCGCGTCTTGCCGACACGCTGCTCACTCTTCGCGTGTCACTCTTCGTGCACCGACGCGACTAGGCGCGAAAGCGCATGGTTAGGCCGGCGCCGAACCAGGCTGGCCGTAGGACTGCTGTCCGCCGGACGGATTCGAGTAGTTGGCAGGCGCCGAGCCGCCGCCCTGTGAGTCGCTGCCGGCCGACACCGGTGGCGGCGGGCTGAAGCTGGGGAAGCCGGTGGGCGGGGTGTGCGTCGGCGGTCCCTGATGCTGCGGCTGGTTGACCACCTGGGTGGGCTGTGCCGCGAAACCACCGGATTGCGGGTTCGGGCTGGACGAGTAGCCGCCGTATTGCGACCCGTAGCCGGGCGCCTGGCCCGGGTTGGGCGTGGGCTGCTGTGCACCTGGCTGACCGTAGTACCCACCGGGCTGTGCGCCGTACTGGCCGTACTGACCGTATTGTCCGTAACCGCTGAACGGGTCGTATTTGGGACGCGGCGTCGGCGCGGTGATCACGCCGGCGTCCAGCAGCAACGCGCCGATCGCGGCCACCGCTTGGAACACGATGCAGACCAGGACGATCCACAGCGCCCAGCCGGCCGAGAAGCCCTCCGGTTTGTTGAACGTCGAGGAGATGATCAGCAGCACCGCCGCAACCGAAAGCACCGCCGCGACCGGTATGTAGTTCTTGACCTTCGGCAGCAGGCTCACCCCGGCCAGCAGCGCGGCCAGAATCGCCACCGGAACCGCGTACCCGGCATCCCCGTGCAGGTCGCCGGTGATCTCGGATTTATAGGTGAACATCGGGCCGAAGCTGAAGAAGTAAGCCAGCAGGCCCAACCCGAGCACCGCGCTGGCCAGAATCAGGCCCAGCTTGCTTTCGGGGGCGGCCGGTTCGGCCGCCGGCTGGGTGGCCACCGGGCCGGAGGCCGGGTTTGCCGCGGGGGGTGCTGCCGCTGTAGGAGCCGCCCTGCTGGGATGGATAGCCGGGACTACCGGGCGAGTAGGTCATGGACTCCTCCTATTGCTTCCGGTCTGTTGCTTCCGGTTCGTTGCTTGCTTCTGGTGCTCTGCGAGCCGGGGCGGCGCCACTGCCGCCGTAGCAGGCAGTGCAGTGCCGCGCTGCCCGCGACGCGTTCCGATCACCCACGCTAGCGCACTGCGCCGGACAAATACCCCCGCCGGTCGCCGCAGCTCGCGCCGGTGGCCCCGGCTCGCGGGAGGGGTGCCTGCGGGCAAAAATAGAACACGTTCTAAATTGGGGCATGGACTACGGACTGGTTCTGTTCACCAGCGACCGCGGCATTGCCCCGGCGGCGGCCGCCAAATTGGCCGACGACCACGGTTTTCACACCTTCTACGTGCCCGAACACACCCATATCCCGATCAAGCGGGAGGCTGCCCACCCGACCACCGGTGACGAGACGCTGCCCGACGACCGCTATATGCGCACGCTGGACCCGTGGGTCAGCCTGGGCGCGGCCTCGGCGGTCACCAGGCGGGTCCGGTTATCCACCGCGGTGGCTCTGCCCGTCGAGCACGACCCGATCACGCTGGCGAAAAGTATCGCCACGCTGGACCATCTGTCCGGGGGCCGGGTCAGCCTCGGCGTCGGATTCGGCTGGAATACCGACGAGCTCGCCGACCACAACGTGCCGGCCGGGCGGCGTCGCACCATGTTGCGCGAGTACCTCGAGGCGATGCGCGCGCTGTGGACGCAGGAAGAGGCCGAGTACGACGGCGAGTTCGTGAAGTTCGGGCCGAGCTGGGCCTGGCCCAAGCCGGTGCAGGCGCACATCCCGGTGCTGGTGGGTGCGGCGGGCAACGAGAAGAACTTCAAGTGGATCGCGCGCAGCGCCGACGGCTGGATCACCACGCCACGGGATTTCGACATCGACGCGCCGGTGAAGTTGCTGCAGGACACTTGGGCGGCGGCCGGTCGCGACGGGGCGCCGCAGATCGTGGCCCTGGACTTCAAGCCGGATGCCGAGAAGCTGGCACGCTGGGCCGATCTGGGTGTGACCGAGGTGCTGTTCGGGCTGCCGGACAGCGACGAGGACAAGGTCGCGGCCTATGTAGAGCGATTGGCCGCCAAGCTGGCCAGCCTGGGGTAGCGCGAAGCTCTGCGGCGGGCGATCGACACGCAGGTAGCCCAATACTCGGTGCTGCCCATTCCCCGACGGCGATACTGATGCCCGGGACCGCCATCGTTCGCGTCGGAGGGTACGAAATGTCGTTCGTCATCGTGACACCTGATCTTGTGACCGCTGCTGCGTCGGATCTGTCGAATATCGGCCGGGCAATCGGCCAGGCCAATGCGGCGGCATCGGCACCGACGACTGAGCTGCTTGCGGCGGGCGCCGACGAGGTGTCGACGGCCGTCGCCGAGCTGTTCGGTGCGCACGCCCGGGTGTATCAGCAGCTGAGTGCGGATGCGGCCGCTTTCCACAGCCGATTCGCGGAATTGATGAGCACCGCCGCGGGGCAGTATGCGTCAGCCGAAGCCGCGGCCGCATCGCCCTTGCAGCAGGTACTCGACGCGATCAACGCGCCCACCCAGCTGCTGCTCGGGCGCCCGTTGATCGGCAACGGCGCGAACGCCGCCCCGGGTAGCGGCGCCAAGGGGGCGACGGGGGTTGCTGTTCGGCAACGGTGGCGCGGGCGGCTCCGGCCAGTCCGGAGTTCCCGGCGGAAATGGTGGGGCAGCCGGACTGTTCGGCAACGGCGGAGCCGGCGGCAGCGGCTCTGGAAATGGCGGGACCGGCGGCCTCCTGTTCGGCAACGGCGGAGCCGGCGGACCTGGATTCAACGGCGGCAATGGCGGCGCCGCCGGTCTGTTCGGTAACGGAGGCGCCGGTGGCGCGGGCACACCCGGCATACCTGGGAACGGCGGAATGGGTGGTACCGGAGGTGCCGGCGGAATGATCTTCGGCTCCGGCGGGATCGGCGGCGGCGGGGGCGCCGGGTTGGAGGAAATCACCAACAGCATCGGCGGCGCCGGCGGAACCGGCGGCAGCGCCGGCATGTTCGGGTTCGGCGGCGCCGGCGGCACGGGCGGGTTCGGCCGGCTTGCCGGCGGCGCCGGCGGAACCGGCGGAGCCGGCGGCACCCTGCTCGGAGTCGGCGGGGCCGGCGGCACCGGCGGGCCGGCCTCGGCGATGTACCCGGGCAATCCCGCCGGCGTCTTTGCAGGCTACGGCGGAACCGGCGGAACCGGCGGCACCGGCGGAATCCTCTACGGAGTCGGCGGCACCGGCGGCAACGGCGGATACGGCTACGTTGGCGGGTTGGGCGGCGACGGCGGCAGCGGTGCACTGCTGGGCGGCGACGGCGGCGAAGGCGGCGCCGGCGGGTACGGACTGATATACGGCGGTCACGGCGGTCACGGCGGGCACGGCGGCACCATCATCGGCTCCGGCGGCAACGGCGGCGTCGGCGCGACTTCTCGCTACCCGTTTGCCGCGGCCGCCGGCGGCGTCGCCGGTGGCGACGGCGGCGACGGTGGCGATGCGGGGCTGTTCGGCATCGGCGGCAGCGGCGGCAACGGCGGCCGCATTGCCGGCAATCCCGCGATAAGCGGCGAGGGTGGTGCGGGCGGCGCGGGCGGGCCGTTGTTCGGCCTCAACGGGTTGGCCGGCCTGCACGGCTGACGCCGGATCCCGCGCCGCGGAACCGTCAGCCCGGCAGGCAGCGGTTGCCGTAGTCGAAGGACTTCACCTGCACCGGCTTGCCGAGCGGATCCCCGTCGATCAGCTGCGCCAGTAGGTCGTCGTCCTCGGTGGTGGCCAGGAAGCGGCTGCCGTCGGCGTCCAGTCGGCCGATGATGATTCCGGTGGGCCGGCCGCCGTCGCGGCGCACGGTGTAGGTCTCGATGACGCCGGCGCCGTCGGGCGACTCGGTGACCGGCACGGTGGGCCGACTGTCGATCTGGGTCTGCAACGCGGCGCTGCGATCGGCACGCCAGGGCGCTGGTGCGGTGGAATAGATCCCGACCGAGTACTTGCTCTGGATGCCGCCGTTGGCCCCGACGAGACCGAATTGCCCTGGCGCACTTCGCATCCGGGCCACCGTCTCGGCGACGCCGTGCATCGAGTAGTTGTTGCCCGCGCCACCGAAGTACGGCAGTCCGCCGGTCAGGGTCAGCCCGCGGGGGTCGTCGGTGGCAATCCCGAGGCCGTCGCAGAAGTTGAACACCGGCACCGGGAAGCAGCTGTAGAGGTCGAAGGTGGCGATGTCGTCGACGCCGATGCCGGCCACCTCGAGAGCCTCGCGCGCCGCCAACACGGCCGCCGGGTAGCTGCCCAAGTCCTCGCGCTGCAGGAACGGCTGCGACTCGAGATCGGCGTGCCCGCGCAGATACACCCACTTGTCCTCGGGCACACCGAGTCGCCGCGCCGCTGCCACCGACATCAGTAACGCCGCCGCGCCCTGGTTCACCTGGTCACGCGCGACCAGCAACCTCGGATAAGGCTCGGTGATCATCCGGTTGCTCTCGGTGACGGTGATCAGTTCGTCGACGGTCCGTTCGACCGGCGCCGCGGAAAACGGGTTGGCGGCAGCAACTTTGGTGAACGGCGAGAACAGCTCGCCCATCCGCCGCAGATACTCGGCCGGCCCCAGCCCGGTGCCGGCCCGCCGGGCGTTCTCCATCAACGCGTACTGGGTGGGCGCGTCCACCAGGCCGTGGATCACGGTGTAGCGCGAGATCAGCTTCTCGATGCCCGGCCCGCGGTCTTCCAGGTCGCCTTCGACGGTCTCGCTGAAGTCCGGCTTGTCGTCGCGCCCCGCGAAATAGCGCAGGGTAGACGTCGCGTCCGAACCGAAGATCAGGGCGACCTCCGAGTGGCCCGCGGCGATCTCCCCGGCCAACTCGGTGATCAGATGCTGCGGCCCCTGCCCGCCGACGATCTCCAGGATCGCGCGCCGCGGTTCGGCACCGATCCGTTTTGCCACCGAGCGGGGGTAGTTATTGGATCGGCCCAGCGGGGCCGTGGCCACCGGCCCGGAGATCTCGAACTGCCGGGTGGCCGCGATGGTGTCGATCTCGGTGGCCACCGCTGTGGCGCCGGAGTCGTCCAGCGCGGCCTGGGCCGCGGCGGCGGCCAGTTCGACCGGTGACATGGCCCGGTATCCGGGGTCGTCGATGCGTTCGGCGGCCTGCCCGACGCCGACGATGACGGGCGTCCGGGGGGTCTAAATTCATAGCCTTACTATCTACCGGAGTGGCAGCAGACGCAAAATCCCCCCTGTCTTGGGTTAGAAAAGGCGATTTTGCGTCAGCCCGGCGAAAACTTGGGATCGGTAGCCGGCAGGGTGACAATACGGTTCTGCTTATCGGGGACCAGCGGGCGGTCGCCGCAGCATTCGGAGGCCGGAAATGGCGTATGTAATCGCGGTACCCGAGTTCCTGACGGCGGCGGCATCGGATTTGGCAAATATCGGCTCGGCGATTAGTGCGGCCAATTCGGCGGCGACGGTCCCGACTTCGACGCTGCTGGCCGCCGCCGGCGATGAGGTGTCGGCGGCGGTCGCGGCGTTGTTCAGCGCACACGCGCAGGCCTACCAGGACCTCAGCGTCGGCGCGGCGGAGTTTCACCAGCAATTCGTCCAACTCCTGACCTCTGGGGCCGGCACCTACGCGACCGCCGAGACAGCGAACGCCAATTCCCTGCTCGCTGCGATCAATGACCCATTCCTGCGGTTCTTGGGCCGCCCACTGATCGGCGACGGCGCCAACGGCGTCGACGGAACCGGCGCCAGCGGCCAGAACGGCGGGCTGCTGTGGGGCAGCGGCGGCAACGGTGGAGCCGGCGCCGCCGGCCAGAACGGCGGCAGCGGCGGTGACGGCGGCTTCCTCTACGGCAACGGCGGCCGTGGCGGAGCCGGAGGTGCCGTTCCTAACGGCTTCGCCGGCTCCGGCGGCAACGGCGGCAACGCCGTCGGCCTCTTCGGCAACGGCGGTCCCGGCGGGATCGGCGGGGCCGGCGGGACCGGCGTGGCCGGCGACGGCGGCAACGGGGGCAGTGGCGGGCTCCTGCTGGGCAACGGGGTGCCGGCGGTGCCGGCGGGCGGGGCTTCGTCGCTGGCTGGGGCGGGTTCGGCGGCGACGGACTCGGGCTGCTCTACGGTGCCGGCGCCGGCGGCGGCGGTGGCGAGACCCCGTTCAACGGCGGCGTCCCCGGAGTGGGCGGCACCGGCGGCAGCGGCAACGTCCTGTTCAACCTGATCAGCACCGGCGCCGACGGTGGTGCCGGCGGGGCAGCAGCCGGCACCACCACCGGCGGCCAGGGTGGCCAGGGCGGTGGCGGCGCCGGCCAGTCGCTCGGGTTGGGCGGCAACGGCGGGGCCGGCGGGGCAAACCTCGGCTCCGGCCACGGCGGCCCGGGCGGAAACGGCGGCGACGGCGGCGCCTACTTCGGAATCGGTGGCTCCGGCGGCGTCGGTGGAGCCTCGGGGCGGGTGGCACGGGTGGCGTCGGCGGCATCGGCGGGCTCGGCGGACTGATCTTCGGGCTCGGCGGCGCCGGCGGCAACGGCTTCGGTGCGTCCAATCTGGCTATCGGAGGCAACGGCGGCCAGGGCGGCTACGGCGGCGTCATCTTCGGCATCGGTGGGCCCGGCGGCAACGGCGGCATAGGGGCTACCCCGGGCATCGGCGCCCCCGGTGGCTTCGGTGGCTATTTCTTGGGCGGCCCGATCGGACGGCCCGGGGTGACCCCGCTGTGAACCAGTCCTACGCAACGCGAAATCGTCGCGGGGTCGGCAGCGACGGCGGCGACGCGGGACTGATCGGGAACGGCGGCAATGGCGGCTACGCGCCGTTCTGGGCGCCCCTCAGTACGCCCAGCGCCGGCGGGCAGGGCGGGCTGCTGCTGGGCGCGGCCGGCCTGCCCGGCTACCCGGCAGCTAACCAAACAGTCACAGCGGCGGGTCTGCGGCGATGGCTCCGGTGCGGCTTCCTGCGTCTGCGGGTGAAACCTACTCGTGTGAACTCGATGTGCATTCGCCTGGATCGTCCTATTATCCAAGTCAGCCGATCACATCAATTTGACTTGTTCGGGCGACGTCTTAATCAATCTGGCCACATGCGGGAGGTGGCAGGTGTCGTTTGTCATTGCAGCGCCAGAGTTTGTGACGGCGGCGGCTTCGGATCTGGCAAATATCGGCTCTACTATCCGGGCGGCAAATGCGGCCGCGGCCGGATCGACCTCGCAGGTGTTCGCCGCGGGCGCCGACGAAATCTCGGCGGCCGTGGCCGCGCTGTTCGAGGCGCATTCCCAGAGCTATCAGGTGCTCAGCGCTCAGGCAGCGGCATTCCACGACCAGGTTGCTCAACTCATGAGCGCAGGTGCGGGCCAATACGCGATGGCCGAGGCTGCGGCCGCTACTCCGCTGCAATCTGTTGAGCAACAGTTGCTGGACGTAATCAACATGCCCACGAACCTACTGCTGGGACGTCCGCTGATCGGCAACGGAGCCAACGGAGCCCCGGGGGCCGACGGCCAGGCCGGCGGCCTCCTGATCGGCAACGGCGGAGCAGGCGGGGCCGGCACCACCGCCCATCCCACCGGCGGGAATGGCGGTGCCGGCGGGATCTTCGGCTCGGGCGGAATCGGCGGAACCGGCGGGTCCAAGGGCGCCGGCGGCAACGGCGGCGCCGGCGGGTTGTTCGGCAATGGCGGCGCTGGGGGCAGCGGCGGATTCAGCGGTGCCGGCGGCGCCGGGGGGTCGGCCGGGCTGTTATTCGGCACCGGCGGTGTCGGCGGTGCCGGCGGACTCGCAGTCGACGGCGCCGGTGGGGCAGGCGGCGCCGGCGGAGCCGGCGGATTGTTCGGCACCGGCGGAGCCGGCGGGCGCGGCGGCACCGGTAGCTCTGGCGCCTTGGGTACCGCCGGACCCGGTGGCGCGGGCGGCGCCGGTGGCGCCGGCGGAATCGTCCTGGGTTCCGGCGGAAATGGCGGCGCCGCCGGGGATGGGTTTGCGGGGCCCGGGGCGACCGGCGGAGCCGGCGGCCACGGCGGATTCCTCAACGGCACCGGCGGCATCGGCGGCGCAGGCGGATTCGGCGGAACCGGCGGAACCGGTGGGGCAGGCGGTGGCGGCGGCACGCTGTCCGGCTCGGGCGGCGCCGGCGGCCTCGGTGGCGCGGGCGGCAACACCGGGGCACCGGCGGCGCCGGCGGCGACGCGGGCTTGCTGTTCGGTGACGGCGGTACTGGCGGCTCCGGAGGATCCGCGATCACCAAAGGCGGCAACGGCGCACCCGGTGGACACGCCGGTCTGATCGCCGGTTTCGGCGGAAACGGTGGCAACGGGGGACCCGGAAACCAGGTGGGCAAGGGCGGCGCGGGCGGCGACGGGGGGCAGTTGCTCGGGGCGCCAGGCGCGCCCGGTTTGCCCTAGCGCGACCTGCACCAGCCCCATCAGCAGACGCGAAATCCCCCATTTCGGCACGAATGGGGGATTTTGCGTCTGTTCGCGATCTACAGCGTCTGGAGGATCTCCCGGGCCAGCGCCGCCGTCTCGGACGGCGTCTTGCCGACCTTCACCCCGGCCGCCTCCAACGCTTCCTTCTTGGCGGCCGCGGTGCCCGACGAGCCGGACACGATCGCACCCGCGTGGCCCATCGTCTTGCCCTCCGGCGCGGTGAAGCCCGCGACGTAGCCGACCACCGGCTTGGTGACGTTGGCCTTGATGAAGTCGGCGGCCCGCTCCTCGGCGTCGCCGCCGATCTCCCCGATCATCACGATCAGCTTGGTGTCGGGGTCCTTCTCGAACGCCTCGATGGCGTCGATGTGGGTGGTGCCGATCACCGGGTCGCCGCCGATGCCGATCGAGGTGGTGAAGCCGAAATCGCGCAGCTCGTACATCATCTGGTAGGTCAGCGTGCCCGACTTGGACACCAGGCCGACCGGGCCGGGCCCGGTGATGTTGGCCGGGGTGATGCCCACCAGCGACTGTCCGGGGCTGATGATGCCCGGGCAGTTCGGCCCGATGATGCGGGTCTTCGGAGTCTTGCCGCCACCTTTTTGTAGGTTGTAGGCCCACGCATATGCGCTGTCCTGCACCGGAATTCCCTCGGTGATGACCACCAGCAGCGGGATCTCGGCGTCGATGGCCTCGATCATCGCGTCCTTGGCGAATTTCGGCGGCACGAAGATGATCGACACGTCGGCGCCGGTCTTCTCGATGGCCTCGACGACGGTGCCGAACACCGGCAACTCCACGGGGTTGCCGTCAACGTCCTTGTGCGACACCGTCGTTCCCGCCTTGCGGGCGTTGACGCCGCCGACGATCTGGGTGCCCGCCTTGAGCATCCGCGCGGTGTGGGTGGTGGCCTCGCCGCCGGTGATGCCCTGGACGATGACCTTGTTGTCCGAGTTCAGAAAGATAGCCATTGGGTCATGTCTCCTTGTCAGGCGTTCGCCAGCTCGGCGGCTTTGTCGGCACCGGCGTCCATGGTCTCGGCCTGGATCACCAGCGGGTGGTTGGCCTCGGCCAGGATTCGCCGGCCCTCCTCGACGTTGTTGCCGTCCAACCGGACCACCAACGGCTTGTTGGCCTCGTCGCCCAGGATCTCCAGCGCCTTGACGATGCCGGTGGCCACCGCGTCGCAGGCGGTGATTCCGCCGAAGACGTTGACGAACACGCTCTTGACCTCGGGGTCGCCCAGGATCACGTCCAGCCCGGCAGCCATCACCTCGGCCGAGGCGCCGCCGCCGATGTCCAGGAAGTTGGCCGGCTTGACCCCGCCGTGCTTCTCACCGGCGTAGGCGACGACGTCCAGCGTCGACATGACCAGGCCGGCGCCGTTACCGATGATCCCGACCTCGCCGCTGAGCTTGACGTAGTTGAGGTCGTGCTCCTTGGCCTTGAGTTCCAGCGGGTCGGTGGCCTCTTTGTCCTCGAACTCGGCGTGGCCGGGCTGGCGGAAGTCGGCGTTGGCGTCCAGGGTGACCTTGCCGTCCAGCGCCAGGATCCGGTCGTCAGGCGTGCGCACCAGCGGGTTGACCTCGACCAGGGTTGCGTCTTCGCCGACGAACACGTCCCATAGCTTCGCGATCGTGACCGCGGCCGCGTCGAGCACCTCGGCCGGCAGGTGGCCCTGTTCGGCGATCGAGCGCGCGAAGGCCAGGTCGACACCCTTGACGGCGTCCACCGGCACCTTGGCCAGCCGGTCGGGCTTGGTCGCTGCGACCTCCTCGATCTCCATGCCGCCCTCGACCGAGCACATCGCCAGGTAACTGCGATTGGCCCGGTCCAGCAGGAATGAGACGTAGTACTCCTCGGCGATGTCGCTGGCCTCGGCGACCAGCAGCTTCTTCACGATGTGGCCCTTGATGTCGAGGCCGAGGATGTTCTTGGCGTGCTCGTAGGCCTCGTCCGGAGTGGCGGCGTACTTCACCCCGCCGGCCTTGCCCCGTCCGCCCACCTTCACCTGGGCCTTGACCATCACGGGCTTGCCGACTTCTTCGGCGATGGCGCGCGCGCCTTCGGCGGTGTCGGTCACCCGGCCCTGCGTGCCGGGCACACCGTGTTTGAGGAACAACTCCTTGGCTTGATATTCGAAAAGATCCATTGGGCGTCACTGCCTTCGCTCGGCTTGCTTACTAGGCCAATTGGTGGCGGTGCCGGTAATCGGCAACTCGCACGCAGGCACTGTATCCACATGCCGAACGAGGCCCGTCGCCGCATCCGATCGCTGTGGCATACGTCACGTATGATTCGGGCGCTTCAAACGTGATCCAAGTCACAAAATTGGCCGGTTTTGGCACCGAGGTTGCCAGTCCCATACGTTTGCGGATACCTTCTCAAAGGTCCAGATAACGTTATGGTCACGATACAAGGACATTCAGGTTGTCCCAGCACCGTTTCGCCCGCACTGCCGCAGCCGGCTCGACTCTCGCATCCCGGGATCGCTGGCCGCATCACCACCGCAACGAAGTCACCGAGATCATCCCGTTAGATGGGTTTGATGAACTCGACGACATGGAACTCGCCGATCTGGACGAGCTGGACTTCGGAGAAGCCGAGTTCGACACCTCGGCGCAGCTGCTGCAGGCACCCGAACTCGACGATCTGGACGACACCGACAACCTGAGCCCGCTGTGGCTGGCCGCGCCCGTCACCGAGGTGCTGCCCCCGGTCGCTGCCGACGACCCGCGCCCGCCGCGCATTGTCCGTACGCACACCACGAACGTCACCCCGGTGCCCCGCCGCGGCGGAAGCCACCGCAAGCAACCCACCAGCGCCGCCAAGGGCCGCATGCTGATCGGGGCGATGGCCGCCGGCGCCGCGGCCGCAGCCACCCACTCGGCGCTCAACCAGTCGGACGCGCCGAAGATCGAGACGGTGCTGACCGCCAACGCTTCCACGATGTCCGGCGGCTCCGGCACCAACGGGCCGCGCGGCGTCCAGGTGGTGGCCGCGCAGCCGGGCAATGTCGCGGTGCACAACGAGGAGTTCGCCCGCGGGGTGGCCTTCGCGCAAGAGCGCGCGCAGCGTGAGGCACGGCTGCAGCAGCCGCTCTTCGTGATGCCGACCAAAGGCATCTACACCTCGAACTTCGGCTACCGGTGGGGCGTGCTGCACGCCGGCATCGACCTGGCCAACTCGATCGGCACCCCGATCTACGCAGTGTCCGACGGCGTCGTGATCGACGCCGGGCCGACAGCCGGCTACGGCATGTGGGTCAAGCTGCTGCACGCCGACGGCACCGTCACCCTCTACGGCCATGTCAACACAACTCTGGTCAGCGTCGGAGAGCGGGTGATGGCCGGCGACCAGATCGCGACGATGGGCAACCGGGGCTTCTCCACCGGGCCGCATCTGCACTTCGAGGTACTGCTGGGCGGCACCGAGCGAATCGACCCGGTGCCGTGGCTGGCCAAGCGAGGACTGTCCGTCGGCAACTACGCCGGCTGACCAGTGACCGCGCCGAACGACCCCGCCGACGCCGCCGCACCCGAATCGCAAGAGTCAACCGAGGAACCACGGACTCGGATCATCAGGCGCGCGCCGACGGCGCCGCTGCCGCCGATCGCGTCGCCGCCCACCACCCAGCTTCCGCGCAGCCCAACGTCTTTGGATGCGCGGACCGGCGTACCGCCGCTGCCCGGCCTGTTGCCTCCCGCGCCGCTTGCCCGGACGGCCGTGGCGGCCAGTGCGGTGAGCATCGTCAGCGGCTGGGCCACTTCGGTGGTCGCCACCGACCTGATCGCCGGCTGGTGGCACACCGACCGGTTGTTCTGCGTCGCGGTCGGATTCCTGGCCATGGTCTTCGCGATCACCACGGTCTCCGGGGTGATCACGCTGCTGCTGCACCGCCCGGTCGGGCGGTACCTGATCATGGCCGGCGCAGCCGTCGCGCTGTTGACGTATCTGGGCGTGTTCATCGCCGGGGCGCGCGTGGCGTGGGTGGTGCATGCGCTGCCGCTGCTGCCGGTCGCCAGCGCCGTGCTGGCGTCGCTCCCGGAAACGAAGCGTTGGGTCGACTAGCCGGGTCAGGCGCCGGAACTGCACCGGGACAAGACTTCTCGCGCTTCGGCCCCGGGCCTGCCTCGGGGCCGAACGCTCACAGCTTGCTGATCGGGGCGTGGTTGTGCATCAGCTTCACCCGGCCCGCGCTGCCGAAGTCGATCAGCGACATCGCCGATTCGCCGGCGCCGGAGACTTCCTCGACCCGCCCCAGACCGTACTTGTCGTGCGTCACCCGATCACCGGGCTCCAGCACGATCAGTGGGCGCTTGCCCGCCCCGGAACGCGCCGGTGCGACGCGCGGCGTACCGAACCGGCCGGCGCCGCTCACCGGCGCACTGAACGACGGCTTCGGCGCGACGCGGCGCCAGTCGATGAGCTGTTGCGGAATCTCGCGCAGGAACCGCGATTCCGGGTTCAGCATCGGCTGTCCCCACGATGACCGGACGATGGCCCTGCTCACGTACAGCCGCTGCCGGGCCCGGGTGATGCCGACATAGGCCAGCCGCCGTTCCTCGGAAAGCTCCACCGGGTCGTCCAGCGCCCGCATGTGCGGGAACATCCCGTCCTCCCAGCCGGTCACGAACACCACCGGGAACTCCAGGCCCTTGGCGGTGTGCAGCGTCATCAGCGTGACGACGCCGGAGCTGTGCTCGGGGATCTCGTCGCTGTCGGCGACCAGCGACACCCGCTCCAGGAACGCGGCCAACACCCCGGTGTCGGGGACGTCTTCGGTGTCGGTCTCGGATTCCAGTGCGGCCGCTTCGTTGGTTTGCAAGGCCCGGTCGATGCTGAATTCGTGTGCGACGCTGACGAGTTCGTTGAGGTTGTCCAGCCGCGCCAGCTCCTGCGGGTCGGTCGAGGACTCCAGCTCGCGCCGGTATCCGGTGCGCTCCAGCACCGCCTCGACCAGATCACCGAGGTCGTCGTCGAGATGCCCGCGCAGTTCGTCGAGCAGTTCGACGAAACCGGCGATGCACTTCTCGGCGCGAGAGTTGAGCATCGGCACCTTGCCGGCGGCGGCGGCCTGCAGTGCGTCGGCGAAGCTGGCGCCGGTGTTCTCGGCGTACACCGCCACGCACGCCTCGGCTCGCTCGCCGATGCCGCGGCGCGGCGTGTTCAGGATGCGCCGCATGCTGACCGCGTCGCCGGGGTTGTCCAGCACCCGCAGGTAGGCGACGATGTCGCGGATCTCTTTGCGCTCGTAGAAGCGCACTCCGCCAACGACTTTGTACGGGATCCCGGCCCGGATGAACACCTCTTCCAGCGAGCGCGAGGAGTTGTTGGTGCGGTAGAACACTGCGACGTCGTTGTAGGTGATCTCACCCCGGTCGGCCAGCGCGTCGATCTCGTCGGCCACGAAGCGGGCCTCGTCGTGCTCGTTGTCGGCGACGTAGCCCACGATCAGTTCGCCCTCGCCGGCGTCGGTCCACAGCCGCTTTTCGCGGCGCCCGGAGTTGCGGGCGATCACCGAGTTGGCCGCCGACAGGATGTTCTGCGTCGAGCGGTAATTCTGTTCCAGCAGAATCGTTGTCGCGTCCGGGTAGTCGCGCTCGAAGTCCTCGATGTTGCGAATGGTGGCGCCGCGGAAGGCGTAGATGGACTGGTCGGCGTCACCGACCACACACAGCTCGGCCGGCGGCACGTCGTCCTGGGCATCGTGGCCGACCAACTCGCGCACCAGCACGTATTGCGCGTGGTTGGTGTCCTGGTATTCGTCGACCAGCACGTGCCGGAACCGCCGCCGGTAGTACTGCGCGATATCCGGGAACGTCTGCAGGACCGCGACGGTCTCGCCGATCAGATCGTCGAAGTCCAGTGCGTTGGCCGCGCGCAGCCGCCGCTGGTATTCGCCGAAGACGGCGGCGACGGTGCGGGTCAGCTCGTCGGACTCGTCGGTCAGGTTCGCCACCGCCTGGTGCGGGTCGATCAGTTCGTTCTTCAGATTGGAGATGGCGTTGGCCAACAACCGCGGCGAGTACCGCTTGATGTCCAGTCCCATGTCGCGGCCGATCATCTGCAGCAGCCGGCGCGAGTCGTCGGCGTCGTAGATGGAGAAGTTGGAGTTCAGTCCCTCGATCAGCGCGGCCTGGTTGCGCAGTATCCGCACGCAGGACGAGTGGAACGTCGACACCCACATGTAGCGGGCACGGGGACCGACGAGGTTGACCACCCGTTCGCGCATCTCGGCGGCGGCTTTGTTGGTGAAGGTGATCGCCAGGATCTGGCCGACGCTGACGCCGCGCTCGGCGATCAGGTAGGCGATGCGGCGGGTCAGCACCGCGGTCTTGCCCGAGCCGGCGCCCGCGACGATCAGCAGCGGCGAACCCTGATGGACCACCGCCTGGCGTTGTTGCGGGTTGAGGCCCTCCAGCAGTTGGTCGGCTTCGGATTTTGCGTCAGCAGCGTGCACACTCATGTCGGTCCAAACTTACCGCCGTCCACCGACGGCCTACCCGGCAACCGATCGAGTCACCCGGCGATGGGCAACGGGAGCCGGTTGACCCAACTTGCGAACCCGGATTGCTGGTTGCCCTGGTGGAATCCGCCCGAGCTGCCGTTACCGGAGTTGGCCAGACCGGAGTTACCGGTGCCGGTGTTGCCGTATCCGGAGTTGTCGGTGCCGGTGTTCAGGAAGCCCACGTTGCCCGGCCCGCCGCCGTTAGCCCAACCGATGCTGAGGTTGGCCGTGTTCGAGATACCGACGTCGTTGGTGCCCGAGTTGAAGAATCCCGTGTTGTTGGCGTTGGTGTTCTGGAACCCGGTCTGGTTGTTGCCGACGTTTCCGTAACCCTCACTGTTGTTGCCGGTGTTCTGGAATCCCGAGGTGTTGTTTCCGTGGTTGTTGAATCCGGACGTGCCGGTGCCGACGTTGCCGAAGCCCGAACTCGACGCGCCGGTATCGGTGGCGCTGCCGAACCCGGTGTTGACATCGCCGGCATTGCCGCCACCGGTGTTGACGTTGCCCGAGTTCCAGATTCCGGTGTTGGTGTTGCCCGAGTTTCCGTAGCCGGTGTCGCCCGAACCCGAATTGCCGAAGCCCACGCTGCTGCTGCCGGAGTTACCGAAGCCCACGGTTCCGCTGGCGCCGGAGTTCAGCCCGCCTACCGCGAAGCTGCCGGCGTTGCCGAATCCGACGTTGTCGTGGCCGGCGTTCCAGAACCCCAGATCGCCGGCGCCGGAGTTGCCGAACCCGAAGCCGGTGTTGGCGGAGTTCGCCCAGCCGGTGTCCAGGCTGCCGGTGTTCCAGAAGCCGGTGTTGGTGCTGCCGGCGTTGCCGAAACCGGTGTTGAAATTGCCCGAGTTTCCGAACCCGAAGTTGCCGTTGCCGGAGTTGAAGAAGCCGACGTTGTTGTTGCCGGAATTGAAGAGTCCGATATTGCCGCTGCCTGAATTCAGCAGGCCGGCGAAGTTGATACCGACCTGGTTGTCGCCGGACAGCCCGATGCCGAAGTTGTTGTTGCCGGTGTTGCCGAAGCCCAGGTTGTTGTTGCCGAGATTGCCGAAGCCGATGTTGCTCAGACCGTTGTTGCCGATCCCGATGTTGAGGTTGTTGGTGTTGCCGAAGCCGAAGTTGTTAGCGCCGCGGTTGCCGAAGCCGTAGTTGGTGTTCCCGAAGTTCCCGCTGCCGATGTTGTAGTTGCCGGTGTTGCCGCTGCCGACGTTTCCGCTGCCGCTGTTTCCGCCGCCGACGTTGCCGCCCCCGGTGCTGGAGTAGTTGCCGAAGCCCACGTTGGCGTTCCCGCGGTTTCCGCCGCCGAGGTTGCTGCTGCCGATATTGCCACTGCCCAGGTTGAAGCTGCCGGTGTTGCCGTCGCCGACGTTGAGGTTTCCGTTGGCGTTTCCACTGCCCAGGTTGAGGTTGCCCTTGTTGCCGCCGCCGAAATTCACACTGCCGGTGTTGCCGCTGCCAAGGTTCAGGCTGCCGATGTTGCCCAGCCCGAGGTTCGCGGCACCGATGTTGCTCGCGGACGCGAGCGCGGGAAGCACCTGCTGCCAGGGCAACAACGCCTCGGCCACCGCCGACACCCCGCTGTGGTAACCGAACATCGCCGCGACGTCCTGGGCCCACATCTCCTCGTACACGCCCTCAGCGGCCGCGATGGCCGGGGCGTTCTGGCCGAACAGATTCGACAGCACCAGCTGCACAACCTGCGAGCGGTTGAGCGCAACCGCCACCGGCTGCACCGTCGCCGCCCGGGCCGCCTCGAAGACTCCGGCCACGGTGCGTGCGAGTCCCGCCGCACCCGCCGCCTGCGCGGCCGCGGCATTGAGCCAGCTCGCGTAGGGGGCCGCCGCGGCCGCCATCGCCATGGACGCCGGCCCCTGCCATGCGGCGGCCGTCAGTCCCGACGTCAATGCACCGAAAGACGTTGCCGCCGAATCGAGTTCCCCGGCCAGGCCCTCCCAGGCGGCTGCGGCCTCCAACATCGGCATCGATCCCGCTCCGGAGAACATCCGCAGCGAGTTGATCTCGGGGGGCAGCAACGAAAACGTCATCAGCACATTCCTTCCCCGCCCTTCCGAGGGCGTCAATATGGCGGATGGAATTCTAGGTCGCAGCCCGGCGTCCGCACCGGCGTTTCTTCAGAACCGATCCGATCGCTCGGTGGCGACCAGTTGATCTGCAGGACAACGCCGATCGGCGGGCGGCGGCGACGGGCGCGGCTCGCTCCCGGTTGGCGAACGCGGGGAATTTGCGCCAAGTTTTTGCGCGGGCGCGGCCCTTAGTGGCACACTCGACGCGTGCTCAACACGCAGCCTCGATTTTTTTACGGGTACCCGACAGCGGTGCCCGTGGTCTAGCTGCTTTTCGCAGAGCCCCGTGGTCCGCTTCGGATTCGGGGCTCGTCTCTTGTGTGAGGCCCGAACCGGATGAGACCAGACCCCCCACCTCACGAAAACACGGAGATTGCAGAGATGAACACCGAGACCCTCGATTCCGAAGAGCTCAGCATCGAAGAATTGCGCGCGGAGATCGACCGCCTGGACGCCGAGATCCTGGCCGCGGTCAAGCGTCGCGCCGAAGTATCCCAGGCGATCGGCCGGGCGCGGATGGCATCGGGCGGCACCCGTCTGGTGCACAACCGCGAAATGAAGGTCATCGAGCGTTACAGCGAGCTGGGTCCCGAGGGCAAAGATCTCGCGATGCTGCTGCTGCGGTTGGGACGGGGACGGCTCGGCCACTAAGAGTCGGCCTCTAATCGGTTGCGACCGTCGTTACATTCGGCTGATTCCGGCTTTGCTGGGGTAAATTTCGCCGAAAATGGTTACGGCATCGACAGCTGGGCTTTCGCCGTTGCGCCGGTTGAGATTCCTGTCGGCCGCAGCGTTGCTCGCTCTGCTGGGTGGGGTGTCGGGTACGGGTTCCTCGGCGGCGTGGTCGCGGCAAGGCCAGCCGTACCTGCTCGACGGGATGCTGGCCCGAGACGACTTCAACGGCTGGGACATTCACCTTCCGGTGTTCGAATGGTTCGGCCAGTCCGGTCTGTCCCTGGTGATGCCGGTCGGCGGGGAGGCCAGCTTCCGCTCGAATTGGTACCGGCCCGCCGTCGGCAGCGGCGGCACCCACACCTACAAGTGGGAGACGTTTCTCGCCGACGAACTACCTCAGTGGCTGGCGACCAACGGCCAACGACCCGACGGTCAACGTGCCGAAAATGGTCGCCAACAACACCCGCGTCTGGGTGTACACCGGCAACGGCGGCGACCGGCACAAAGCTGGATGCCAGCCTGCTGGAGAGCGCCACCCGGATCAGCAACAAGGTCTTCGCCGCCAGATACCAGGCCAAGGGCGGTACAACGGCGTCTTCAACTTTCCAGACAGCGGCGCTCACCTGGCAGTACTGGGGTGAACAGTTGCAGACGATGCTGCCGGATCTGCAGCAAGTGCTCGGTAGCGCGGGGCCGCATTAGGGTCGAACTATGACCTCCCAGCCATCAGACATCACCGCCACCTCTGAGTGGGACGCCCTGCGCAAGCACCACGACCAGATCGGTTCAACCCACCTGCGGCAGTTGTTCGCCGACGATCCCAAGCGCGGCCGCGACCTGACCCTGACGGTCGGCGATCTGTACATCGACTACAGCAAACATCGCATCACCCGCGAGACGATAGAGCTGCTGATCGACCTGGCTCGCGCGGCGGGGCTGGAGCAGCGCCGCGACGCCATGTTCGCCGGCGAACACATCAACACCTCGGAGGACCGCGCGGTGCTGCACACCGCGCTGCGGCTGCCGCGCAACGCACAGCTGGAGGTCGACGGCCAGAACGTGGTCAGGGACGTGCACGAAGTGCTCGATGCGATGGGTGACTTCACCGATCGGCTGCGCAACGGCGACTGGACCGGGGCCACCGGCGAGCGGATCCGCACCGTGGTCAACATCGGCATCGGCGGCTCGGACCTGGGCCCGGTGATGGTGTACCAGGCGTTGCGGCACTACGCCGACGCGGGGATCTCGGCGCGTTTCGTCTCCAACGTCGACCCGGCCGACCTGGTCGCCACCCTGGCCGACTTGGAGCCTGCCACAACACTTTTCATCGTCGCGTCGAAGACGTTCTCGACGCTGGAGACGTTGACCAATGCGACGGCGGCGCGGCGCTGGCTCACCGATGCGCTGGGTGACAGCGCGGTGGCCAAGCACTTCGTCGCGGTCTCCACCAACAAGCGACTGGTCGACGAATTCGGGATCAACACCGACAACATGTTCGGGTTCTGGGACTGGGTCGGCGGACGCTACTCGGTGGACTCGGCGATCGGGCTTTCGGTGATGGCCGTCATCGGCCGAGAAGCGTTCGCAGACTTCCTTGCCGGGTTCCGCATCGTTGACGAGCATTTCAAGACCGCGCCGCTGAAGTCGAATGCCCCTGCGCTGCTTGGTCTTATCGGCCTGTGGTACTCGAACTTCTTGGACGCCCAATCCCGGGCGGTTCTGCCGTACTCCAACGACCTGGCCCGGTTCGCGGCCTATCTGCAGCAGCTGACCATGGAATCGAACGGCAAGTCCATCCGCGCCGACGGTACCCCGGTCACCACCGACACCGGCGAAATCTATTGGGGTGAGCCGGGAACCAACGGTCAGCACGCTTTCTACCAGTTGCTGCACCAGGGCACCCGGTTGATTCCGGCCGACTTCATCGGGTTCAGCCAGCCCCTCGACGACCTGCCCACCGCCGAGGGCGACGGCAGCATGCACGACCTGTTGATGAGTAACTTCTTCGCCCAGACCCAGGTGCTGGCGTTCGGCAAGACCGCCAAGGAGATCGCGGCCGAAGGCACCCCGAAGGACGTGGTGCCGCACAAGGTGATGCCCGGAAATCGGCCGTCGACCTCGATCCTGGCAAACCGTCTGACGCCGTCGGTGCTGGGCCAGTTGATCGCGCTGTACGAGCACCAGGTGTTCACCGAGGGTGTGGTGTGGGGTATCGACTCGTTCGACCAGTGGGGTGTGGAACTGGGCAAGACACAAGCCAAGGCGCTGTTGCCGGTGATCACCAGCGAGGCGTCGCCGGCCAAACAGACCGACAGCTCAACGGACGCGCTGGTGCGCCGCTATCGCGCCGAACGCGGCCGGGTGGAGTAACGCCAGCGCCCCGACGGCCCCGAGCCCCGAGTGCCGACCGCCGACCGCCGACCGCCGACCGCCGAGCGCCGAGCGCCGAGCGCGAATTTCACGACACGACACGCCGTTTCGGCGTCGCGGATTTCACACTGGGCGGCTGGAGTTGGGTCGGGCGAACGGGCTGGGATCGGGTCAGGCGAAGGGTTTGGTCAGCTGCGGCGGCAGCACCCGCATCGGCTGCACCAGCGGCGCCCACGGCCACCACGGAATCGCGGCCCGGCCGGGCTCGCGTTCGATGGCGCCGACGAGCGCCTTGACGCCGGTTTCGTTGTCCACCATCAGCATTGTGCTGTTCGACTTGGCCGTCATCTCCGACTCGATGTAGCCCGGCTCGATCACCGACACCTTGATCGGCCCCTTCGCATACTCGGCGCGCAGCGATTCACCGAGTGACCGCAGGCCGGCTTTGCTTGCGGCATAGGCGGCTTTGACGCCCGGGACGCCCTTGTTGCCGAGCACGGACGAAATCAGCACCAGGTGACCCGAACCGCTCTTCTGGAACATCTCCAGCGCGGTCTCGATCTGGACCAGCGCCGCGATCAGATTGGTCTCTAGCGTCGCCTTGTTGGCCCACACCTTGCCGGAGCCCAGCCGGGCACCTTTGCCGATGCCGGCGTTGACGATCACCCGGTCGATGCCGCCGAGCTCGTCGCTGAGCTCGGCGAACACCTTGGGCACCTGCTCGTGGTCGTTGACGTCCAACTGCGCCACCGCGACTTTGATCGACGGATACCGTTGTGTCAGTTCGTCTTTGAGCTCATCGAGGCGGTCGGTGCGGCGGGCGCACAGCGCCAGGTCGCGCCCTTTGGCGGCGAAGGCCCGCGCCATCCCGGCGCCCAGGCCGGAACTGGCTCCGGTGATCAAAATTTTCTGACGAGTCACCCGCGCAGCATATCGGTGCTACTTGAGCAGTCGCGACATGCGCCGGTCGGCCAGTACCTTGCCACCGGTCTGGCACGTCGGGCAGTACTGAAATGACTTGTCCGCGAACGACACTTCCCGCACGGTGTCGCCACACACCGGGCAGGGCAGGCCGGTGCGGGCGTGCACCCGCAGTCCCGAGCGCTTCTCGCCCTTCAACGTGGCGGCGCCCTGCCCGACGGAGCGGCGCACGGCATCGTTGAGCACCGAGATCATCGCGTCGTGCAGAACGGTGAGTTGTTCCGCGGTGAGTTTGCCGGCGGTGGCGAACGGGGACAGCCGGGCGACGTGCAGGATCTCGTCGCTGTAGGCGTTGCCGATGCCGGCGATCACCTTCTGGTCGGTGATGACGGTCTTGATCCGCCCGGTGTTGCCGGCCAGCATTCGGGCCAGGTCTTCGGGGCCGAGTTCCAGGGCGTCGGGACCCAGCGAGGCGATCTGCGGGACCTGCTGCGGATCTTCGACGAGCCAGACCGCGAGCCGTTTCTGGGTGCCGGCCTCGGTGAGGTCGAAGCCCGGCGCCGCACCCGGGGTGCCCAGGTGGACGCGCAGCGCGATCGGCCCCTTGCCCGGCCGCAACGGCGCGGCGGCGAGCTTGTCCGACCAGCGCAGCCAGCCGGCCCGCGACAGGTGGGTGATCAGCCACAGGTCACCGGCCTGCAGGCCCAGGTATTTGCCCCACCGGCCGGCGCCGGCGACGGTCTGGCCGTGCAATGCGTGGATCGGCGGGTCGAAGGTCTTGAGCACCGACAGTGCCGCGACGTCGACGCGGCCGATGGGCAGTCCGACGGCGTGCCGGCGCAGATGGTCGGCCAGCGCTTCGATCTCGGGGAGTTCGGGCACCGGTCCAGTCTGCCCCTAGGTCCTGATGCCCGGCGTTCCGGCGGCTCCCGAGATAAGCCCCATGTTGCCGCCGGCGGCCGGGGGGTCGCCGTTGCCGCCGCGGCCGCCGTTGCCGTACAGGCTGGCGTTGCCGCCGTGGCCGCCTGCGCCGTTGGCGCCGAGGGTGCCGGTGTACGTCGTGCCACCGACCGTGTTTTGCCCGGGAGGCCCGGCCAGACCACCGTCGCCGCCGTCGCCGCCGTTGCCGAGCCAGCCCGAGGCGCCTCCCGCAGCGCCCGAACCTCCGGCACCTCCGTTACCCGAGGCCGGGGCCGCGACGCTCAAGCCCTGGTTCCCGCCTCGCCCGCCGCCACCACCGAACCCGCCGGCGCCACCGTCGCCGACGACGTAGCCGCCGCGACCGCCCAGCCCACCGTTACCTCCGGCGCCACCGTCGCCGCCGTTTTCGTACCTGGCGCTGCCGCCGAACCCACCCAGACCACCGTTGCCGCCGGCACCACCCGCGCCGAATAGTCCGGCGTCGCCACCCGCTCCAGCCGTAAGACCGGCCGCGCCACCCTCGGCGCCCTTGACGACTTGGGACCCGCCGCCGGCCAGACCCCCGCCATCTCCGCTGTCGCCGCCGTGCCCACCGTTGCCGGACAACCACCCCGCATGGCCGCCGTTGCCGCCGAGGCCGCCCGTTCCGCCAGTGCCGGCAACCGTGGTACTGGTGTTGTGGCTGGTGGAGCCGCTGCCCTGCCCCCCGGCGCCGCCCGCCGCACCGGCACCGCCGTCACCGAACAGGTAGCCGCCGCGGCCGCCGGCGCCACCGTTCCCACCGATGCCGCCGTTCGCGCCGGAGCCGCCGGAAGCGCTGTTGTTGAGACCGGCATTGCCGCCGGTCCCGCCTATCCCGCCCTGCCCGCCGTTACCCCAGATCCAGCCGCCGGCCCCACCGTTGCCGCCGTTACCACCGTTGGCACCCGCCAGGGCCGTGCTGCCCGACAGGCTGTTGGCGCCCGCTCCGCCGGCACCGCCGCGACCGCCGTTGCCGAAGAACCCGGCCGACCCGCCGTTACCGCCGTTCTGGCCGGCCCCACCATTGGCGCCGTTACCGCCGTTGCCCCACAGGATCCCGCCGTCCTGACCGTTGGCGCCGGCGGTGGCGCCGTTGGCACCGTTGCCGATCAGCGGCCGGTTCAGCAGAGCCTGGGTGGGCGCGTTGATCGCAGCAAGCACCTCCTGCTCGGCGGTCTGCAGCACGTTGGATGCCTCGGCGCTGGCGTACTGCCCAGCACCTGCGCTCATCAGCTGCACGAACTGCTCGTGGAACTGCGCCGCCTGCGCGCTCAGCGCCTGATAGGCCTGGGCATGCGCCCCGAACATCGCGGCGATGGCGGCCGAAACCTCGTCGGCCCCGGCGGCCAGCACGCTGGACGTGGGAAACAACGCCGCTGCATTCGCCTGGCTGATCGTCGAGCCGATCCCGGCCAGATCGGATGCGGCAGCATTGACAAACTCCGGCGTAGCGTTCACAAACGACACAAGCGGACCTCCTACGACCCGCATGCTACTGCGATCAAGATCACATTTTGGGCGTTTGGCCCGAATTCGATTGAGGCCGAAGAAGTTCAGCCCCGGCCGCTATGCGGACCCGGGTGCTCCGTCCTTGCCGGAGATCGTCCCGCCGGAGCCGCCGCTGCCCCCAGGCTGGTTGAACCTGCTGTCCCCGCCGTGGCCGCCGGCGCCGAACAGACCCGCGTCGCCGCCGTTGCCACCGATACCGGTGTGAATGTTGAACGGCGCTCCCGACGGCGAAAGCCCGGCGTTGCCGCCGCCCCCGCCGTTGCCGAACAGCCAGCCGCCCTGACCGCCGTCGCCGCCGTTGCTGACCGCGGGAACCAGGAAGGAGGTGGTACCGGTGTCGCCGCCGTCACCGCCGCGTCCACCGCTGCCGAACAGCCGGGCGTCGCCGCCGAGGCCGCCGTCGCCGCCGACGCCGGAGTATCCGTTACCGGCATCTCCGGGCACGCCTATGGTGCCGCCGTTGCCGCCGGCGCCGCCCCTTCCGCCGGCACCCCAGAGCCGATCACGCCGCCGCGGCCGCCGTCTCCGCCGGTGCCTCCGACGCCACCGTTGCCCCCGTCACCGCCGTTACTGGTTCCACCGAGGCCGCCCGTTCCGCCGACTCCCCGACGCCACCGTTGCCCCACAGCAATCCGCCGTCGCCGCCGTTGCCGGCGAAGCCACCCTGCCCGCCGTATCCGCCGGATCCGTTGGCGACGCTCGCAGCCTGGCCGTCGCCCCCGTAACCGCCGTTCCCGCCGGCCCCACCGTGGCCGAACAGACCGGCATCGCCGCCGTTACCGGCGTGGACGTCGAACAGGTAGTAGCCGTTGGCAGAACCGTTGACCCCTTCGTCGATGGGCGTGTTGCCCGGGTTGGTGAAGGACCCGCCCCTGCCGCTGTCCCCGCCGGCGCCGCCGTCGCCCGCGATCAATCCACCGTGGCCTCCGTCGCCACCGGCACCGGCCAGGCCACTCACGCCGGCCCTGCCGATCCCGCTGATGGCCTGGGAACCCACGGCGTCGCCCCCGGCCCCACCGGTGCCGCCGGTGCCGCCGCTACCGAACAGCCCGGCCGACCCGCCGTTGCCGCCGCCACCGCCCGGGCCCGCGTTGCTGCCGCCCGTGATCGAAGACTGGTAGTAGCCGTTGCCGCCGTTGCCGCCGAGACCACCGCCCCCGCCGTTGCCGTAGAGCCACCCGCCATTGCCGCCGTTGCCGCCGAGGCCGGCCGCCTGCCCGGATCGGGCAGTGCTGTCGCCGGCGACGCCGTTGGCGCCGTTCCCGCCGGTGCCGCCTTGGCCTCCGTTGCCGATCAGCCCCGCCGAACCGCCGTTACCACCGTTCTGGCCGACGCCACCGGCCGCGCCGTTGCCGCCGTTGCCCCACAGCAGTCCGCCGGCTTGGCCGCTGGCGCCCGCTGTGGCCCCGTTGGCGCCATTGCCGATGAGCGGCCTGTTGAATAGCGCCATGGTGGGGGCGTTGACGACGCCGAGCACATCCTGGCCGGCCGCAGCAAGCACGTTGGACGCTTCGGCGCTGGCATATTCCGTGGCGCCGCCGCTCATCAGCTGCACGAACTGCTCGTGGAAGAGCGCCGCCTGCGCGCTGATCGCTTGGTAGGCCTGGGCGTGCGCACCGAACATCGCCGCGATGGCCGCCGAGACGTCGTCGGCGCCGGCCGCCATGACCGCCGCGGTGGGCGCGGCCGCGGCGGAACTGGCGGCGTTGATCGAGGATCCGATGTTGGCAAGGTCCGACGCCGCAGCGGCAACCCACTCCGGCGTGGCGAACACATACGACATCCGGCAACCTCTTCCCGACCGAATCTCTTTCCCGGCCGATGCTGTGTTTAACACGTGTCAAGCACGCGAGCAATGATCGTATCGTGCCGGGGGGCGCTTGGAGCACACGTTCTTCGTGGGATTCGGCGAACCTCAGCTACCGGTCACCGGCGTCACGGCCCTCGGGCGCCCGCAACAGGTAGGTATCCATGATCCAGCCGTGTCGGGCGCGGGCCTGCGCACGAAGCTCGGCGATGCGCTTCCCCACCCCGCCGACCGTTCCCGCCACCAACAATTCGTCCGGGGTGCCCAGGTAAGCGCCCCACCAGATCCGGGTGTCGGGCGCGCAGGCCGCAAACGAGCATTCGGCATCGAGCATCACCACCGCTGTCCCGGACAGCCCGTGCGTGCGCAGTTGGCGGCCGGTGGTGATCAGCACCGGTTCGCCGACGTCGTTGAGGGGGATGCGGTGCCGCGCGGTCAGCGCCTGCACCGCGGTGATCCCCGGGATGACGTCGTAGCTGAGGTCGATCTGCGCGGCCACCGCGTCCAGGATCCGCAGCGTGCTGTCGTAGAGCGATGGATCACCCCAGGCCAGAAAGGCCCCGCACCCGTCGGGCCGCAATTCGTCGGCGATCGCCGCCGCCCAGATCCGGGCGCGCTCCGCGTGCCAGTCGGCAACGGCTTGCCGGTACTGCGCAGCATCCCCGGCGCCAGCGGCGCGGCGCGGATCGGGCAGCTCGACGAACCGATAGCCCGGCTGGCGGATGTAGCGGGCGCAGATCTGCTGCCGCAACGCCACCAGATCACTCTTGGCTTCCCCTTTGTCCACCGCGAAGAACACCTGGGTGTCGTTGAGCGCCTCGACCGCTTGCACCGTCACATAACCGGGATCACCTGCGCCGATACCGATGACGTGAATGCGCCGGCCCATACGGCTCAACCTAGATAGGGCGCTGGGTCAGCACCAACACGAGACCAGCGGTACCCGGTACCCGGGGTATTGACTAATGAGTGTGACCTCCCTAACGTTTTCAACTATCCGACGGAGGGAGGCCAACGATGACCACTGCGGTGCGGCCAAGCGGGCCGAGTCGCGAAGAATTCTCCGAACGCCTGTTGAAGGGCTCGGTCAAGAAGTCCTACGAACCGGTCGTCGACATCGACTGGGATGCCCCACTGGACCCCGACCGGTTCTTCCTGCCCCCGCGACTGGTGTCGCTGTATGGCACTCCGATGTGGGACGAGATGACCCGCGACCAGCAGATCGAGTTGTCGCGGCAAGAACTGGTCAACACCCTATCGGCCGGGATCTGGTTCGAGAACATGCTCAACCAGTCTCTGTTGCGCACCATCCTGCACGAGGATCCCACCAGTCGCTCGACGCACTACAAGCTGACCGAACTGGGTGACGAAACCCGCCATATGGTGATGTTCGGCAAAGCCATCGAGCGTGTCGGCGCAAAACCGGTGCGGCCGAAGCGGTTTCACCGCTGGGTCATCAACCTGCTGCCGCTGGCCTTCCAACGCGGTTCGATGCTGTGGGTGGCGGCGCTGATCGGTGAGGAGATCTTCGACTCGTTGCAACGGCAGATGATGGACGATCCGGAGTTGCAGCCGATCATCCAGCGGCTCATGCGAATTCACGTCACCGAAGAAGCCCGCCACATTCAGTTCGCCCGCGACGGAGCCCGCAAACGGGTGGCCGAGATGCCCCGGCTCAATCGGTGGTTCATGGCCAACATCAACGGGCTGGGCGGATACTTTTTCAACTACCTGTTCAGCAACCCGGTGCCGTATGCGCGCACCGGCCTGGACGTCAAACGCGCCAAGCATCTGGCCCGCACCAGCGCGCACCGCCGCGAGGTACAGGTTGCCGGATTCGCTCCGCTAGCAGCGTTTCTGACCGAGGTGGGGTTGATGGGCCGGATCGGCCGCCGTGCCTGGCAGCGCAGCAGGTTTCTGTGACGGTGATCGTCGTCGGGGCGGGTGTCCCGGACGTCGAGGCGGCGTTGTCGCAAGCCGGCATCGGTGACGTCACGACACTCGAGCGGGCAGTGCTGCGTTCGGAATTCGATGAGGACACCGACTCCTGGATCCTGCACACCGACGCAGCACCGCTGCGCACTCGCGTCGTAATCGCCACGGACGGAGGTCTTTTCACCCCATTCATACCGACAATCAACGGCCACAACGAATTTCGAGGCGAATCCTGTCACGCGGCGGCATGGGACCCGCATTTCCATCCGGCCGGAAAACACGTCGCAGTCATCGGCACCGATTCGTGGGCCGGACATCACCTCGGCCGACTGGTCGAATCCGCGCGGTCGGTGACCGTCTTCCCGCATGCCCCGCGCCGGGTGGTCACCGAATTGCCTCGCTGGACCACGCGCACCGCGCGCCGGCTGCGGCGCCGCCGTCCCGCTGCGGGCCCGCAGATCGGATCGACCATCACTGCCGTCACCGCGTCGGGCATCCGCACCCCCGATGGCCTCGAGCACCCCGTCGACGCCATCGTCTACGGCACCGGCTTGGCGACCACGGATGAGTCGCTGATCGGGGTCGGCGGACGCACCCTGCGCGAAGCCTGGCACGACGGGATGGAGCCCTTCGCCGGAGTTGCCGTGCACGGCTTCCCCAACTACTTCTTCCTCGCCGGTCCCGACGTCGCTGCGCAAGCGCGCTACATCGCCCGCTGCCTGGCGACGATGGAACGCACCGGCAGTCGCCGGATCGAGGTGCGTCGCTCCACCCAGCAGGTGTTCAACGAACGCGCTCAGTTGGGGCCGTTCTCGCCGCCCGCGCCGACCGGCGCGTTCGAAACCTTCGAACTGTCGTCCGGCGCGCCGGACTACGAAGACACCTACGACGGCGCCGCCACCCTCGAAATCGGCGGCACCCGCCATTCGGTGCGCGTCCGCCTGGTCGGCCACCTCGACCCGCTCGACGGGAACTACCACTGGCAGGGAACCCTGTTCGACGCCCCGCCCGACGACTCCCTGACCAAGGCCCGGGCGGGCACCCTGACCGTCGGCCAGCGCAGCGCGGCGGCCCGCATCGTCGAGAAGACGCCGTGGGGTACCCACTCGGTCACCGGGGTGGGCGCGCCGCCGTATCCCTGCTGACCTCGCCAGGCCCCGCTGCCCGCCGCCCGCCGCCCGGTGCCTTTTCTGCCGAGCGTCACGCCAGGGCAACAGCGGACGCCGAACGTCACGCCAGCGCGACGCTCGACGCGGGTGGGGCGGGAAAAATATTTGCCGCTGAGGATTGATCGCGCTCCAAACGGGTAACTCGTGTTTGGGGTGCGCGCCACGGGCGCGCTGTTGCGGTAAGCGATACAGCGAGAACGGCGAGCTCGGCGTGTTGGTGACCAGGCGAAACGCACGGCTCCGGGGGAAGTCTGCCGGCGGTGCATATTCGCGTATCCATGTCGGTCCAGGCGTGTCGACCGCACCCTTTTTTCACAAATCGGGCAGTTTGCTTGAAGATAGGTCCTTAGCAACGACGGGGGCGCAGCACTGAAGACCATCGATGACGGGGCAGAAGTTCGAGGAGCTGGAATGAGCGCGGTGGCCAAGTCCTCCGGTTCGTTGGCCCTGCAGGCCCGCACCGAGCAAGGGGTGGTCCTGCTGGCCGCCGAGGGCGTGCTGGACGCCAACAACGCCGCGGCGCTGCGCGACAGCGTCACCAAGGCCACGCTCGACGTGCCCACCGCCGTCGTCGTCGACGTCAACGCCCTGCAGGTACCCGACGAATCGACCTGGTCGGCGGCGTTCGTCAGCGCGCGCTGGCAGTTGAACTCACGGCCCGATGTCCCGATCGTGCTGGTGTCGGGCAACCGCGCGGCCCGCGACGCGATCACCCGCAGCGGCGCCGCCCGGTTCATGCCGGTGTACCCGACCGACAAGGGCGCCCTGAAAGCCGTCACCCGGCTCGGGCGGCGCAAGTTGCAGCATGCCCAGGCGAAGCTGCCGGCCAATCTGTCCAGCCTGCGCGAGTCCCGCCAACTGGTCCGCGAATGGCTCACCAACTGGTCGAAACCGGGACTGATCCCGGTCGCGTTGGTGGTGGTCAACGTGTTCGTCGAGAATGTGCTCGAGCACACCGGCAGCGAACCGGTGATGCGGATCGAATGCGACGGCCAGACCGCTACCATCGCCGTCTCCGACACCAGCACCGCACCCGCGCTCCGGTTGGCGTCGCCCCCCAAGGGCATCGACGTGTCCGGGCTGGCCATCGTCGACGCGTTGTGCCGCGCCTGGGACAGCACACCGACGTCGTCGGGCAAGACGGTATGGGCGATCATCGGGCCGGAGAACCAGCTCTGAGGAAGCCCGCTGCGGGCCGAACTGCAACACGTTCTAACCTCGATCGGGATGCCCCTCCGAGGAAAGCAGGGACGACGTGCGGTTCAGTTACGCCGAGTCATTGACCGACCCCCAGTTCTATATTCCGCTGGCCAAAGCGGCCGAGGCGGCGGGCTATCACAGCATGACGATCGCCGACAGCCTGGCGTACCCCTTCGAGTCCAACTCGAATTACCCCTACACCCCAGACGGTGGCCGCGAGTTCCTCGACGGTAAGGAGATTGTCGAATCTTTCGTTCTGGCAGCGGCATTGAGTGCGGTGACGACGACCTTGCGGTTCAATTTCTTCGTCCTGAAGCTGCCAGTGCGACATCCGGCGTTGACGGCCAAGCAGGCCGGGTCGCTGGCCGCATTGTTCGGCAACCGGCTGGGCCTGGGGGTGGGCAGCAGTCCGTGGCCGGAGGACTACGAGCTGATGGGTATCCCATTCGTCAAGCGCGGCAAGCGAATGGACGAATGTATCGAGATCGTGCAGGGGCTGACCACCGGGGAGTACTTCGAATTCCACGGCGAGTTCTACGACATTCCCAAGACGAAGATGAGCCCGGCGCCCGCCCAGCCGATCCCGATCCTGGTGGGCGGACACGCCGACGTCGCACTGCGACGGGCCGCGCGGCTGGACGGCTGGATGCACGGCGGCGGCAGCTCACCGGAAGAATTGGACCGACTTATCGCCCGGGTCAGGAAGTTTCGCGACGAGGAGGGCAAGACGGGACCGTTCGAGGTGCATGTCATCTCGACCGACGCCTACACCGTCGACGGCATCAAGCGCCTCGAAGACAAAGGCGTCACCGATGTCATCGTGGGGTTCCGCTGGCCCTACATCATTGGGCCCGACAAAGACCCGCTGGGCAAGAAGGTCCACCTGCTGGAGAAGTTCGCCGACCAGGTGATCGCGAAAGTCTAACGCTTACAGCGAATCCCAGTTGGGCGCCCGCTTCTCACGGTGCGCCATAGCCGCTTCGGTTGGATTGTTGGTGAAGCCGGTCAGGATCTGGGTGCGGTTCTCGATTTCGATGGCATGCCGCAAACTCGGCGCATCCAGCGCGGCATTCAAGCCGATCTTGGTCTGCCACACGCCGAAAGCGTTGTTGGCGGCTATCTCTCGCGCCTTGTCCAGCGCGGCGGTCATCAGGTCGGCGGCCGGCACCACCTGGTGCACCAGCTTGATGCGGTAGGCCTCGTCGGCGTCGATCATCCGCCCGGTCAGCATCAGTTCGCGCGCCACGCCGGCGCCGACGATCTTGGGCAGCAGGTAGCTGGTGCCCATGTCCATCGAGGAGAACCCGGCCTTGATGAACGCCGACCCGAAGCGGGCGCTCGCCGCGGCGATCCGGATGTCGGAGTGCAGCGCGAACGCCAACCCGCCCCCGACCGCCACCCCGTTGACGGCCGCGATCACCGGGATGGGCAGCTCGTAGAGCCGGATGAACAGCTCGGCCAGCCGCACCTGCGAGTCGTAGCTGACCTTGAAACGCGGGGTCGACGGCTTGACCTCGGTCCAGGCCTCGCCGGTGCCGCTCAGGTCGGCGCCGGCGCAGAAGCCGCGACCCGCGCCGGTGAGGATCGCCACCCGGTGCTCGCCGCGGCTCAACACGTCCAGGGCGTCGTCGGTGGCCCTGATCAGCGCTCCGTCGATGGCGTTCAACAGCTTGGGCCGGTTGAGGGTGAGGCGCGCGATGCCGTCTTCGAGGGTTTCCAGCGTCACTGCGGGTTCGGATGCCATACCCGAACCGTAAGCGACTCAGCACACGTCCAGGCAGCGGGCATACCGTGAACGTCATGACACGGTCGGGCCTCGGCTCGCGGAGTTTCTGCAACGCCCCCAGCATCGCCGGCAAAAATCCAGATCGCCTCCCGGGCAGAACGCTGTCAGCGCCCGGCGCGCTCCCGCTCGATTTCCTGCTCGACTTCCTGGCGAACGCGCTGTCGAACATCATCGAAGTACCGGTCAGGGTTATCCAGGATTTCTTTCGCTCGCCGGTCCTCAGGAGGTGCTATTTGAACCGCCATTGCAGCCGCCGCCCTTCTCACACGGTATGGGGTTTCACACCTATCGTTCGCCCGACCTCTCAGGCCGGTCATTCTAATCTGTAGTCTGCTGGACGCCGAGCTGATCAGAGCTTCCAGCCGTAATGCTACGGACGCACATTCTCAGCCTTCCAGCTATGGATCATGAGTGGTGGCCATCGCCGCAGCGACAACATCAGCAACCACCCTCAGTACATCGAGATCCAGCGCCGAGAGGTCGCCGGGACTCAGCGAATCAACCGTTAGTAACCCGTAAGCCACATTCCCCGCGACTACGGGGACGGAGATGCACGTTTTCCATCTGGCCCCAGCGGCCACGAAGTCATCGAACCCCGGGGGCGCATCCTCGTCAAGGTTCGGGTAGAACTCGGCCTGATTCCTCCTCACCTTGTCGAGTGCGTAATCACCATGCGGCGTCCCTTCTTTGAACGCGAATTGGACTACCTGATCTGGACGGCCACCCCAGTAAGTCGATGCGACAAGCTGTTGCGGCGGCCCGGCCTCGAAATAGGTAGTACGCGCGCGAGGAATTCGGTGGCCCCATGATCCGGGGAGTGGTTTCGACTGCAAGCCTCAGAACTGTGTTGCGAAGTCCCCGGCGGATTCCGGGGCGCTGAACTGGCCTGGCTGTGCGTAGGTCCGCGGCACCGTCGGCCAAGCTGCGAACGATCGGGTCAAGCGCTCCGCCTACTTCCACACGCGCCTTGGTGCGCGCGTCGATTTCCTCCGCTTTGCAAGCGGCGGCCGTACGAGCTTCTCGCCGCTTCGAACGAAGCGCCGTGATCGCGGGCAGCGCCGTGGCAAGGAGAACGGATCCGATCTGACCGACAAGTACCCATCCGTAGACCCCGTCGCCCTCCGGGCGCTTGAGTAGCGCTGCGCAGACGGTTGACGTAGCTACGAATATTAGGGTCAACGGGATCGCGACGTAGTCCCACCGCGTTAGTGTCGAGCGCAATTGCACACGGTTAGCCGATGTGTCGCCCACGGCGCGACGATAACAGGCAGCTCCGACGCTATTGTCGCTGGCTCGTAGCAACGGCTCCGGGCCCGAGGCCGCCCTGGGCAATGGAGTCCAGTGTCATACCTACTGATGCTTCGCCAGCCACTCCGCCTGCATCGCAAACAAATTCAGCAACTCCGGCTGCGGGGTGTCGGGATCCAATTCGCAGTAGCGCCGGAAGATGTTGACCACCACCCGCTCGGAGTCCAGCCAGGACGCGTACTCCCCCAGTTCGACGGCATCCACCGCTTCGGCCAGCGACAGTCCCTTGCGGTGCGCCTCGTCGGCGTACTCGGTGATGTGCACGAAATAGCCTCGCACTGCGCGGATTCCGTCGGAATCGGTGATCGGCCCGTGCCCCGGTACCACGATCGGCGCGTCCAGCGCGATCATGGTGTCGCACGCCGCGATCCAGTTGGCGATCGGCCCGGCCCACACGATCGGGGTGCAGCCGATGAACAACAGGTCCCCGGCGAACAGCACCCCGGCGTCGGGCACGTGCGCCACCGAGTCCGCGGCTGTGTGCGCCGGCCCCAGATTGAGCAGGTCCACCCGCCGGCCGCCGACCTCGATGGTCAACGCGCGCTCAAATGTCTCATCGGCGTTGCGCAGCACAATGCCGCTGAAATCGAAGGGCCCGAACCGGTCTCGCGCGAACGTCGTCGCCACCGGACCCAGGTCGGCGGTCTGGATGCCGACCAGCCGGTCGACGCCGGCCTCGTGCGCGATTTCCGCCGCGGTGCCGGCGGCGGCGAGGATGCGAACACCCCTGTCCAGCAACTGGTTTCCGTGGGTGTGGTCGCCGTTGGAGTGGGTGATCAGGGCATCGGTGATGGGCGCCGAGTCGGTGACGGGCCGCATCGCGTCGAACATCTCGCGCGTGAGCGCCAGGTCGAACAGGGTATCCACCAACAGCGACGCGCCGTCACCGGCGACCAGACCGGCGTTGCTCCAACCGTATCCGCCGTCGGGCAGCGTCCAGGCCCACACCCGGTCGGCGACCTGGTGCAGGCCACGGGTGTAGGGCACCTTCGCCGGAGCCGGGTTGACCCGGGAAGCTACCCCCACTGAGGCCGGATTAGGCCGCGGCGCAAGCGGATACGGCGCCGGCGTGGCCCGCACCGTCTGCCGGGTCTCACCCAGCGCCTCGACCTGCAGCGTCACCACGTCCCCGGGGGACAACCAGCCCGGGAAGGCGTCACCTTTGGGCAGGTGCTCGACGAGGGTGCAGGTCGGCACGGTGCCCGAGCCGATCACGTCACCTGGATGCAGGGTCACCCCGCGCGAGATGTAGGAGATCACTTCGGCGAACGTCCAGTCCATGGTCCCGGTCGATCCCGACCCGATCACCGTGTCGTTGACCAATGCGCTCACCTGCAGGTGCAGCCTGCCGTCGCGGCGGTAGGGCTCGAGTTCGTCGGCGGTGACCAGGTAGGGGCCCAGCGTGACACCGCTGTCCTTGCCTTTCGCCTGCCCGATCCGCAGCTGACCTTCCAGCATCTGCAGGTCGCGGGCGGACCAGTCGTTGAAGATCGTGTAGCCGACGATGGCCTGTTCGGCCTGTTCGACGGTCAGGTCCTTGCCGGTGGTTCCGATCACCGCGGCGATCTCCAATTCGAAATCCTGCCAGGCACTTCCGGGCGCCATCGGGGCGTCGTCGTAAGGCCCCAATACCGTTGCCGGACAGGCGAAGTAGAACGCTGGGATGCGATACCAGGTGTCCATCAGCACCCGTCCGCCGCCGGTGGCCTGCTGGCAGTTGCGCATGTGGTCCAGAAAGCACAGCGTGTCGCGGATCGACGGCGGGCGCGGGATCGGGGCGGCCAGTGTCACCTCACCCAACAACACGGTCGTATCGGGCGACACCAGCGCCTGCGAGCCCTCCTCCGGCAACCGGCCGGCGGCGATCAGGTCAAGCAGGGTCGCGCCCGGCGCGAGCGCGTGAATCCGATCGCCGTCGAGTACCCCGACGCGTTCGCCGTCGGAGTCCCGATAGGTCACCCACTTCATTCCCGTACCACCTCACTCGCTTTCTTGTCGCGTCGCAGTCCACGCCAACTCGACTGCCGTAACCGGTTGTCCGGGGTCCACTCGCCGTAGCGCACCTCGCCGACCAGCGTCGGCTTCAGGAACGTGACGCCCTTGGCCTCGCGGGCGGGAAGTGAAGTGCCGAAGGGTGATTCGTCGGTGTGCAGCGGTTTGAACACCTTCTTCAGGTCGGCCAACTCGCGTTCGGTGAACCCGGTGCCGACCCGGCCGACGAATTGCAGGCCGTCGGGGCCGGGTACGCCCATCAGCAGCGCCCCGATACCGCTGCTGCGCCCGCCCTCGCCGGCTCGCCAGCCGCCGATCACGACTTCCTGGGTGTTCCAGTGCTTGTCCTTGACCCACGATGCCGAACGACGCCCCGGCTGGTAAGTCGAATCGCGCCTCTTGGCGACCACGCCTTCCCACCCGTGCTTGTGGGAATAGTCCAAGGCGTGTTCGCCGTCGTCACCGGGCAGCAGCGGCGGGACAATGAGATCGCCGGTGCTGCCCAGAGTTTCCAGCAACTTACGCCGATCGGCGTACTTGGCCCGCAACAGCGATCGCCCGTCGAGGTAGAGCAGGTCGAAAGCCCAGAACTCGATCCGGGTGGCCCGGACACGGTTCTGCAGTTGGTTGAAGCTGGGCACTCCGGCTTTGTCCAGGGCCACCACCTCACCGTCGAGGACGACGTGGTGATCGGCGAAAGCATCAGCCAGGGAAGCTAATTGGGGAAAATCCTTGGTGATGTCGCGGCCGCTGCGGGACCGCAGCCGGACTGCGCCGTGGTCGGCGTCGACCAATAGCCGGTAGCCGTCCCACTTGCCCTCGAATGCCCACTGTCCCTTCTTCAGAGCGGCCACCGACCCGTGCGTGGCCAGCATCGGGGCCAACCCGTCGAAGTCGAATACCTTCTGCTCCTTCATGCGGTGCGCCAGCCATTGGTCCCCGTTGGTCTGAATCAGCGCATACCGTCCGGAGATTCGACGACCGTGCAGGTTCACGATCACCTCGTGATCGTTGAACTTCTCGGCCTCGTAGGTGCCCGAGTCCCAGATCACCACCTTGCCCGCACCGTACTCGCCTTTGGGAATCTGGCCCTCGAAGCCGCCGTATTCCAGCGGATGGTCCTCGGTGTGCACCGCCAGGTGGTTGACCGAGGTGGTCTCGGGCAGATTCTTGGGCACCGCCCACGACACCAGCACCCCGTCGCGTTCCAGCCGGAAGTCGTAGTGCAGCCGGCGGGCGTGGTGCTCTTGGATGACAAAGGTATTGCCTTGCCCGGCTTGGGGTTTGGATTTCGGCACCGGCTCGGGAGTTTTCGACGCGTCCCGCATGCTGCGGTATCTGGTCAGCCGGTCAGGATCGTCGGCGCCCGGCGCTGCCGGATCCAGCGCGGCGAGCAGGTCGCCGTCGCGCTGCACTCGCGCCAGCACTTCGTCGTAGCGCAACTGGCTCAGGTCGGGGTCGTCGAGTTCGTCCCAACTGCGCGGCGCCGCGACTGTCGGATGGTCCCGACCGCGCAGTGAGTACGGCGCGATGGTGGTTTTCGAGCCGCTGTTCTGGCTCCAGTCCAGGAACACCTTGCCGGTGCGCAGGCTCTTGGTCATCGTCGAGGTGACCAGTTTCGGCATCGACTTCTCCAGTTGCTGCGCAACGCGTTTGGCCAACACGGTGGCGCCCCGGCTGCTCACCGGCTCGGCCAGCGGCGCGTAAAGGTGCAGCCCCTTGCTGCCGCTGGTCAACGGGTAGAGGGTCAGCCCGATATCGGAGATGAGCTCTCGCACGGCCCGGGCCACGTCGGACAGTTGGGCGATTGTCACGCCCTCGCCGGGGTCCAGGTCGAAGACCAGCCGGGTGGCCGGGCCCGGCGCAAGGCTTTCCCCGGCACGGGTCCACTGTGCGACGAACCGCCACTGCGGGACGTGCACCTCCAGCGCGGCCTGCTGGGCGATCCAGGCCAGCCCGTCGGTGCTGTCGATGATCGGGTAGGTGGTGGTCCCGGACCGGTGGGTGACGCTCGCGCGGGGCAACCAGTCCGGGGCCGACGACGCCAGCTGTTTCTCGAAGAACGAAGGCTTGTCGACTCCGTTGGGCCAGCGTTTGCGCGTCACCGGCCGCCCGGCGATGTGCGGGATCATCACCTCGGCGATGCGGGTGTAGTAGTCGAAGATGTCGGCCTTGGTGGTGCCGGTCGCCGGATAGAGCACCTTGTCGGTGTTGGTCAGCTTGACCCGCTGCTCCGGCGCCGAACTCATAAGGCCAACCTAGTCGTCCTCGCCGCGGCAATCTCGTACGCTCGGCGAATGGGCAACCCGGGCCATCTCCTGCAGGGCGACGTCGACGAGGGCTACGGGAAGGTCGCCGACGCCTTCCGCGCGAATTTGAGCAGCGGGCAGGAGGTCGGCGCCGCCGTCTCGGTGTATCGGGAGGGCCGCAAGGTCGTCGACCTGTGGGGCGGTTACCGCAACGGGGAGACCAAAGCGCCGTGGACCCAAGACACCCTGGTGAACGTCTTCTCCTCGACGAAAGGTGTTGCCTCCCTTTGTGTCGCGCTCGCCGTGTCCCGGGGCTATCTCAGCTACGACGCGAAAGTCACCGACTACTGGCCGGAATTCGCGCAGGCGGGCAAGGCGGCGGTGACCGTGCGGCAGCTGCTGGCGCATCAGGCTGGGCTGCCGGTCGTCACCCCAGCGCTGACGCTGCAGGAGCTGGCCGACCCGCCGGCGATGTCTGCGAAACTCGCGGCGCAGGCACCGGCCTGGGCGCCCGGCACCCGGCACGGCTACCACGGGATCACGCTGGGCTGGTATGAGGGCGAGCTGATCCGCCGCACCGATCCCGCGGGACGGACTTTGGGCCGGTTCTTCGCCGACGAAATCGCCGGTCCGCTCGGCTTGGATTTTCATATCGGCCTGCCGGCCTCGGTGGACCGCAACCGCGTGGCGCACCTTTCCGCCTGGTCGTTCGCCAGCCTGATCTGGCATGTCAACACGATGCCGCCGCGCTTCGTCGCGGCATTGCTCAACCCGCACAGCCTGGCGGCGCGCGCGCTGGTGTTCGCCAAGGACGTCAACCACCCCGCTGCCTTCAACCGCGACGAGCTGCGGGTGGTGGAGATGCCGGCGGTCAACGGCACCGGCACCGCGCGGTCCCTGGCCAAACTCTACGGCGCTGCGGCAACCGGCGATCCGGCGCTGGGGTTGAGCGCGGACACGTTCGACGCATTGCAGAAGCCGGCACGGCCGCCGACGAAGGGGTTGCGCGACAAGGTGCTGCACATCGACACGACGTTCTCCCTCGGCTTCAACAAGCCGATTCCCAAGTGCGTCTTCGGAACTTCGGACAATGCGTTCGGAACGCCGGGCGCCGGAGGATCTTTCGGGTTCGCCGACCCGGACACCGGTATCGGCTTCGGGTATGTGATGAACAAGATGGGCTTCCACCTGATCAGCGATCCCCGCGAACTCACCCTGCGCAACGCCGTGTTCCGCGACGTATTGGGCGCCCGGCCGCAAGTCTGAAACGCCCGGAGCTCATGAATCCGCGGGGGTTGGTGATCGGCGAGGCGCTGATCGATATCGTCGAGGGGCAGCCCGAACAGGTCGGCGGCAGCCCGCTCAATGTCGCCGTCGGCCTGGCCCGGCTGGGTCGCGGTGTCGACCTGCTGACCCACATCGGCGGCGACGCCCGCGGCCGGCTTATCGCCCGGTACGTCAAAGACGCTGGGGTGCAGCTTGTTTCGGGAAGCGTCACGGCGCAGCGCACACCCACCGCGGTGGCCACGCTGGCCGCGGACGGCTCGGCGAGCTATTCGTTCGACCTGGATTGGCGCCTCGATGCCACACCGCCGGTACCGCCGCCGCTGTTCGTGCACACCGGATCGATTGCCGCGGTGCGCGAACCGGGCTGCCTGGCGGTGGCCGCGTTGCTCAACGCCTACCGGCCGTCGGCCACCGTCAGCTTCGACCCCAACGTCCGGCCGTCGCTGATCGCCGATCGCGACCAGGCGCGCGGCCGCATCGACAAGCTCGTCCAGCGCAGCGACATCGTCAAGGCCAGCGACGAGGACCTGCGCTGGCTGGCACCCGAGCGGCCGGCACTGGACACCGCCCGCGGCTGGCTGGCGTCCGGACCTGCGATCGTCGTGCTCACCATGGGCGCGCAGGGTTCGGTGGGACTGTGCGCGGCCGGGGAAGTGACGGTCGCGGCCAAACCGGCCACGGTGGTCGACACGATCGGCGCCGGGGACGCCTTCATGGTCGGTCTGCTGGACAGTCTGTGGAGTTCGGGCCTGTTGGGCGGTGACCGGCGCGAGCGACTGCGCGGCATAGGTCTGCAAGCAATGCGGTCGGCACTCGACGAAGCGGCTGCGGCGGCGGCGCGGGCGGTCTCCCGCGCCGGCCCCTGATGGTGGCGATAGCAGACGCAAAATCCCCGGCACGCCGGGCGTGCCGGGTGATTTTGCGTCTGGTCGGCACCTAGTGGGCATACTGACCCAATGCGCTCCATTTGGAAGGGCTCGATCGCCTTCGGCCTGGTGAACGTGCCGGTCAAGGTGTACACCGCCACCCAGGACCACGACATCAAGTTCCACCAGGTGCACGACAAGGACAACGGACGCATCCGGTACAAGCGGGTCTGCGAGGTGTGCGGGGAGGTGGTCGACTACAACCACATCGCCCGCGCCTTCGAATCCGACGACGGCAAGAGCGTGGTGATCACCGACGACGACATCGCCACCCTGCCCGAAGAGCGCAGCCGCGAGATCGAAGTGCTCGAGTTCGTCCCGGCCAGCGAAGTGGACCCGATGCTGTTCGACCGCAGCTACTTCCTGGAGCCCGATTCGAAATCCTCCAAATCGTATGTGCTGCTTGCTAAGACGCTCGCCGATACCGACCGGATGGCGATCGTGCACTTCACGCTGCGCAGCAAGACCCGGCTGGCCGCGTTGCGCGTCAAGGATTTCGGCAAACGCGACGTGATGGTGATCCACACGCTGTTGTGGCCGGATGAAATCCGCGACCCGGACTTCCCGGTGCTGGACAAGGAAGTGGAGATCAAGCCGGCCGAACTGAAGATGGCCGGCCAGGTGGTGGAGTCGATGTCCGACGACTTCGACCCGGACCGCTACCACGACACCTACCAGGAACAGTTGCTGGAACTGGTCGAGGCGAAACTCGAAGGCAGCGAAGCGTTTACGGTCGAGGAGCAGCCGACCGAGTTGGACGAGTCCGAAGACGTGTCCGACCTGCTGGCCAAGCTGGAGGCCAGCGTGAAGGCCCGCTCGGGCGGCGCGACGGAATCGTCGCCGAAGAACGACACGGCGAAAAAGAGTCCGGCCAAAAAGACTCCGGCCAAGAAGGCGCCCGCGAAGAAGGCGCCGGCCAAGAAAGCGGCCAAGAAGGCACCTGCCAGGAAATCCTGAGCGGCACGGGCTTCAGCAAATCAACATCGTGTGTTCAACTCCTATGGGGTGTTTGTTCACCTATGCTCATCGTGCTGCCGATTCTTCGGAGGAGTCGCCATGAAGTTTCCTCGATCCGCCGCCGCAATCGGACTGCTTGTTGTTGCGGCATTGGCGATGTCGGGTTGCGGCGGCAATTCGGGCAAGACTTCGTCGTCGGGATCCAGCGCCGCCCCCGTCGTCCCGGTGAACTGCGGCGGCAAGAAGAAGATCCTGGCCGGTGGCTCCACCGCGCAAAAGAACGCGATGGAGCAGTTCGTGTACGCCTACATCCATGCCTGCCCGGGTCACACGCTGGACTATGCGGCCAACGGTTCCGGTGCCGGCATGGCGGCTTTCATTGCCGGCGAGACCGACTTGGCCGGCTCTGACTCGCCGATGAATCAGGACAAGGGTGAACCCGACAGCGCGCGAGCGCGCTGCAACTCGCCGGCCTGGGACATTCCGGTCGTGTTCGGACCGATCGCGGTCACGTACAACATCAACGGCGTCAGCTCGCTGAACCTGGACGGGCCCACCACCGCGAAAATTTTCAACGGCGCCATCACCAGGTGGGACGACCCGGCGATCAAGGCGCTCAATTCCGGGGTCAACCTGCCGTCGACCCCAATCCACGTCGTCTTCCGCTCCGACAAGTCCGGTACCACTGACAACTTCCAGAAGTACCTGGACGCGGCGTCCAACGGCGCCTGGGGCAAGGGTGCCGGCCAGGTGTTCAACGGCGGCGTCGGCGAGGGAGCCGCCGGTAACGACGGCACGTCGCAGGCCATGAAGGCCACCGACGGCTCGATCACCTACAACGAATGGTCCTTCGCCGAGGGCCACCAGCTGAACAAGGCCCAGATCATCACCTCGGCCGGTCCGGAGGCGGTGTCGATCAGCCCGGAGTCGGTCGGCAAGACCATAGCCGGCGCCACCTTCAAGGGCGGCACCGAGCCCAACGACCTCGTGGTGGACACCTCGTCGTTCTATCGGCCGACTCAGTCCGGCTCGTATCCGATCGTGTTGGTGACCTACGAAATCGTCTGCTCGAAGTATCCCGACTCCCCCACCGGCCAAGCGGTAAAGGCATTCATGCAAGCCACAATTGGCGACGGCCAGATCGGTTTGCAGGAGTACGGTTACATTCCGCTGCCGGACTCGTTGCAGAAGAAGCTGATACCGGTGGTCAACGCCATCGGGTGACCGCTAGTCACCGCCGCGAGCGCCGGGACACGTTGCGGGGCGGTCGGTTCCGCCGCCTTCGCCACCTCGAAGAGGTTAATGTTCAAGCACACCAACGGTTTTCAGGGCTGGCAGCGTTTTCAGACCGGTACCCGACCGGCCGGACGACCCAACCCCGTTACGCACTCGTGATCAAAAATCGTGCCGAGTCCCCGGATTTGGTTGTGTGCCCACTCCACGAGGATTTACCGTGTGTTAACCATTCGTTTCGGCGCCGCGGCAGCGTGGCCGCCGGTACGTGACCGCTACCGGATGCGGCGTGGGGTGTCCGGGCGAAGGGAGCGTCGACGGTGACCAACACCGGTTCGGAATCGCGGGTGGGCTCGCATTTTGGGCCCTACCAGTTGGTGCGCCTGATCGGCCGCGGCGGCATGGGCGAGGTTTACGAGGCCGAGGACACCCGTAAGCATCGGGTGGTGGCGCTCAAGCTGATTTCGACGGCGTACTCGGGCAATCCGGTTTTCGCTGCCCGGATGCAGCGCGAAGCCGATATCGCCGGGCGGCTGACCGAACCGCACGTGGTGCCGATCCACGACTACGGCGAGATCGACGGACAGTTCTACGTGGAGATGCGCCTGATCGACGGGGTGTCGCTGCGCTCGATGCTGACGCAGTACGGGCCGCTCACGCCGGCCCGGACGGTGGCCATTGTGCGGCAGGTCGCCGCGGCGCTGGATGCCGCGCACGCCAGCGGGATCACGCATCGCGACGTGAAGCCGGAGAACATCCTCGTCGCCGCCAACGACTTTGCGTATCTGGTCGACTTCGGCATCGCCCGCGCCGGTCAAGATCCCAGTCTCACGCAGAGCGGGATGGCGGTGGGCACCTACAACTACATGGCTCCGGAGCGGTTCACCGGCGACGAAGTCACGTATCGGGCCGACATCTACGCGCTGGCCTGCGTGCTGGGTGAATGCCTGACCGGGGCACCACCGTACCGGGCGGACAGCGTGGAGCGGCTGATCGCGTCGCATCTGATGGAGCCGATCCCGCGGCCCAGCGTGCTGCGGCCGGGCCGGGTTCCGGAGGCGCTGGACGCGGTGATTGCCAAAGGCATGGCGAAGAACCCCACCGAGCGCTACATGACGGCCGGCGACCTCGCCGCCGCCGCCCACGACGCGCTGACCACTCCCGAGCAGCGCCAAGAGGCCACCATCCTGCGGCAAGGCGACAATCAGACGCTCATCGCGCCCGTCGTCGACCCGAGCCTGGCCGGCGGCTGGAACAGTCGCGGCGGCGCCAGCGGGCAACCGTCCGGCCCGGCGGCCATGCCTGCTGCGCCCGCTCAGTACGCCGCCGCGGACCAGACCATGCGGACACCGATTCCGCCGTACGGCTCCGGCACGCGGACACCGGCGCCGCCGTACCCCACCGGCGACCAGACCGCCCGAATACCGTCGTATCCGACCGGGGACCAGACCGCGCGGATCCCGTCGTATTCGACCCGGGACGAGACCAGGGTCGCGCCGGCGAACCCCACCGGGTGGCGCTCCGAACCTGGACAGAACTCCGAGCAGTGGACGCAAGCCGCCCCGGTCGCAGCCGCCGCTTGGGCCAGCCAGCCGGGCGCTGCCGCCGGTGCGCGTGCTGGTGCGCCACCGTCGCCCAGCCAGCCCCCGGCAAGCGGCCCGCCGCCGGCGAAGTCGCGTAAGCCGCTGATCATCGGTGCGATCGCGGCGGCGCTGCTGCTGGTAGTCGGCGCGGTGACCGCGTTCCTGCTGTTCGGATCGAAGGACAGCGGCGGTGATGCGGCGGACGCCAAGGGCCAGCAGGTTATGCCCTTCAAGGACTTCAACTTCCGCTTCGCACCGGGTGGGGTCACGGTCGACGCCAACGGCACCGTCTACGTCACCAACCAGACCATGTACGGCAAGGTGGTGACGCTGCCGCAGGGATCCAGCTCCCCCACGGTGATGCCGGTGAGCGGACTCTACGAACCACAGGGCATCGCCGTGGACGGCAACGGGACGATCTACGTCAGCGACTTCAACAACCGGGTGGTGTCGGTGCCGGCGGGCTCCAACAAACCAACCGTGCTGGGGTTCAGCGGCCTCAGCTACCCCGAGGGTGTCGCGGTGGACCCCCAGGGCAACGTCTACGTCGCCGACCGCGGCAACAACAGGGTGCTGAAGCTGCCGCCGAACAGCAACGCGCAGGTCGAGGTGCCGTTCAGCGGACTGAAGAATCCCGACGGCGTGGCACTGGATACCGACGGGAACATCTACGTCACCGACACCGACAACAACCGGGTGCTCAAACTCGACGCCGGCACCACCAATCAGACGGTGCTGCCGTTCACCGGCTTGAGCGCACCGTGGGGCATCACGGTCGACGGCGCCGGCGCCGTCTACGTCACCGAACACGACAACAACGTGGTGGTGAAGTTGCCCGCCGGTGGTGCGGCCAGCGAAGAACTGCCGTTCACCGGGCTGAACACCCCGTTGTCGGTCGCGGTGGATAAGAAAGGCAACGTCTACGTCGCCGACCGCGGCAACGGCAGGGTGTTGCGACTCGCGCCTTCCCCGAAGTAGCGCGGCTCAGCGCGACCGCGTGGCCACCAACCGCATCCCGGCGGCGATCAGGTTGATCACCGCCACCAGGATGATCAGGGTCAGCGCCGCTCCCCACACGCGCAGGAACCCGGCGTGTTCGGGGTTGGTGAGTTCGGTGTAGATCAGCAGCGGCAGCGAGGCCATGTTGCCTTCGAAGATGTCGAGGTTGATCGAGCGGCTGTACCCGACGAGCACCAGTACCGGCGCGGTTTCCCCGATCACCCGGGCCACCGCCAGCAGCACGCCCGACACGATGCCCGGCATCGCGATGGGCGTCACGATCCGCACGATCGTCTTCCATTTCGGAACGCCCAAGGCGTAACTGGCTTCTCGTAGTTCGTCGGGTACCAACCGCAGCATCTCCTCGGTGGAGCGCACCACCACCGGCAGCATCAGCAGGACCAGGGCCAGCGACACCGCAAACGCGCTCTGCTGGAATCCCAATGTGGCGATCCACAGGCTGAAGATGAACAGCGCCGCCACGATCGAGGGCACGCCGGCGAGGACGTCCACCATGAACGTGGTCACCCGGGCGAGCCGACCGGTGCCGTACTCGACCAGGTAGACAGCGGTCATCAAGCCGAGCGGCACCGCGATCACGCCCGCGACACCTGCCTGCACCAACGTCCCGTACAGCGCGTGGTAGACGCCGCCGGCGAACTCCTCGGGCAACACCCCACGCAGCGAGTGGGTCCACCAGTCCGCGGTGATGACGGCGTGGTAGCCGCGGATGATCACCACCGCGAGCACCCAGACCAGCGGCACCAGCGCGATCACGAACGACGCGAGGAAGAAGGTCGTGGCGATGTCGTTCTTGATCCGGCGAACCAGGCTCAGCGGACGGAAGACGACGGCCTTGACGGGCTGCTCGAGCGCGTCGGCGCTGAGTTGGCTCATCCGTTGACCTTTCCGCCGGCGACCGCGCGCGCTGCCGCGTTGACCACGAAAGTCAGGACGAACAATGCGAAGCCGGCCGAGATGTAGGCCCCCGTCGGCAGGGGCCGGCTGAATTCGGCTGCGGCAGAAGCGATCTTGGAGGCGAACGTGTAGCCGCCGTCGAACAGCGACCATGTCCCGGGCCGCGCCGCCGAGCGCAGGATGATCAGCACCGCCACCGTCTCACCCAGCGCACGACCCAAGCCCAGCATCGAGGCGGCGATGACACCGCTGCGCCCGAACGGCAGCACTGTGGTGCGCACCACCTCCCACTTGGTCGCACCGAGCGCTTGCGCCGCCTCGATCTGCATCGGCGGGGTCTGCCGGAACACCTCGCGTGACACCGACGTGATGATCGGCAGGATCATCACGGCCAGCACGATGCTCGCGGTGAAGATCGTGCCGCCGCCGGCCAGGGACACGTTGCCGCTCTTGAACAGGAAGAACCAGCCCAGATGACGGTTGAGGAACTCCGCCAGCGGCTCCAGCTTCGGTGCCAGCACGAAGATCCCCCACAGCCCGAAGATGATCGAGGGCACCGCGGCCAGCAGGTCCACCATCGCACTGAACGGCCGCGACAGCCGTTTCGGTGCGTACTGCGTGACGAAGACCGCGATGCCGACGGCGATCGGCACCGCGAGCGCCAGCGCGGTGATGGAACTGAGCACCGTGACCATCAGCAGATCGCTGATCCCGAACGCCAGCTTCTGGTCGTCGGTGGTGTCGAACCGCGCGCTGGTGAAGAAGTTGACGGTGTTTGCGCGCAGCGACGGGACGGCCCGTAGCAGCAGGAACACCGCAATCAACACGATCGCCACCACGATGGTGGAACCGGCGGCCGCGGCAAGCGATCTGAACAACCGATCGGCTCGCCGCGACGCGCGCGCGTCCACCTCCGCTAGCGCATGCTTTGCCAGCGGGGGATTGGCCACGTCAACCTCCGATCAGGAGATCGCGTTGACCGCGGTCGACAGCCTCGACTTGAAGGAATCCGGGATCGGGGCATACCCGTTGTCCCCCAAGCCATTTTGACCGGGTCCGATGGTCGACTGCAGGAATGCCTTCACCGCGGTTCCGACGGCGGCGTCGGGGTACTTCGAGCAGACGATCTCGTAGGTGGCCAGCACGATCGGGTAGGAGCCGGGCTGGGTGGGCCGGTAGAACGAGGCGGTGTCGAGCACCAGGTCGTTGCCCTGGCCCTTGACGGTGGCGCCGCCGATGGTCTTGCCCACCGACTCGGCGCCGATGGCGACGGCGTCCGGTCCGGCCGAGGTGATGATCTTCGCGATGCTCAGCTTCTGGGCCTGCGCGAACGACCACTCGTTGTAGGTGATGGCGCCCTCGGTGTTCTTGATGGCCGCCGACGTGCCGTCGTTGCCCTTGGCGCCTTCACCGACGCCGCCCTGGAACGACTTGCCGGCGCCTTTGCCCCATGCGCCGTTGGAGGCGGCGTCGAGATAGTGCTGGAAGTTGTCCGTGGTTCCCGACTCGTCGCTGCGGAACACCACGTGGATGTCCGTTCCGGGCAGGTTGGTGCCGGGGTTGAGGGCCGCGATTGCCGGGTCGTTCCACTTCTTCACGCCGCCGTTGAAGATCTTGGCCAGGGTGGGCCCGTCGAGGTTCAGTGAGCTCACTCCCCCGACGTTGTAGGTGACCGCGATGGGGCCGAACACCACCGGCAGGTTCCACGCCGGCGCACCGCCGCAACGTTGTTGGGCCGCGGCCGCCTGGTCCTGGGTAAGCGGAGAGTCGGAACCGCCGAAATCTGTTTGGTTGCCGGTGAATTCGCTGATGCCGGCGCCGGAGCCGTTGGCTGTGTAGTTCAACGTCTGCCCGGGACAAGCCGATTCGAATGCCTTGACGAAGCGGGTCATCGCGTTGTTCTGCGCGGACGAACCGCTGGCCTTCAGCGCCTTCTTGCCGCCGCAGCTCACGTTGCCCGACGACGCACTGCCCGACGCGCCTGAGCTGCCCCCGCCTGCGTTGTTGTTGTCGCTGCCACAAGCCGACAACACCAGCGCGCCTGATGCCAGCACACTCAGAGCAGCACCAAATCGGTTGAGTTTCAATTCAGTTCCTAACTGGTAGTGATGAAAGATGCTAGACGCCGCCCACCCGTCGCGGCTTCCTGAGAACCCCTTTCATTACAGCTATTCACCTACATTAACAACAGGTTACGTGCGGTGAAAGAGTTGCTGACGGACGCGACGCAAGCCCTTCGGCACCCCTGTGCCAAACTAGAACCTGTTACAGAAATCATCGAGGCGATGGCCGCCGCCGTCGTGTCGTCCGACGAATGAAACGAGGCCGCCGTGATCCTCGACAGGTTCCGACTCGACGACAAGATCGCCGTCATCACCGGCGCGGGCCGCGGCCTGGGCGCGGCCATCGCACTGGCGTTCGCCGAGGCGGGCGCCGACGTGGTGATCGCGTCGCGCACCCGGTCGCAGTTGGACGAGGTCGCCGAGCAGGTGCGCGCCGCCGGGCGCCGTGCCCACGTGGTGGCCGCGGACCTGGCTCGCCCCGAGGAGACCGAGAAGCTCGCCGCGGTGGCCGTCGAGGCATTCGGGAAGCTGGACATCGTCGTCAACAACGTCGGGGGCAGCATGCCGAACACGCTGCTGACCACGTCGACCAAAGAGCTCAGGGACGCGTTCACGTTCAACGTCGCCACCGCCCATGCGCTCACCGTCGCCGCGGTGCCGCTGATCCTCGAGCATTCCGGCGGCGGCAGCATCATCAACATCACCTCGGCCATCGGCCGGCTGGCCGGGCGCGGCTTCGCCGCCTATGGCACCGCCAAAGCCGCGCTGACGCACTACACGCGATTGACGGCACTGGACTTGTGCCCCCGCATCCGGGTGAACGCGATCGCGCCGGGATCGATCCTGACCTCCGCACTCGACGTGGTGGCCAACAACGACGAGCTGCGCAAACCGATGGAACAGGCGACGCCGTTGCGCCGCCTCGGTGATCCGCTTGACATCGCCGCTGCCGCAGTCTATTTGGCGTCGCCCGCGGGTGGTTTCCTGACCGGCAAGACGCTGGAGGTCGACGGCGGCCTCACCTTCCCCAATCTCACGATCCCCGTCCCGGATCTGTAAGGAGTCGGTCATGGCAATACGTGTCGCCCAACTGGGCACCGGCAACGTCGGCATCCACTCGCTGCGTGCGCTGATCACCAACCCGGAGTTCGAGCTCACCGGAGTGTGGGTGTCGTCGGACGCCAAGGCCGGAAAGGACGCGGCCGAGTTGGCCGGACTCGAGCAGGCCACGGGAGTCAAAGCGACCACCGATCTGGACGCCGTGCTTGCCACCGCGCCACAGTGTGCGGTCTACAACGCGATGGCCGACAACCGCCTTCCCGAAGCGCTGGAAGACTACCGGCGCGTGCTGGCGGCCGGGATCAACATGGTGGGCAGCGGTCCGGTGTTCCTGCAGTACCCGTGGCAGGTGCTGCCGCAAAACTTGATCGAACCGATCGAAGAGGCTGCGCGGCAAGGTAATTCGAGCCTGTACGTCAGTGGCATCGACCCGGGCTTCGCCAACGACCTACTGCCGATGGCGCTGGCCGGCACCTGTCAGAGCGTCGAGCAGGTGCGCTGCATGGAGATCGTCGACTACGCGACATATGACAGCGCCGTCGTCATGTTCGACGTGATGGGGTTCGGCAGGCCGATGGAGGACATCCCGATGCTGCTGCAGCCCGGGGTGCTCAGCCTGGCGTGGGGCTCGGTGGTCCGCCAACTCGCTGCGGGACTTGGCATTTCGCTCGACGAGGTGACCGAGAAGTACGTCCGGGTGCCCGCGCCCGAGGCCTTCGACATCGCATCGGGCCACATTGCGCAGGGCAGTGCCGCCGCGCTGCGGTTCGAGGTGCTCGGCATGCTCGACGGCCGCCCCGCCGTCGTGCTCGAGCACATCACCCGGCTGCGCGAAGACTTGTGCCCGGACTGGCCGCAACCCGCGCAGCCCGGTGGTTCGTACCGCGTGGAGATCACCGGTGAGCCGTCGTACGCCATGGACATCTGCCTGAGCAGTCGGCTCGGCGACCACAACCATGCCGGGCTCGTCGCGACGGCGATGCGCATCGTCAACGCCATACCCGCGGTGGTGGCCGCCCCGCCTGGGATCCGGACCACGCTCGAGTTGCCGTTGATTACCGGCCGCGGCCTGTACCTCCCCGCCGACTAAGCTCGGGCCGCCAACAAACCTGCGGCCGGTTTCGGATAACCTCACTTTTTTATTCGAACCCTCTGACCTCTAGGGCGGTGAGTTGGCGCAGGACGTCACGACCTCGGACAAAGCAAGCTGGTACCTGCTGGGACCGGCGTTCGTCGCCGCAATCGCCTACGTCGACCCCGGCAACGTCGCCGCCAACGTCAGCTCCGGCACCCAATTCGGCTACCTGCTGTTATGGGTCATCGTCGTGGCCAACGTGATGGCCGGGCTGGTTCAGTACCTCTCGGCCAAGCTCGGCCTGGTCACCGGCCGCTCGCTGCCCGAATCGATCGGCGACCGGATGGGTCGGCCCGCGCGGCTGGTCTACTGGGCACAGGCCGAGATCGTCGCGATGTCGACGGATGTGGCCGAGGTGATCGGCGGGGCCATCGCACTGCGCATCCTGTTCGGGTTGCCGCTGCCGCTGGGCGGGCTGATCACCGGCGTGATCTCGTTGCTGCTGCTGATGGTCAAGGACCGTCGCGGCCAGCGGTTGTTCGAGGTGGTCATCACCGGGCTGCTGCTGATCATCGCGCTGGGCTTCACCGCCAGCTTCTTCGTCGCCACACCGCCGGCCGGCGAAGTCGTGTCCGGCCTGCTGCCACGCTTCCACGGCACCGAGAGCGTGTTGCTGGCCGCCGCGATCCTGGGGGCCACCGTGATGCCCCACGCGGTCTACCTGCACTCCGGGTTGGCCCGCGACCGGCACGGCCAGCCCGCGCCCGGGCCGGACCGCCGTCGACTGTTGCGCATCACCCGGGTGGACGTCGGGATCGCCATGGTGATCGCCGGCGGAGTCAACGCGGCGATGCTGCTGGTCGCCGCCTTCAACATGCGCGGGCACGGTGACGTCGGGTCCATCGATGCCGCCTACGTCGCGGTCCGAGACACGCTAGGCCCGACGATCGCGGTGCTGTTCGCGGTCGGTTTGTTGACTTCGGGTTTGGCGTCGTCGTCGGTGGGCGCCTACGCCGGCGCGATGATCATGCAGGGGCTGCTGCACAAGTCGGTGCCGATGGCGCTCCGCCGCCTGGTCACCGTCTGCCCCGCGATAGCGCTGTTGGCGCTGGACGTGGACCCCACCCGGGCACTGGTGATCTCCCAGGTGGTGCTGTCGTTCGGGATACCGTTCGCGGTGCTGCCGCTGGTCAGGCTCACCGGAAACCGGGAACTGATGGGCGCCGACGCCAACCACCGGTTGACAACGGCCATTGGCTGGGTGGTCGCGGTGATGATTAGTGTGCTCAACGTGGCGCTCATCTATCTGACGGTGACGGGCTGAATGAAAAGGTGCTTCTAGCTGTGAAAATGCCCTTACTGGGTGTCGGCCAGGACAGCGCGCGGCACCCAAGCAAGCGGGTGGCCGTCGACCTCAAGGTGGTCAGCGAGGCAGGCAACGGTGGCGATCAGCAGTTCGGTAGTCATGCCGACATGCTGCACCAGTCCTGACCTGCGGTGAAGCACAACATTGTGCGCTATTACCAAGGGCGGCAATGGTTTACAAGACTTTCTTTGCGCCGCCGTGTCCGCTGCATGTGTCATCCTCGCTGGGATTCTCACTGAACGACCAGCAACCGTCGTTACACAACGCGGTGGCACCGTCCGGCTGTGTAGACACTCCGCAGATTGGCCGGTGTACGCAGTTGCCAGAAGCGGCCTTGTAGTAGCCCTTGGAGCACGATTGCGCGCTGGCTTGCGGCGGCGGGGCAAGCGCGGCCGTGCCGATGAACGCTGCGACGACAACTATCCGAAGAAACATGGCTACCCCTTCCCGGTGGTGATCCAACAGGGCGCAGCGTAGGCGGACACCGACCCGACTGGGAACAATTTCGGTGAAATGCCGCACCAAGAAGCCCGCAAGAGAGTCGGGCACTACGGGGGTGATGTACTTGATTGGTGCACCGCTCAGGAGACGCCACGGACGGGTCGGCTCACCTTAAGATAATGAGCCGCACAACGGACACCAGCAACCACGTTTTTGCAGGTCAAAGCACAATGGTGAGTAAGTGCTAACGCTGATCTATCTGACGGTGACGGGCTGAATGCGAGCGGGCCGACACCTCTACTTCGCATACGGATCGAATCTGTGCGTGCGCCAGATGGCGGCCCGCTGCCCCGACGCAGGCGACCCGCGCCCGGCGGTGCTCGGCGACCACTGCTGGCTGATCAACCAACGCGGCGTAGCCACCGTCGAGCCGCTGGCCGGTGGTGAGGTGCACGGCGTACTGTGGCGGCTCTCCGACGACGACCTAACCCGGTTGGACAGCGCCGAGGGCGTGCCGGTGCGCTACCGGCGCGATGAGCTGACCGTGCGACTGGGTAATGGTTCGACAGCGGCGGCGTGGGTGTACATCGACCCGCGGGTGAGCGCGGGGCCGCCCCGGCCGGGCTATCTGCAGCGCATCATCGACGGCGCAGTGCACCACGGGTTGCCGCAACGCTGGATCGACTTCTTGCACCGCTGGGATCCGGTGAGCTCCGCGCCGGCCGCGCGGTGTTTCTCCTAGTAGAGGGAGTTTATTGGTGGCCAAGGACTTTCGGTTCGGGTTGAGCCTGCGATTCTTCAAGTCCCGCGATGCTCTGGTGGACACCGCCAAGCGCGCCGAGGATTCGGGGTTCGACATACTCTGTGTGCCGGACCATCTCGGTGCGGCGGCACCGTTTCCGACGCTGACCGCAGCCGCCATGGTCACCACGACGCTGCGGCTGAGCATGTATGTGCTCAACGCCGCCTTCTACAAGCCGGCCCTACTGAGCCGAGACCTGGGTTGTCTGGACTTGATCAGCGACCAGCGTGTCGAGGTCGGGCTCGGAACTGGTTATGTCCGTGAGGAATTCGAGGCGGCCGAGCTGCCATACCCCAGCGCCGGAGCACGCGTCGACTACCTCGAGCACATGACGAAATGCCTCAGTGAGCATCACCCGAAGATGCCGATCCTGATCGCCGGCAACGGTGACCGGGTGCTGACCCTTGCTGCGCGTTATGCCGACATCGTCGGGTTGACCGGGGCCCGGGTGCGCGAGGCCGACGACCCGCTGACCGAACGCGTCGAGTTCGTCCGGGCCGCTGCCGGCGACCGCTTCGACTCGCTGGAGCTGAACCTCGCGGTGACGGCGATGCCACGTGCTGGGGAGACCGTGCCCGACTTGGCGATGACGCGGCGCTACTCGCCGGGGATGTCGGACGAGGAGCTGCTGGCGATGCACTCGGTGCTCACCGGGTCGCCGGGTGCGATCGCCGACACGCTGCGGGAATACCGGGACAAGTACGGCGTGACGTCGATTACCGTGCAGGACAACAACCTCCAGAATTTCGCGAAGGTGATCGACAAGCTGCGCTGATCGCGTTTGGGCTCCCGAACCCTGCATTCCCAGCGCCCTCGCTGCTTGGGTTGTCGGGCCTGAGCGCCGCGCGTGAAGCCTCGGCGTCCGGCGTGAACCCTGGGCGTCGGGCGTGAACCCTAGGCGTCCGGCGTGAAGCCTGGGCGGGAATTCGGCCAAAATGCCGCCCTACGCTCACACCCAAAACCCTTAGCTCACACCGAAAGCCGTAGATTCACACCCATCGCCAAGGATGCACAACCAAACGGGGTCAACCCGACCCCGCCCCTGCTCTATACCACACTTCGGCCCCGCTCCCGCTTCCCGCGTGAACCCTCGGCGTCGGGCGTGAACCCTAGGCGCCGGGCGTGAAGCCTGGGCGTCGGGCGTGAAGCCTCGGCGGGAATTCGGCCAAAATGCCGCCCTACGCTCACACCCAAAACCCTTAGCTCACACCGAAAGCCGTAGATTCACACCCATCGCCAAGGATGCACAACCAAATGGGGTCAACCCGACCCCGCCCTGCTCTGTACCACACTTCGGCCCCGCGCCCGCTTCCCGCGTGAACCCTGGGCGCCGGGCGTGAACCCTGGGCGCCGGGCGTGAAGCCTGGGCGCCGGGCGTGAACCCTGAACGTCGGGCGTGAACCCTGGGCGCCGGGCGTGAAGCCTGGGCGTCCCCCGTGAAGCCTAGGCGGGAATCCGGCCGAAATCCCGCCCTACGCTCACACCCAAAACCCTTAGCTCACACCGAAAGCCGTAGATTCACACCCATCGCCAAGGATGCACACACCAGCGCAGAAAATGGCTGCCACGACTACGACGCGGGATTCACTCGCGGTAGCAGGTATCGCGCGTGATTCAGGCTGGGGCTGGTCGTGGCGCAAAGTTGCCGTGGAACCCCTGCGGGATGTGGTGGGTGAGCTGAGCAGTGGCGACCGGTCCGCTGCTGGGATCACGCGCGTCCAGGATCACCAGTCGGGACACATGTTGCCGAGCTTGATATTCGACGGTGAGCAGCCAGCCTTCGTCCTCGGCGGACGCATCGGGACGAGGGACGAACACCGGTTCGCAGAAGCTGTTGCCGGCGCCCGCCGCGGTGTAGGTGTTCTCGGAGTGGTCGCTGAGGTCGACCTTGGTGATCGAGTCGTACAGCGACGACAAGTGCCGGCGGCTGGTGAAGTAGGCGTAACGGTGTGGCATACCCTCGCGGTCAGGATGATGACGTGGGAACTCACAGATGCTGTCGCTCAGCGTTTCTCGAAGCACGCGTCCAAATTTGGTGAGCCGGAATCGGGTCAGCTTCGAGGGTGATTCGCGCAGCGGCGTGGTCTGAAAACGTGCGATACTCCTGAGCAGCTGCGGGTTTTTCGTAGGTGACTGCGTCGACAACGACTTCGTCGCCGTCGTCGTAGGCGTTGCTGAGGTGGAATTGCAGGACTGCCGGCGACTCAATGCGGCGGATCTCCCCGCCGTCGCGGGGCACGAGGATGAACGCAGTGCCCTTCTCGGGGCGGTAACGCAGCGCGTCGCCGATCGGCTTGCGGCCCAACGCAACCGACATAAGGTCCGGGATGATCGGCGATACCAGGAACACCAGGTAGCGCTCGGTGATGGCGAAGTCGTGCGTCATGGCCAGATAGGGCAGCCGCGCCGAACGCAAATATCGCAGGCTGCCCTTCGGGTCGGTGTGGTAGATGCGAAGGTGCGGACGCGGAATGAATTCGACACCGAAGTTGTACATGTCGCCGGTGCGAGGACATATGCTCGGATGCGCGGAATAGGCGCCCATCCTGGCCAACTCTCCGCCGAATCGGCGTGGCCCAACGGTTTCCAGCGTGTCAGGGTTGATCTCGTAGGGAGCCCCGCCCTCCCACAGCGCGTAGAGGCGGCCAGCGTGCTCGACGATGTTGGTATTGGCCAGGTTTGGCGGCGTCTTGCCGATGTTGGCCCGCCAGCCGCCCGGCGCCGCGGTGCCCAGATGGGTGACGCCGCCCTTGCCCTGGTAGTGCCGGGTACGTACGTAGCGGTTCCGATAGTGCACTGCACCATCGCGGATGGTGAACGCCGAGAGCATGCCGTCGCCGTCGAAGAGGTGGTGCAGCGGCCGGCCCGTGTGGTCCTGCCAGCGGCCGGGGCCGTTGCGGTAGAGCGTGCCGCACAGTTCGGCGGGGATGGCGCCGTCGACCTGGTCCACCGCGTAGTCGAATTCGCTGGGTTGGGGTTCGCTGACGCCGAGGCTGAGCAGGTCGTCGCCGGACAACGCCGAGAGCCGCGCGGTGGCCCTGGCTCGCTCCTCCAACGGCAGCGACGCCAGATACCGGCGTAGCGCCGGTAGTGCGGTCAGGTCGAGCGGGGTCGTGGTCTGCGTCGGTTGCGTCACCGCGCACCGTCCTCCGACTAGGAAACTGAGACGAATCGTAAAGTTAGTCTCAGTTGGCGGTGGAGTCAACAACCTGCGGTACAAATACCGGTGATGCCCTCAACTCGTTCCTGGGACGCGCTGGTACAGGCGACGTTGCTGTTGATCGCCGAAAGCGGCATCGACTCGCTGACCTTGAGCCAGGTCGCCGAACGGGCGGGGGTCTCCCGCGCCACGGCCTACCGCGAGTTCGGCGACAAAGACGGATTGATATCCGCGGTGGCGCAACACGAGATCCAGCAGATGGCCGTCGCGGTGATGACCCGCGCCGACGCACACGCCGACCCCGCGACGTTGGTGCCCACGACCGTCCTGGCCGCCTTGCGCTACCTGCGCAACCACGCCGCCTTCACCTATGTGCGCGACCACGAACCGCACTGGCTGCTACAGGCAGTGGTGCGAGTCGGCGAGGCGCGGATGAACGTCATACAAACCGTGTCCGCAACCGTCGCGCCGGCGATCGCCGCCACAAAGTATCCGTATCCGCTGCTGCCGCCACTGCAGGCAGCCGAAATCATCGTTCGCACAGTGCTTTCGCACACCTTGATCGAGCGCAGCGCGCTCACCGACGAGCAGGTCGCCGACGCGGTGACGCGCGCGATCACCATCGGCTGAGCCGTGCGGCGGTGAGCACGGCGCGGACCACCGGCGCACGCCCTGATGCCGCACTTTCGCCGCCCTCCGATTAGCATGAGGGATCCTCGCGGGTTCTCAGCACCTATTTCGGTAGGCCACTCGCCCCCGTAGCTCAGGGGATAGAGCACGGCTCTCCTAAAGCCGGTGTCGCAGGTTCGAATCCTGCCGGGGGCACGAGGTCTGAAATGCCTGCTCAGTGCCGATTTTTAGTCAGCGTCAGCCAGCACCTGAATCCAGCGTGTCGGTCAGCTGACCGAAGGATGACCGCGCCGGATGGCGCCGCGGTTTTCGGGTGGTTCCGGGCCCGCGGCGGTGACGGTGACTCAGTGCCGGGATTTTGGACTTGCGATTCGTCCCGCACCGGCCGCCCCATCTGGTTACTATCGCGCTGTCGTCGTTTCGGGCTCGCGACATCTCTCGACGTAACTGATTTGTTGGAGGTGCGGGTGTCCTACGTCAGCGTAGTGCCGGAAACGGTGGCGGCTGCGGCGTCGAACTTGGCGAATCTCGGTTCCACGATCAGCGCGGCCAACGCAGCGGCGGCAGCCCCGACCACCAGCGTGTTGGCTGCTGCCCAGGATGAGGTGTCCACGGCGATCGCCGCGCTGTTCGGCAGCCATGCACACCAATTCCAGGCGCTCAGTGCTAAAGCTGCGGCGTTTCACGACCAGTTCGTACAGGCCTTGACCGGCGGCGCCGCCTCCTATGTGAAAGCTGAGGCCGCCAACGTGCTGGGGTTGATGTCCGGCTCGCAGGCCGGAGCACTTGGAGCGGCAGCGGCCGCGGGCGGCCCGGCGGCTTTCGATGTCGGAAGTATCTTCAATTTTCTTGGCGAGATCGCGCCCGCAACGGAAAAGTTTCTTGACCAGTTAACACCAAAGTTAGAGGCGGACTTCAAAGCAGCGGAATTAGCGGCGCGAGATCTGCGTAGTAAGCAGCTGGTAGCCAAGGGTCTCAGAATCCTTGCCAAGGACGGAGCGATACTCTATACCGACGGTAAGGAAATCCTCGCAGTCGGGGGCCGCTATCCGTTTCTCTACAGTCCAGACTTCATCTATGCCAGAAAATTCATTACGGACGCCTGGGGAGTTACCCCGCAAACTTTGAATACTCTTTTGCAATCGGAAATACACGTCTTTGCGCGCAGCGAAGGGCTCGCCCAAAATTTCTTCCAGAAGGTCGGCAACCAGATCTATCAGATCGAGACCAACGCCCAAGGCACCGTCATCAACAAGTTCTTGACGACCGAAGCGATATTCAAGCGGTGGGTAGCCATGACCGCCAACGGCCCCCGGTTGAGGGTCTAGCCGTTCCATCCGTCCCGAGTTGGCTCATCTTAGTGTTCAAGTTGGACGCCGATTGGGTATTACCTCGGGTGAGGCCTGACAGTGTTTCGGCTGACGCTTGACAGTTGTGTCGCTTGATCTTTGACTCTCCGATCCGGCTCAGGAGTGGTTCCGGGCGATCTCCTTGAGTGCCGCCTTCTCCAGCTCCGCATCGGCCAACAGTCGCTTGAGCATTGCGTTCTCGCGCTCGCAGTCTTCGAGCCGCTTGGCGTCCTCGGCCCCCAGCCGGGACGGGACGCATAACCCGCCGAGCACGATGTCGCTGATTTGCGCGATCATGTCGTCTCCGCCGATCGGGCCTTCGGGATTCCACCACTTGGTGAGCCAGTTGCAAGCCCCGATCATGGTCATGGCGGCTACATGGGGGGTGGACTGTGCTCCGGAAGGTGCCATCCGCAACTGCGGCCGCCATCACCCCCCCTCCACGAGGCGAATGTATTCGCGGTCTCGCTCGTGCCAGTCCTCGGCGAGGTTCGACATGGCGATCTCGTGCAGGTATACGGCGGCGAAGTCGTAGATGTCGATGATCACCCGGATATGAAGGGCGATGAGCGCACGAACCTTCTGTTCCGAAGTCTGGTCCGACTCGGCGATGACGCCCGACTCCCGCACGATGCGCTCGGTGGGAATCCGAATCACGGCGGTAAGCAGGTCCTCTTTGGTGCTGATGTAGTTGTAGAGGCTCCCCTTGAGCATGCCGAGATTGTCGGCGATCTCCTCTAGGGTCGCTTGGGCGAATCCACGCTGACGAAACACCTTGGCAGCGGATGCAACCACGTCGTCCCAGCGGTTCGGTCTCGCCATCGATTGTCTTCTCCCCGCGCCCTCGCGCCGTTGAATCAAACATTGGTTTGCTCTGCAGCATACCAAAACCGGCGGGTTGACACCGCAAAGTTGGACAAACTACGGTTTGGTTAAATTCACGCGACTCGATCCAGGAGGTAGAGCGTGGTCGAGGTCCACATCGTCGAGGCGCTACGCACACCGATGGGCCGCAAGCGCGGCAGCCTCAGCCAGGTGCACCCGGTCGATATCGGGGCCTACGTCCTGAGCGGCCTGATCGACCGGGCCGGGATCGACCCCGACCGGGTGGACGACGTCATCTTCGGCTGCGTCGGGCAGATCGGACCACAGTCGGCGAACCTGGCGCGCTACTGCTGGCTGGCCGCCGGGCTCCCCGAGCACGTGCCGGCAGTCACGATCGACCGCCAGTGCGGTTCTTCGCAGCAGGCGGTTCATTTCGCGGCCCAGGGCATCCTGGCGGGCAGTTACGAGATCGCCGTCGCGGGTGGCGTCGAATCTATGAACACGGTGCCGTTGAACTCCAATTTCGAGTGGGGACCGAAGCTTGGCATGGGTCTGCCCGCCGAGGCCAAGCAGTGGGTCAAGCGTTACGGTGACGAGCCCGTCCACCAGTTCACCGCGGGCGATCTGATCGCCCGCCACTGGAACCTGGACCGCGAATCCATGGACCGGTTTGCGGTCGAGAGCCATCACCGGGCGGCGGCCGCATGGGACCAGGGCCGCTTCGACAGCCAGATCCTGCCCATCGAGGGGTTCGAGCGGGACGAGACCATCCGGCCGGACACCTCGATGGAGGCGGTCGCGGGTCTCAAGCCCATCCGTGCGGGCAGTCGGCTCACCATCGGCACCGCCAGCCAGATCGCCGACGGCGGATCCGCTGTGCTGCTCGCGTCCGGGGACGCGGTCCGCAGGCTCGGACTGCGCTCGATGGGAATCATCCGCGGCATGACGGTTGTGGGCAGCGATCCGAAACTCATGCTGACCGGCCCGATCCCGGCCACCCGACAGCTGCTGGACAAGGCCGGTCTGACGGTAGCCGACATCGACTTGTTCGAAGTGAACGAGGCGTTCGCCGCCGTCGTGCTCGCGTGGGCTATCGAGACCGGCGCGGACCTGGACCGCACGAATGTCAACGGAGGTGCCATCGCTCTCGGACACGCGCTCGGCTCCACCGGAACACGTCTGTTGACGACCCTGCTCCATGAGCTCGACCGACGCGGCGGACGGTATGGAGTCGAGACGATCTGCGAGGGCGGGGGCCTGGCCAACGCGACGTTGATCGAGCGGGTGCCCTGACAAGACACGGCAAGCGATCGCAAATCTACGACGTGCTGGCCTTCGCGCTGCGCAGCTCACTGTTCAACGCCGGCACAAAGGCTGTGACCGATGTCTTGGTCTCGAACCGGTAGTCGTTGAGCGGGAAGGTCCTGCTTGCCCGCTTCGACTGCCGTCCCGAGGTGGGGCGGATGGCGGTGACGTCTCCATGTTGATCGAAGTAGTAGCTGTTGGCGGCGGCGCAGTTGTTGGTGAACCACAGTGACGTAGTCATCTTGCTTGCGACGACCCGGTGGTAACGCTCGGTCGCTTCCCGCGTCACCTCGACCGCCGTCGCGCCGCGCCGGCGTGCTTCCTGAATGACGCGGACGATGTGGCGACCGCCGTTTTCGACCATCACGTGGTAGGCACCCCCCGTCCCCCCGTACGGGCCGTAGATCATGAAATGGTTGGGCAGGCCGGGCATCGTGATCGACTCGTAGGCCTGGTAGCGCTCACGTTCGAAGTAGTCGGCAAGGTTGAAACCATTTCGCCCCACCACGGGTGACCGACGGTAAACCTCGGGTGAGAACGCCATGTGGAAACCCGTGGCCAGGACAATCGCGTCGACGGGGCGGTCCTTGCCGTCGACGGTGCGGATGCCCTCGGGCGTGATCTGTTCGATCGTGTCCGTCACCAGATCGACATTGTCGCGTTCGAACGCCGCGAGATAGGTGTTGCTGAAGCTCGGCCGTTTACAGGCGAAGCCGTAGTCCGGCGTCAATTGCCGGCGCAGCACGGGATCGCAGACTGATCGTTCGAGATGGTCACGCGCCGCGCGCTCGATGCGATGGGCGAACCACGGCGCCTTGGCATGGTGGACGGGCAGTTTGATGGTGAACAGCTCCGAGAGCGCGGTGACGATGCGGTTGCCGAGGCGCGTCGCCAGGGGCACCCGGGTGAACAGGTCCTTCATCCACGGCGGGATGTCTGGATCGAACTTCTTCAGCACCCAGATCGGAGTGCGCTGGTACACGTCCAGGTGGGCGACCTGAGAAGCGATGGCCGGCACGATCTGCAGCGCACTCGCACCTGTACCGACCACCGCGACCCGCTTGCCGGCGATGTCGTAGTTCTCATCCCATGTGGTCGAGTGCATGATTTTGCCGCGGAACTCGCCGATTCCGTCGATCTGGGCGGGCTTGGGCTCGGGGAATACTCCGATCGCACTCACCACGTACCGGGTGGTTATCTCCCGGGTCCCGTTGAGCACCACCCGCCAAACGTGCTCCTGCTCGTCCCAGGTCCGTGACGACACCGACGTGCGCAGTTCGATGTGCGGCTGCAGACCGTATCGATCGACCATGCCGCGCAGGTACGCCCTGACTTCCGCCCCGGGGGCGAACACCCGCGACCAGCCCGGGTTGGGATCGAAGCTGAACTGGTAGGCCATTGCCGGGATGTCGACGGCGACCCCCGGATATCGGTTTGCGTGCCAGACACCGCCAACTCCGTCAGCGCGGTCGACGATCTTGAAGTCGGTGATTCCTGCCTCGCGCAATGCGATACCGACGCCGATTCCCCCGATCCCGGCTCCGATGACAAGAACCTCGTGGTCGGGCGTCATTTCGCCACACAACTTTGCACGAACCGGCCGATAGCCTCAATGGCTTCCTGCGCCTCTGGGAGTTCGTGGGCAAAAAGTTGGTATACGTGCACCATCTCGTAGGCGACCTGCAGATCCACGCTGACCCCAGCGCCACGTGCCCGCTCGGCGACCCGGACGGCGTCGGCCAACAGAATGTCACTGGTGCCGACCTGAACGAGAAGCGGCGGCAGCCCCTTCAGGTCGCCGAACAGCGGCGAGGCGCGCACATCACGCGGATCAGCTCCGGCCAGGTAGCCCGCAACCATTTGCTCCGCCGACTCGCGCGAGCTGACCGGGTCGGCTTCGGCGAACAATTCGATCGTGTCACCGGAAAGGGTGAGATCGGCGAACGGGGACAGCAACACCGCGCAGGCTGGCAGCGGATCCCCGGCGTCACGCAGACCGACCAGCGCGGCCAGCGCCAACCCGCCGCCCGCGGAATCACCGGCTAACACAAGGTGATCCGGATCGGCGCCGTGGTTCAGGAGGGCGTGATACGCGGCGAGGACGTCGTCGTAGGCCGCGGGGAACGGTCGTTCTGGGGCCAGCGAGTAGTCCAGCAGCAGGACGCGCGCGCGGGCGGTTCGCGCGATCCTGGCCCCGAGATCGGCGTAGCCCGCCGAGGAACCCAACATGAATCCGCCCCCGTGCAGATACAGCAGTGTTGCCGGCCCGGGCTCGCCTACTTCGACCTGCCTGCCCGGGACCCCGCCGACGACCACATCCTTCACCACCGCGTCGGGTGCCGGCCCTGGCAGCATCCGGTCGAACCCCTCGCGCATCCCGGCCAGGTCGACACCGCCTCCGTGCCATGCCCCATAGGCGGCGGTGGCTATGGCATTCACCCGCTTTGACACCACCAGTCATCACTTCCTTCGTCCAGGGCGGTCGCCGCCACGCACCAGAATGAGCAAACCATAGTTTGTTCATTGAGGGCAAGAGGTCTCCAAGAAATGCCCGGTCCGAGGTTTGGTTTTGATCTGCTGGCTTAGCCTTTAGTTGACTTTATGTTTGTTTAAAAGCTAACGTGCCCTCAGGCACTCACCCCGAGGGCCCGTTCGAGGGAGGACAGCGCGTCCGTGCCTGCTTCGCCCACCCATAAGAGTGCCGCCCCGGCACCCGACCCGCGCCCGGTCATCCGCGTCCACGGCGATTTCGCCATGGTCGCTGGCGTGCGTTGCATCGCTTGCGGGCATCCCCTGATCGAGCAGGTGGACGCCTGCCCGGTGTGCCGCGCGCGGGTGAGCCGGGACAATTTCGGGCCCGGCGGCACCGTATTCGCCGCAACCGTCCTGCGCATCGCCCTGCCCGAACGCCCGCCGCCCTACGGCCTCGCCTACGTGGATCTCGACGGCGGTCCCCGCATCCTGGCCCATGGCTACGCCGACCGCGACACCTGCAGACCGTTGGCACCCGGGGACCGGGTGCGACTGACCGGGCAGACCGCCCTCGGCGATCCGCTCGTCGAGCTCGAAACTCCGCTATGAGACCGGCGATATGGGGCGTTGGCACAACGTCGTTCGGCAAGCAACCGGGCCGGTCGGCGGGCGCACTGGTCCGCGAGGCGGTGCACGAGGCCTTCGCCGATGCCGACGTCACCGAAGTGGACGCGGTTTACGCCGGCACCGTATTCGGGGCGCCCGGGTCGACACAGCGCGCGCTGCAAACCACCGGGGTGATCGACGTTCCGATCGTCACCGTCGAGAACGCCTGCGCCAGCGGCACAACGGCGTTCCACGAGGCCGCTCAGGCGGTCTCGACCGGGCGCTACGAACGGGTGCTGGCCCTCGGGTTCGAGACCATGACGACCCAGTTCGCGACCGCGATCGTTCCCGAGGAAACCGACCGCGAAGGCCGAACCGGCCTGGCGATGCCGGGGATCTACGCGATGGCCGCGAGCCGTTACGTCGCGGAGTTCGGCGTCACCCCGGCCCAACTCGCGGCCGTCGCGGTCAAGAACCGCCGCCACGGCGCCGCCAACCCCAGGGCACAACACGGCAGCGTGGTCACCGCGCAGGAGGTCCTGGCCTCGCGCATGATCGCCGACCCGCTGACCCTGCTGCAGTGCTGCTCGATCTCCGACGCCGCGGCGGCGGCGGTTATCGGACCCCCCAGGCACGATCGGGAGGTCCTGCTGCGCGGCAGTGCCTTGTGTTCCGGCGGACTCTGGGACCACCGCTGCACCCGTGTGTGGGGGTGGAACCTCATCAACCGGACCGCCGAGCTGGCCTACCAGACTGCCGGGATCGGGCCCGAGGACGCAGACCTGTTCGAAGTGCATGACGCGTTCACCATCGGGGAGATCGTCACGGTGGAAGCCCTGGGGCTAGCGAAGCTCGGTGACGGGGCCCAGCTAGCCGTCGACGGCACCAGCGCGCTCGGCGGCCGCTCCCCAGTGAACCCATCCGGCGGACTGCTGGCCAGGGGCCACCCGCTCGGCGCCACCGGGCTCGCGCAGGTTGCGGAGGCGGTCTGGCAGCTGCGCGGCCGGGCCAGGAACCGCCAGGTCGACGGGGCCCGGCTCGCTGTCGTCGAAACCATGGGCGGCGGCGCCGCCGGCGTGGACGGCAACGGATGCGTGGTTGCGGTTCTGGAAGGGGTTGGACCGACGTGATCACCAGGGTGGACGACAATCTGCTCTCACCGGCGAACGTGGCCGATCCGTATCCGGCGCTCGCACAGCTGCTGGCAGAGGGCCCAGTTCGATGGAGCAACGCGCACGAAGCCTGGATGGTGCTCGGCCACGCGAGCCTAATTCAGGCGCTGCGGGACGGCAGCCTGTCATCCGACCGGGTCATGCCCGTGTTCGAGACCCAGCTGTCACCCGAGGCCAGACAGCAGCGGGCCCCCACTTTCGAGGTTCTCCGCCATTGGATGGTGTTCAACGACCCGCCGAATCACACCCGACTGCGCGCACTGGTCAGCCGGGCCTTCACCCCACGCTCAATCGAGCGCCTTACGCCCAGAATCGAGCAGATCGTCGCCGACACCCTCGACGAGTTGCAGGACCGGGGCACTGTCGACCTGATCCGCGACTTCGCCTTTCCGATCCCGGCCATCGTCATCGCGGAGTTGCTCGGCGTCCCCGTCGCGGATCGCGACCTGTTCAAAGATTGGTCCGACTGCATCATGACGTTGGTCTTCGGCGGATCCACTACCGTCGACCGGCGTGAACGCGGCCAGGACGGGTTGCTCGAACTGGGAGCCTACCTGCGGTCGCGCGTCGCGGACGCCCGTTCCGGCCGCGCGGACAACATGCTGGGCATGCTGGCGACCGCCCAAGATGGTGACGACACCCTGACCGAGGACGAAATCGTCGCCACCTGCACACTGCTGCTGTTTGCCGGACATGAGACGACGACGAACCTGATCGGAAACGGCGCCCGCGCATTGCTGGAGCATCCCGCCGAGTTGGTCCGTTTCCGAACCGATCCGGGCGTCGCCCGCACTGCCATTGAGGAGATCCTGCGCTTCGACGGCCCCTCGAAGGTGGAAGTCCGCCGAGTCGTGCGACCCGTGAGCTTGGGCGGATGCGAGCTGCGAGAAGGCCAGCAGGTCCTGTTGCTGCAAGCCGCCGCCAACCGCGATCCCGACCAGTTCGATAACCCCACCCTGTTCGATCTCACGCGTTACCCGAACCGCCATGTCGGCTTCGGGTTCGGCCTGCACCACTGCCTGGGTGCGTCGCTTGCCCGGCTCGAGGGCGCGATCGCGCTGCGGAGGCTCTTCGAGCGCTTCCCTGCACTAGCGCCCGCAGGCCCGGACCCGACGTGGCACCCCGTGCTCATCAGCCGGGGCATGTCGTCCTACCGCGTCAATCTCGGCCACCCACGATAAGCATTGGCGATAAGCGGGCCGACGCGAACCGCCACGACCCGAAAACCCTAGCGACGATGCTTACCGCGTACCGGCCTGCTGCGGCCGCACCGCGCGGCGCCGCCGCGTCCCCTGCCGCGCACCGGAGTCACCGACCGGACCCTGAACACGATGTCCCCGAACAGGTTTGCGCCCTCGCGCCGCCGACGGCCGGCTCCTGGCCGGCTGACTGGGCGCGACTGCGGGCGGATATGCCGGCATGGCGACCTCACCGACCAGCACGTGCACCGACTCCGAATCGGCCGTAACTTGTTGCGGGCGAACGTCGATGCCGGCCTTACGCATCAGCGACTGCTGGTCGCGACGTTGTTCGGGCAGCACCACGGTGACCACGTCACCGGCATTGCCGGCCCGCGCGGTGCGACCGGAGCGGTGCAGGTAAGCCTTGTGGTCAGCCGGCGGGTCCACATGGACGACCAGTTCCACGTCGTCGACATGCACGCCGCGCGCCGCGATGTCGGTGGCGACCAGGACGCGGGCCTCGCCGCTGCTGAACGCCGCCAGGTTGCGGTCGCGAGCGGGTTGAGAAAGGTTGCCGTGCAAGTCAACTGACGGAACACCGGACTGGGTGAGCTGCTTGGCGAGCTTGCGCGCCTGATGCTTGGTGCGCATGAACAACACTCGGCGACCGGTGCCGGAGGCCAGTCGGTGCACGAGTTCCTTCTTGGCCTCGGCACCGGTGACGTGGAACACGTGGTGGGTCATCGCGGCCACCGGCGACTCGGCGGAATCGACACTGTGTGTCACCGGGGTGTTCAGGAAACGCCGCACCAGCTTGTCGACGCCGTTGTCCAGGGTCGCCGAGAACATCATGCGTTGGCCACCCGTCGGTGTCGCCGCCAGGATTCGGGTAACCGACGGCAGGAAACCCAGGTCGGCCATGTGGTCGGCTTCGTCGAGCACGGTCACCTGGATTTTGTCCAGGCTGAGCAGGCGCTGCTTCATCAGGTCTTCCAGGCGGCCCGGGCACGCGACGACGATGTCGATGCCGGCCCGCAGCGCCGCCACCTGGCGGCCCTGCGGCACGCCGCCGAAGATCGTGGTGACCTTCAGGCCGTGAACGGCCGCCAACGGCTGCAGGACAGCGGCGATCTGAGTGGCCAGTTCACGGGTGGGCGCCAGGATCAAACCGGCCGGGCCGGACGAACGACGGGCGCCGGCCAGCCGCTCGACCAGCGGGATACAAAACGCCAGCGTCTTTCCGCTGCCGGTCTTGCCGCGACCAAGCGCGTCGTGCCCGGCCAGGGTGTCTGGCAGGGTCGCGACCTGGATTGGGAACGGTGAGGAGATGCCGCGGGCCGACAGCGCACGGACGGTCGCTTCGCCGACACCGAGTTCGGCGAAAGAAGGTGTGGTCATATCAAAGTGCTTTCACGTCTGGATGCGCCGATCGTGGCGCAGCTTGGCGAGATTGCCGGTGGGCAAAATCGATCGCCGTAAGAGAGCCGATGCGGGTGCACGGACAGCTACGTTCAATGGCTTCGGGGGCCGGGGAGAGAACGGTGTACGCGGAGGCGATTGTCACGCGTAACGCTTGTTGCCCACCCTATCACGGGGTGGCCGGGCATCCCGAATCGTCGGTGCGGGCATCCAGTTCAGGCAACAGCCACCTCGGCGGCCCGGTCTTGCGGTTCCTTCCGGTATCCGCGGCTGTGCAACAGATTTGCCGCCGCCACCGCCACACACATGGCAGCCGGAACCACCAGCGCATACCCCCCGATCCGGGCACCGATCAGCAACCCCGCGATGGCACCGACCAAGAACAGCAACAGCGTCACCGAAAGGATTGCGGCCTTCCACTTCTCGATTCCGTGCTCGCGACTGCGGCCCAGCATCAGCCCGAGATCGGTGACGGTGCCGGTGAAGTGGGTGGTGCGCACGGCCATGCCGCGGAAACTCGACGTCAGCGCGTTCTGCAGGCCAAGGGCGGTGGCAGCGAAAAACGCTTGCGCCGCGGCCAGTTCCACGCCGAACGACTCGATCTGCGTCCTGACGAAGGGTTCCTCGACGCCCAGTGCAGCCAGCAGCAACAGTCCAGCCTCAAGCGTCAGCACTACCGCATGTCGGCGTCCGGTGATGCCGTCGGTGGGTGCCAGTAGCGCCCCGGCCATCGTCGCGCCGGCCAGGAATCCGATCAGGATCGCAGCCAGCATGTGGCCTTCGTACAACCACGGGTTGGCGGTGTTCATCCCGATCTGCGTGGTGACAGCGGTGAGATTGCCGACCGGGAAGGCCAGGATCAGCAGCGCGACCGCATTGACGAATCCCGCGATCAGCGCCAGGACCGCACTGTAGGCGAGCATCTGCGCACGAGGAGGATGCCCGTCCGCGCGGGCCGGATTGGGCTGCGGCATAGCTGCCCTCTACCCGCCGACCGCGTCCACACAAACCCTGCGCCGCGCCGTCGAACTCCCTCGCTGCTCCCGGAATCGTTAGGCGGCAATGGTTTACGATGAAGTTAGGAGTTTTATCTGAACACGCGATCAGGCGGCGTTGGCTTGCCGCGGCCTTGAAAAGATCGTCTCGGCCGCCTTGCGCGGGAAGTCGTTGGGCAGCGACAGCCGGAACACCTTCTTCCAGGCCGAGGCGACCTGGTGCGGCAGGCTGCCGGTGGTGTAGGTGAGTCCGTAGCGCTCGAATATCTCCTGCACTTTCGCCGCGATCTCCTGGTAGCGGTTGCTGGGCAGGTCCGGATAGAGGTGGTGCTCGATCTGGAACGACAGGTTGCCGGTCATGAAGTGCAGCACCGCGTTGCCGCTGATGTTGGCCGAACCGAGCATCTGGCGCAGGTACCACTGGCCGCGGGTCTCACCCACGATCGAGGTCTTCTCGTAGGTCTGTACGCCTTCCGGGAAATGCCCGCACATGATGACCGAGTGTGTCCATAGATTCCGGACCAGGTTGGCGGTCAGATTCGCCGTTATGGTCGTGACCGCCGAGGGTCCCGACAGCAGTGGGTGTAGTACGTAGTCGCGCATCAGGTGCTTGCGCACCTTGGCCACAACCTTGGCGCCCTGACGGCGGAATTCGTCTTTGTCGCTACGCCCCTGCAGGTACTTGCCGATCTCGAGATCGTATGCGGCGATGCCATATTGGAACAGGCAGGCATTGATCAGGTTCCACAGCGGCTGAGCCAGGTAGAACGGCTTCCAGCGCTGGTTCTCGTCGACCCGCATGATCCCGTATCCCAGGTCATGGTCTTTGCCGAGCACATTGGTGTAGGCGTGGTGCACCTCGTTGTGCGAGTGCTTCCACATCTGTGCCGGGGAGGCGTTGTCCCACTCCCAACTGGTGGAGTGGATCTTGGGATCGCGCATCCAGTCCCACTGGCCGTGCATCACGTTGTGCCCGATCTCCATGTTCTCCACGATCTTGGAGACCGACAAGCCCGCAGTCCCCACCAGCCATGCCGGCGGAAACAACGAGAACAGCAGCACCGCACGGCTGGCGAGCTCGAGCCTGCGCTGTCCGTCGATGACCCGGCGGATGTAGGCGGCGTCCCGCTCGCCGCGGCCGGCGAGCACGTTTTCCCGGATCGCGTCCAGCTCGCGACCCAAGTTTTCGATGTCTTCGTCGGACAGGTGGGCGGTTGGATCCGCTTGGGCGGCAGTCATGTTGGCTCCTTACAGGTCGATCTCGCAGGCGCCTGCGGCGGCTGACACGCAGGTTTGGACTTGCACGTTGTCCCCGGCGGTGGTGATCTCGCCGTTGCGCAGGTCACGCACCGCGCCCTGCTTCAGGGGCGCGACGCAGCCGAAGCAGATTCCCATCCGGCATCCCGACGGCATCAACACCCCGGCGGACTCGCCGGCGTCGAGCAAGGTCTGAGCTCCCTCGGCGGCTACCACGCTGCCGGTTTTCGCAAAGGTCACCGCGCCGCCTTCGCCGGTGGCGATGACGGCCGGACGGAATCGTTCGATGTGCAGCCGGTCGGCGATTGCGTCGGCGGTCCATCGTTGTTCGAGGGCATTGAGCAGTCCGGCCGGACCGCACGCCCAGGTCTGACGCTCGGCGAAGTCGGGGACGATCTCGTCCAGGCGTGCCACGTCGAGCATGCCGTCGACGTCGGTGTGCTTCTCCACCAACCGGATTCGGCCCTGACGGGCCAGCATGCGCAGGTCCCAGCCGAAGATCGCGTCGTCGGCAGTGGGTGCGGAATGCACGACGACGATGTCGGGGTCACCGACGCCGCCCAGGTTGCGCAGCATCCCCATCACCGGGGTGATGCCGCTGCCGGCGGTGAGGAACAGGATCTTGGCGGGTGGCTGGTCGCCGAGGGTGAAGTCGCCGGTCGCCTGGTCGAGTTGGACGACGGCGCCGACGGTGGCGCGTCGGACCAGGTGGTTGCTGACCACGCCGTCGGGGATCGCCTTGACGGTGATCGCGAGGCAACCGTCACGCCGGTGGGTCTTGGAGGTCAGCGAGTACGCCCGCCAGTGTCGGACGCCGTCGACGTCGACGCCGACCCGGACGTATTGGCCGGGGATGTGGGGGCGCCAGCCGCGGCCCGGCCTGATCAGCAGGGTGGCGGCGTCGCGGGTCTCCGGGTGGATCGCCACGATCCGCCCGCGCAGGCTCACTCCGGAGCGCAGCGGATCGATCACGTCGAGGTAGTCGGCGGGAACCAGCGGCGTGGCCAGTGGCATGGCTACCCGCTCGGCAAACTTCAGCACGCGCTGACGCAGTGCGCCGGCGAAGGTGGGCCCGGCTGCCGCTCGGCCTGCGGTGGTGGTCATGTCCACCATATTGGTTGTTCACGGATGTAAACTCTTGGACGTAAAACGTGAAATTCATCGGTTATTTTGTTCAGAAAGAATAGATTTGTCGGATTCGGCACCACGCCTCGCTGGCCTCCAGCTGGACGAACCCGTGGTCAGAGCGCTGGAGGCGAGCCTGCCGGCGATGGCCGAGCGCACCGTGACGGCTATCACCATCGAGGTGCCCAGTTACGCCGACGCGTTCAGCGGGCACATGGGCCAGAACATCGAGAACGCGGTACAGACGTCGCTGGGGGTGTTCCTGCGGCTGGCCACCCGCGCCGCGGATTCCGACCCCGGCCCGCCGCTGTCGCCCGCCCTCGATGGCGCCTACGAACTCGGCCGCGGCGAGGCCCGCCAGGGCCGTTCCATCGACGCGTTGCTGTCGGCGTTTCGGGTGGGCGCGCGGGTGGCTTGGCGTGAGTTGTCCACGACGGCGGTGGCAGCAGGGGCTGCCGGCGGCGACCATCGCCCGCTTCGCCGAACTGGTGTTCGCCTACATCGACCAATTGTCCGCGGCCAGCGTGTCCGGCCACGCCGACGAGCTGGCCACCTCGGGACGGGTCCGGCAGCGCTACCTCGATCGGCTGGCCCAGGACCTGCTGGCCGGCGAGCCCGCGGCCACCCTGCACGCCGACGCCGACAAAGCGGGCTGGCAGCCGCCCGAAACCCTCACCGTGGTGCTGCTGCCGGTCACCCAAACGCGAAGTCTGGCAGCATATTTCGGCCAATCGACGCTGCAGCTGTCCGAAGACCTGCCCGGCGTCGACCCGGCCGCCGGACTTTCGGCATTGCTGGTGCCGGACATGGCGGGAAGCCAACGGCGTCAATTGATTTCGACGCTATCCAACCGAAATGCATTGGTGGGTCCGGCCCGCCCTTGGTTGGCGGTCAGCTCGTCCTACCGACGCGCACTGCGGGCGCGGGATCTGGTGCACACCGAAAGCACCGACGTGGTCGATACCGACGACCACCTGGTCGAACTGGTACTCGGGGCCGATCGCGAAGCCGCCGCTGACCTGCGGGCCCGCGCACTGGCACCGCTGGCCAACCTGCCGCCGAACACTGCCGAACGACTCACCGAGACGCTGCGCTCGTGGGTGCTGAACCAAGGCCGGCGCGATGCGGTGGCCGCCGACCTGTTCATCCACGCGCAGACCGTGCGCTACCGAATGACTCAACTACGCGAGCTCTACGGCGACCGGCTCAGCGATCCGCGGACAGTGCTGGAACTGACCGTCGCGCTAGGCTTGGAGGCTGAACACCCATCAGGCGTCGGCACCTAATCATGTTCTAGGAGAACATCTTTCATCGGGGGCCGGCGCAGTTGTCCAGCCGCGCACCAGGTGGCCGCTGTCCAAACAGCAGAAACTGGGCTAGGCTTCGTTACTAACAAGTTGAAGGCACAGCCTGTGGACACGCGCAGCAACACATCCAATGACGTCGCGCTCCCCTCGCGAAGTGATGGGCACAGCACTCGTCAGATCTGACTGCGGCGTATCGAATCATTTTGCAGCAACGATCGAATCGAGTTCCGAGGATGATCACTTCGCATTACCCAGACTCCGCAGCACGCGGATTCACCACCCACTCCGGCCCCTGCACCGTCTACTGCAATGGCACCCAGATGCGAGCGTACTGCCGGCACGGGGTGACTGTGGTCCAAGTCACCGGCGAGATCGACGCCACCAACATCGACCGCGTCTACCACTACGCCCATCGATTCGTCGACGTCGCCCCCGGGCTGATCCTCGACCTCAGCGAAGTCGACTTCATGTGCGCCAGAGGCATTTTCGCGTTGTACGCGCTTTCCCACGAATGCCGTATCGCCAGAACCGACTGGATCGTGCTGACCAGCCCGGCCGTGGCCCGACTGCTGGGCGTCGGGGACCCCAACCGGGTGATCCCCGCCACCGACTCGGAGCACCTGGCACTGGCTGGCGTCGCAGGTCACCAGCGGGCGGGCCGGTCGGCGTCCTGACCTCGGAGGCCGATCCGTGCGGGCGGGCGGCGCCGTTCAGGTGGTGCCGGATCTCTGCCAACATGTTTGTCATCGGCCAGAGATGGCAATGATCAAACGGAGGTGGGCGTATCGGCCGGCCTATATGCCCACCGAGGTCCCGTCGGTTCAGCCCGAGAGCCGACGGGACCGCTTTAATTTCCGGGGGGTCGCAGCAGCCGCGAGCCCGTCACCGGGATGGGCGGGGATCACCGGGGATCGCACGGATAACCATGCCGACCTCGGAGTACCGTGCCGCGTATGGACAGCGTGTGGATTCTGGGCGGGTACCAGAGCGACTTCGCCCGCAATCTGACCCGTGAGCAGCGGGACTTCGCCGCGCTGACCGCCGAGGTGGTGGACGCCACGCTGGCCGCGGCCCAGGTGGACGGCGCCGAGATCGAAGTGGTGCACGTCGGGAACGCCTTCGGCGAGATGTTCGCCGCCCAGGGGCACCTCGGTGCCATGCCCGCCACGGTGTGCGGCGACCTGTGGGACACGCCGGCGTCGCGCCACGAGGCCGCCTGCGCCTCGGGCAGCGTCGCCGCGCTTTCGGCGATGGCCGACCTACGCTCGGGATCCTACGACTGTGCGCTGGTCGTCGGCCTCGAATTGGAGAAGACCGTTCCCGGCGACACCGCGGCCCGGTATCTGGGCGCGGCAGCCTGGACGGGCCACGAAGGAGCCCAGGCGCGCTACCTGTGGCCTTCGATGTTCGCCCAGGTCGCCGACGAGTACGACCGGCGCTACGGCCTGGACGACACGCATCTGCGGGCTATCGCCGGCCTTAATTTCGCCAACGCGCGCCGTAACCCCAACGCCCAGACCCGCAGCTGGTCGGTGCCGGACCCGATCACCGACGACGACGCCGTCAACCCGGTCACCGAGGGCCGGTTGCGCCGATTCGACTGCAGCCAGATGACCGACGGCGGCGCAGCAGTGGTGTTGGTTAACGACGGTTATCTCCGCGCGCACCCGTCGGCACGACCCATCGGCCGGATCGACGGGTGGGGGCACCGCACCGTCGGGCTGGGATTACGCCAGAAGTTGGACCGTGCCAACGACGATCCGTATGTCCTGCCGCACGTGCGGGCCGCGGTCCTCGATGCGCTGCGCCGCGCGCAGGCAACCCTGGACGACGTCGACGGCTTCGAGGTGCACGACTGCTTCACCCCCCAGCGAATACCTCGCCATCGACCACATCGGGCTCACCGGGCCCGGCGAATCGTGGAAGGCAATCGAGAACGGCGAAATCGAGATCGGTGGCCGGCTGCCGATCAACCCCAGCGGAGGCTTGATCGGCGGCGGGCACCCCGTCGGGGCGTCCGGGGTGCGCATGCTGCTGGACGCGGCCAAGCAGGTCAGCGGCGCGGCGGGTGACTACCAGGTCGAAGGCGCCCGGCGGTTCGGCACCCTCAACTTCGGTTCGGGGGGAGTACGGCCACCACGGTCAGTTTCGTTGTCAGCAAAGGCGATTGATGATGGACGTGCAGATTGTCGGCAAATACCTGTCCACGCTGCCCGAGGACGACGACCATCCCTACCGTACCGGCCCCTGGCGGCCGCAGACCACCGAGTGGGATGCCGACGACCTGACCGTGCTGGACGGCGAAATCCCGGCCGACCTGGACGGCGTCTACCTGCGCAACACCGAGAACCCGCTGCACCCGGCGTTCAAGACGTATCACCCGTTCGACGGTGACGGCATGGTGCACGTGGTCGGATTCCGGGATGGAAAGGCGTTCTACCGCAACCGTTTTGTGCAGACTGAGGGCTTTCTGGCCGAAAACGAGGCCGGTGGCCCGTTGTGGCCCGGCCTTGCCGAGCCGGTGCAGTTTGCCAAACGCGAAAAAGGCTGGGGTGCACGCGAACTGATGAAAGACGCATCCAGCACCGACGTCGTCGTACACCGCGGCATCGCGCTGACCAGCTTCTACCAGTGCGGCGACCTGTACCGATTGGACCCGTATTCGGGCAACACGCTGGGCAAGGAGAGCTTCAACGGTGGATTCCCGGTCGACTGGGGCGTGTCCGCACATCCCAAGGTGGACAACAAGACCGGCGAGCTGCTGTTCTTCAACTACAGCAAGCAGGACCCGTACATGCATTACGGGGTGGTGGATGCGAACAACGATCTGGCCCACTACGTCGACATCCCGCTGCCCGGACCGCGTCTGCCGCACGACATGGCGTTCACCGAGAACTACGCGATTCTCAACGACTTCCCGCTGTTCTGGGATCCCGCGCTGCTCGAACACCGGGTGCACCTGCCGCGCTACCACCCGGACATGCCCTCGCGATTCGCGGTGATTCCGCGCCGCGGTAACACCGCCGAGATCCGCTGGTTCGAGGCGGATCCGACGTTCGTGCTGCACTTCACCAACGCCTTCGAGGACGGCGACGAAATCGTGCTGGACGGCTTCTTCGAAGGGTCGCCGCAGCCGCTGGAAAGCGGCGCCGGCCCAACTGGCAAATGGGAGAAGCTTTTCCGATTCCTGGCCCTGGACCGAATGCAGGCCAGGCTGCACCGCTGGCGGTTCAACCTGGTGACCGGGGCGGTGCGCGAGGAGCAACTGTCGGACTCGATCACCGAGTTCGGCATGATCAACGCCGACTACGCGACCAGCAACTACCGCTACGTGTATGCCGCGTCCGGCAAGCCGGGCTGGTTCCTGTTCGACGGGCTGGTCAAGCACGATCTGGCCACCGGCAACGAGGACCGCTTCGCATTCGGGGACGGGGTGTACGGCAGCGAGACGGCGATGGCGCCACGCCGAGGAGGCGCAGGTGAGGACGACGGCTACCTGGTCACGCTCGTCACGGACATGAACGCCGACGCCTCCTACTGCCTGGTGTTCGACGCCGCCCGAGTGGGCGACGGCCCGGTATGCAAACTCGCACTGCCCGAACGTGTTTCCAGCGGCACGCATTCAACCTGGGTAGCCGGCACAGAGCTGCGCCGGTGGGCGCACGCGGAGTCGGCGGCGGATGCGGTGGCGTTGTGACCGCCAAGCGGGAAACCCATTGGCCCGCCCGGTTGGCGTCGATCGGTGGCATCCGATTCGCCCGGCGCTCGGCGAACTACGCCGAGACGGTGCGGTTCTACCGCGAGCTGGTGGGGCTGCCGCTGCACGAGACGTTCAGCGAGAGCTACGGCAGCACCGGCGCGATCTTCGGGCTGCCGAACTGGAACCTGACGATGGAGATCGTCGAGGCAACCGAGGATGTGCCGGTGGACCCTCACGACCAGCTCTGCCTGTACTTCCCGGACCGGCCGGCCCGCGACGCCGCCGTCGCGCGCCTGCAGGCGGCGGGGCAGCGACCGGTCGAACAGCACCCGTATTGGGCGGCGACGGGCGCGCTCACCTACCGTGATCCCGACGGCCGGGAGGTCGTGTTCGCACCGTTCATCTACGGGGTCAACGAGCCGGCCGACAGCTCGGCCGCGGGCCGGCACGACTTCCAGTAGACCCCGGCGCCGTCAGCGCCGGGCGCCCCCGCCGAACAACGATTCGGCCACCGCCCACAACGCGCACAGCACCGCGCCTCCCGCGGCCACCGCACCAAGGTAGAGCCCGTACTCGGCGCTCACCTGGGCACCGACGTTGCGCTGGTAGTACAGCACCAGCATGCCCACGACAAGCAGCGAAATGATCAGTGCGGCAATCGAAGCCGCACGCTGCGAGAGTCCGCGTCCCACCATCGCGCCGGCCACCAGCATCGCCGAGGACAACAACACGATGAGCTGTCCCGCCCCGAACCCACGGGTGTGCGGCAGGCTGCCGTGGACGCCTCCAATCGCACTGGCCCAACCGCCCTTCGACGTCAGCCACGGCAGCCAGGTGCTGGCCGACAGCACCACGGCGCACAGCGCAACCAGCCAACCGGGGCGGGGACGGCGACTCATGGTTGCGAGGTTAACCCGTCGCCTCCCGCAGGCCGGCGCGGTGACACCGTCCGAGCCGACGCAGGTGGAGTTTTCCCACCAATACCAGGGAAAACCCTGGTTCGCCGACGCCCGCCGCGGACTATCGTTGCGTCAGTGAGCCCGCCGGCCGAGCCGTACTTCCTGGTCGAGTGGTATCGCCCTGACCTAGTCGAGCGGTACCGCGACGAGCCGATCGACTGGCTGGGTTTGCCGACGGCAAACGCGACCGCTGCGAGTCATCCGGTGCGGTTGCTGTTGACGGTGGCCACCCCGGCCGACGAAACGGTGTTCGGCCTGTTCAGCGCCGACTGCGCGGATGCGGTGGTTCAGAGCTGCCAACTGGCCGGCTGGCCGGTCGACCGGATCACCTCCGGCGTCGACGTGAAATTCAGACCGACGACGGCCGACCGCCGACGGTGAGGCTCAGCCGCGACTCGCGGCGTTATCGCCGCCGCTGAGCTTGGCGTGCAGCTGCGAGCGCGAGCGGACGCCGAGTTTGCGGTACACCCGGGACAGGTTCATTTCCACCGTCTTCGGCGAGACGAACAGCTCGGCGGCGATGTCGCGGTTGGACAGCCCGACGGCAGCGCGCTCGGCGATACGCAACTCCGCCGGGGTCAGCCCACCCCCGTCGGAGGCGGCGGCGTTGACCCGCGCCAAGTCGGCCCGGGCGCGGGCCGCCCACAACGGCGCGCCGACGGCGTCGAACCCGTCGAGCGCCTCGGTGAGCGTTTCGACCGCCGCCTGCCGCCGCCGGCGACGGCGCTGCAGCTGGCCCAACAGCAACTGGGTGCGTGCCCGCTCGAAGGGCATCGGCAGCCGCGCATGGTGTGCCAGCGCCTGCTCGGCGAGCTCCGCGGCGGCGCCCAGGTCCCCCTGCGCGGAAAGTAGCATCGCCCGGCCCCGCGCCGCCGTCGTCAACATCCAGGGCCGGTCCAGCCGTGCGCCGTTGGTTTCCAGCGCGGCCACCAGGGGTTCGGCGTCATCGAGGTGACCCAGGGCCACCAGGGTCTCGATCGCGTCGGGCAGGAATCCACCCACCACGATCTCGGTGCCGTGGATCGGGTCGAATACATCCAGCATCGGCTTGAGCAACATATGGGCGGCTTCGTAATTGCGCAGCGACACCTCCAGGAAGACCAGGGGCGCGGTGGCCGCCGCGATCTTGAAACCGAAGCCGTTCCCGGCGGCGGCGTCGATCGCCGCGTTGGCCGCGAGCCGAGCTTCGTCCTCGCTGCCGCGGTGAGCGGCGACGGCGGCCTGGCACGTCAGCGCGTCGATGAGCGACAGCGCGCCGCCGATCTGCTTGGCATGCTGCACCATCTCGTCGGCGGCTTGCGCCGCATCGTCGAAATTGCCCAGCCAGAGTTCGACCGTCGTGCTGAATTGGGCGGCCCAGACGACGTCGACCTCGTTGCCGCGATCTATGCAGCGTTGCGTTATCGCGGCCATCTTGGCGCGCGCGTCGTGCAGGTTGCCGGTCCAGGTCTGATTGACCGCGGCCACTGCGCTGGGTTGCAGGGTGATCGGAGCGGGGACATCATGGTTCTCCAGTTCGAGCGCGGTACGCAGCGCGTCCTCGTCGGTGCCCAGTCCGTACATGAAACTCACGTGCGCCCACAGCGCGAGTGCGTGACTGCGTGCCGTCGCGTCGCCTGCCTTTTCGGCGTCGGCGACCGCGCGCCGGGCGTAGTCGACCGACGAGCTCATGTCGCCGGTGAGGCCGACCGCGAGCGCCAGCAGCAACAGACCCTGCACACGCAGGCCCGGGCTGTCGTCCCCCACCTCGGCGAGGCCCTGCTCGAGCATCGGTACGGCCAGCGTGAAACGGTCACCATATCCATACACGGCGCCACGCAGCATCAGCGCCAGCGCTCGCAGCGTGCCCGGCGGTGTCGTGTCGATGACCTGTTGCAGGTGCTGGTCAGCGCGATCGAAAGCGCCTGCGCGGAAATGCTGTTCGGCGACACCGAGACGCCGTAACGGGTTGTCGCCGCCGAGTCCGATGGCCAGTTCGATCAGTTCGGCGGCAGCGCTGGGCGCGCCGCGCGCGGCTGCTGCGGCGGCAGCTGAGTCCAGCGCCTGCAAGGTCGCCTCGTCGGCACTGACCGCCGCCAGAGCCAGATGTCGGGCACGCAGCTCCGGAATGCCGGTCAGCGACGCCAGGGTGCGGTGCATGGCGCGACGTTGCGAAGCACCGGAATGGACGTACACGCCGTAGGACAACAACGGGTGAGTGAACTGCACCCGGTTTCCATCCAGGACGATAATGCCCTGCTGTTCAACGCTTTCCAGCAGTGCAACCACTTGTTCGACCGAAGTGGAGGTGGCTTGAGCCAGTTCCTCGACGGTGGGATCCGCCGCGCACGCGGTCGCCAGGAGCAACCGGATCGCCTCGGAACCCACAGTCTTCAGATGCTGTTCCACCAGTTCCCGCAATGACGGCGGGAATCCGAGGTGGCCGTCCGCGCGATCCGCGTCGACGGTGCGGGCCAATTCCAGCGCGTAGAACGGGTTGCCGCCCGAGATCTGGTGGATCCGGGTGATCACCGGTCGCGACAAGGTCCGACCCAGCCGGGTAGCGAGCACGGCGTGCAGAGCACCGAGACTCAGTGGACCGAGCTTCAGTCGGTCCACTGCGTCGGGATGGGCGAGTTGCAGCCATGAAACGTCCGGGACTTCAGCAACATTGGTGGGTGCGGTGACCAGCACCCCGACCGGGCCGTTGAACCGGCGCGCGGCATAGCCCACGACGGCCTGACTGGCCGCATCCAGGAACGGCAGGCCGTCGATGGCCACCAGCACCGGCGACTGCCGAGCCATCGACTCCACCACCGACCGAAAAGCCGCAGCAGCCACCCGCTCGTCGGTGGCCGGCCCTTCGGCGCCGCGCAGCAGCACTCGATCCAGCGCCAGATGCTGCACACTCGGCAACCGTTCCAGGACGGCGGGTTCGACGTCGTCGAGCAAGTCTGCCAGCACGGAGAATGTCAGGCGTGTCTCCGACGGGCTGGCCCGCGCGGTGAGTACCCGAAACCCGGCCTGCGCCCCCCGCTGTAGGACTTCGGCCCACAACGTGGTCTTGCCGATACCGGCCTCGCCCTCGATCAGCAACCCTGCCGGGCCCGCGGCGGCGCGCGCTAGAAACGCGCTGACCGCGCGCGTCGCCGCCCCAGCCTCCCTGGCCCGGTGATGCCCCATCGCGCCATGATTTCAGTTATTAGACAGTCATCTCACAGGAATCGCCAAACTTTTTGCTATTGATCTCACGTAGTTGATCAGCTAGCTTGCTTCGCTCGGCAACGACTGCCGATGATCACCGTCCCGCCGTTGTCGACCAACACGTCAGCGGTGCAGAACGCTGTCGCCGTTCGTACCGGGATCGGGACGGGCGAACACCCTGACGAAGTTCTGCAGCGACTCGCTGATGTCGCTGCGCAACGCGGCGGCCACCACCATTCCGATCGGCCCGAACAGCGCCGGCCCGCCGAGGTGGACGTCGAAGCCAACCACCGAGCCGTCGTCCTTCGGCGACACCTTGGCAATCAGCTTCACCTTCACCCCGCCGACACCGTCGCCGTTGAGGGTCATGCCCTCGGGCGGCTTGTACCGCACGATCGTCCACTTGATCCGGTTGGTCATACCTTTGACCTCCACATAGGACTCCAGCACGGTGCCCTTCTCGATGACCTCGGGCAAGGTGCTGCGCCAGACCTTGTGGATGGTCAGCCACTCCTTGTACCGGGACAGATCCGAGGCGTGTTGCCACGCCCGTTCGGGCGGCAACGGGACGTCGATGGCTCCCGACAGTTTCGCCATGCCCGGTTACCCCTGCTGCTCGCCCGGTGCGGCGACCTTCTTGGCTTCCTCCTGCACCTTGTGGATGGTGTCGGAGTATTTGTGCTGCGTCTTCTCGTCGACGAATTCGCCGGCCTTGTTGATTGCCGTCTCGACCTTGTCGGCGTTCTGCGACAGCAGGTCCTTCGCTTTATCCATGAAACCCATGGCAGTGTTCCTTTCCCCGGTCCTGTCCCAGCGCTGCTCCCCCGGGAGCCCTGACTCGCTCGGCAAAACCCTACTTGGCACGCCACACTCGCGGTTTGACGCCCAGTATCCGCGCCCGAATCCACCACATGGCCTCGATAGCCCCCGCTCCCAGCGCGCCGATCCCCAGGGCCGTCGCGGTTGCCGTCAGGTTCGACGGGTCGAGGAAGAACTTCTGTTGCGTCCAGGGCAGGCTGAAGATCACCAGGTATGCCACGGCCGAGACGACGACCAGTGCCAAGCGCCACCACTGGTAGGGCCGGGCGGCCACCGCCAGCACCCACACCGCGCACACCAGCAGCGTGATGAGGGCGGTCGTGGACGCCTGGTCGTGCTGCACGCCCGTCGCATTCCGGCCGTGATAGGCGGTGAGATACGACGCGAAGGTCGCGATTCCGACGATCAGTCCCGACGGCAGCGCGGAAGTCAGCACCCGCCGCACGAAGCCCGGGTAGGCGCGTTCGTTGTTGGGGGCCAGCGACAGGATGAACGACGGGATGCCGATCGTGAACCACGCTGCGATGGTGACGTGAATCGGCTGGAAGGGAAAGAGCAGCGGGTCGACCCCGAACGGCTTGGCGAGCAGGCACTCCAGGCCCACCAGCAGCGCCAACAACGCCGAGTACACGGTCTTGGTCAAAAACAGGCTGGCGACGCGTTCGATGTTGCCGATCACCCGCCGGCCCTCGCCAACCACGTAAGGCAGCGTCGCAAACTTGTTGTCCAGCAACACAAGTTGCGCCACGGCGCGGGCTGCCGGGCTGCCGGCCCCCATCGCGACGCCGATGTCGGCGTCTTTGAGGGCGAGTACGTCGTTGACGCCGTCACCGGTCATCGCCACGGTGTGCCCGCGGGCTTGCAGCGCGTGCACCATGGCACGTTTCTGGTCGGGGCGGACCCGGCCGAAGGTGGTGTGGGTGTCCAGCGCTTCGGCCAGTTCATCCGCGTTGTGCGGCAGTCGGCGCGCATCCATCGTCTGACCGCGCAATCCGAGTTCGCCGGCCACCGCGCCGACCGACACCGCGTTGTCCCCGGAGATCACCTTCACCGTGACATCCTGCGCGGCAAAGTAATCCAGCGTCTGGCGCGCGTCGGGGCGCACCTTCTGTTCGAGCACCACCAACGCGACCGGGGTGACCGTGCCCGGGGCGTCGGGCTGATCCACCCCGGCCGTGGCCGAACCCAGCAGCAGTACCCGCAGTCCCTGCGCGCCGATCTCCTCGGCCCGCGCGGCCGCCGCCGAATCCGGTTCCAGCAGCACGTCGGGAGCGCCGATCACCCAGTTGCCGTGCTCGCCGAATGACACCCCGCTCCACTTTGTTGCGGACTTGAAAGGCGCTGTGGCGGTGGCGGTCCAACCCGGATCCGTGTCGTAGGCCTCGGCGATAGCCTGCATGCTGGCGTTCGGTCGGGGGTCGGCGGCGGCCAGGGCGGCCAGTACGTCGGCGACTTTCTCGGTGGCCGAGTCGAGGTCTTCGACGGCGGATATCCGCATGCCGTTCTCGGTGAGGGTGCCGGTCTTATCCGCGCAGACCACGTCGACCCGGGCCAGTCCCTCAATCGCGGGCAGTTCCTGCACCAGGCACTGCCGCCGGCCGAGTCGTACCACGCCGACAGCGAACGCGATCGACGTCATCAGCACCAGGCCTTCGGGCACCATCGGCACCAGCGCACCCACCGTCGCCAGCACCGACTCGCGCCACCCCACGTTGGTGGTGAACAGTTGGGTGTAGATGGTCAGCAGGCCCACCGGAATCAACAGGTAGGTGATGAACTGCAGGATCCTGTTGATGCCGTTGCGCAGTTCGGATTTCACCAAGGTGAACTTGCTCGCTTCGGCGGCGAGCTTGGCCGCGTACGCCTCATGGCCCACCTTGGTGGCCCGATAGGCGCCCGATCCGGAGACGACGAAGCTGCCCGACATCACTTGTTCGCCAATGTCTTTGGCGATCGGGTCGGCCTCACCGGTGAGCAACGATTCGTCGATCTCGAGGTTGTTGGCTTCCAGGATTTCTCCGTCGACGACGATCTGGTCGCCCGGGCCGATCTCGATGATGTCGTCGATCACAACTTGGTAGGGTGGCACGGTGCGGGTGCCGGACTGCCTGCGGACCAATGGTTTTGCTTGCCCGACGATGGCGAGCTTGTCCAGCGTCTGCTTGGCGCGGATCTCCTGGACCATGCCGATCACGCTGTTGGCGATGATGAGTATGCCGAACAAGCCGTTGATCACCGAGCCTGTTACCAGCACGATGGCGAACAGCACGCCCAGGATGGCGTTGATGCGGGTGAAGACGTTGGCCCGCGCGATGTGGGCGATGCTGCGGGTGTTGCGTTGCGGAATGTCGTTGGCATGGCCTTCGGCAATCCGTTGCGCCACTTGCGCATCGGACAGCCCGGTGACCGTCATCGGTTGAACGTCCCCAGCTTGGCGGAGTCGAAGTACTCGAGGTTGAGTGACGCGCCCGTGAAGGTGGCTTTCGAAATCGATCCGGGCAAAGCGTTTTCGGTTGCCAGCGGGAAGGTGAAAGTGTCGCCGTCCCAGTGTGTCAGCTCGAAGGTCTGGTTCTTCGGCCCGAGCGCCAACTGGAGTCGGCCGTAGTGGTCGGTGACGGTGGCCGGCCCCCAGAAGTCGTTGTGGTAGACACCGACGTAGTCGCTCAGCGGCCTGGGTGGCGCGGGGTTGGCCGGGGGGCGGCTTGCCGACCAGCGAACCGTCCGGGTTGTTCATCGGCGTGAGTATCTGGCGGTACAGGTTCGCCCAGTCCTCGCGCAGCTGGCCGTATTGCACCAGGTCCATGAATTCGGCGGTCAACGCCTCCGGCACACCGTGGGGTGCGGCGTTGGTCAAGGCGATGATGCCGACGTCCTCGGAGGGCAATACCACGAAATTGGTTGCGGCGCCCAGACCGAACGCGCCGGAGTGGCTGTACTGGGTGCGTCCGGAGGAGGTCACCGATACGTTGAAGCCGTGGCCGTAGGTGCCGGCGCGGGCCTTCGGGTTGCTCGCTGCGACCGAGATGACCTGCGGCGTGATAGCGGGGAGTAGGGCTTCCGGCGAAGTGATCCGCTGACCGTTGTAGGTGCCGTTGGCCATCACCATGGCCAGCCAGCGTGCCATGTCGTTGACCGATGAGCTCACCCCGCCGGCCGGCGTCTGGTCGTCGGGGTCGCGTTGGTAACGGGCTTCCCATTTGTCGCCGACCTTGATGTGGTTGACGGCGTGGTTGGGGCGGGCCAGGAAGTCGGCGAATTTCGAGCTGGTGGACGACATGCCCAGTGGGCGGTAGAGCACCTCGTCGGACAGCTCCTCCCAGGGCTTGCCGGCTGCGGCGGCGACCGCCTCGGCCGCGGCGGTTACGCCGAAGTTGGTGTAGGCGTAGCTGATTCGAAACGGCGCCAGAGAGAGGTACTTCAGCCTTTCCAGCACCTGTCGACGGTCGTAGCCCAAGTCTTCGAGGGCGTCGCCGGCGTGGTCGGGCAGCCCGGAGCGATGCGAGTAGAGGTCGGCGACGCTGACGTGCTGGGTGACGTAGGGATCGCTGAGGGTGAACCACGGCAGCTTCGTCACCACCGGGGTGTCCCAGGTGATAGCGCCTTCGGTTACCTGATGGGCCACCACCGTGGCACCGACCGACTTGGAGATCGAGGCCAGCTGAAAGACGGTGTCGGGGTTCACCTTATTGTCCGGATTATCCGGCTTGCTGGCGTCTCTGATGCCGAAACCCTTGGCGTATAACGTTTTACCGCGGTATACGACGGCAACGGCCATGCCGGGGATGCCGCTGTCCTTCATCAGCTCCGCCACCAGGCCGTCGACCTTGGCGACGGCTTCGTCGATGCGCCCGGCGGGGATCTGCAGACCTGACATTTCGTTAGGGGGCACGTTCGCGGATGTGGTTGCGGGGGTGGAGGTTGGTTGGGTCGGGCTGCAGCCCACCAGCGCCAGCAGCGTCAGGAGTGTGGCCGTTGCCCGACGTGTCCTCATTGCCGAACTTTAGCCCGGGCCTCAGCCCGGCGACGATGCGCGCCGCGAGCGGCGTGAGGAGGAGCCGGGCAATCGGGCTTCAGCCCGGCGACGATGCGCGCCGCGAGCGGCGTGAGGAGGCCGGCGAATCTACAACCGCCACCACGGGTTGAACCGCAGCGTCTCCCCCGAATCAATCCGCTGCCCCGGCGTCGGCAC